>VBOD01000103.1 GCA_005877615.1 Nitrospirota bacterium | reverse complement strand
TCGACCAGATCACCGAGGTGGCGGCGAAGAACCACTATCGCTGGGGCGCGCCGGTGCCCCTGGTGATCCGCGCGCCGTTCGGCGGCGGGGTGCATGGCGGACCGTTCCATTCGGAGTGCCCGGAGGGCTGGTTCTTCCACTCGCCCGGCCTCAAACTCGTCGCGCCGTCGACGCCATACGATGCCAAGGGGCTGCTGAAGGCCGCGATCCGGGACCCCAACCCGGTCATCTACTTCGAGCACAAGTTCCTC
>VBOD01000102.1 GCA_005877615.1 Nitrospirota bacterium | reverse complement strand
TCCGCAAGACCGGCAAGGCCATCACGCTCCATGAGGACAACAAAACCGGCGGAATCGGCGCCGAGGTCGCCGCGTTGCTGGCGGAAGAATGTTTCGACAGCCTGGATGGCCCAATCATGAGGATCGCCGCGCCTGACACGCCGGTGCCGTTCAGCACGCCTTTGGAAGAGTTCTTTTTGCCTAAGGTGAGCGACATCGTCGCGGCTGCCAAGAAACTGGCGGCGTACTGAGAATAGCCGTGCCGACCGACATCATCATGCCCCAGCTCGGGGAAAGCATCGCGGAGGGGACGGTCGTCAAGTGGCTGATCCCGACGGGCGGTCGGGTCGAGAAGGACCAGTCGCTGCTGGAGGTCGAGACCGACAAGGTAGCGCTGGAGATTCCCTCACCCGCGGCCGGCTACCTCACCGAGGTGTTCGTCCAGGAAGGCGAGACCGTGCCCGTCGGCACGCTGATCGCGCGGCTGGAGGAAGTGAAGCCGGACGGGGTCGTGAACAAGGTCGCCGGTGTGATCTTGCGACATATGGAGCCGCCTGAGGGCGGCCGGGACTACTATTCCCCGGCCGTCAGACAGTTGGCCAAGGAGAAGGGCGTGGACCTTGCCCAAGTCACTGGCACCGGCGCCGGCGGTCGGGTGACCAGGAAAGACGTGTTGGACTATCTCGCGAAGCGCGAGGCCGCTCAGCCCACATCGACTCGTTCCGCGGCGGCTCCCTCCGCCAGTGAGGAGGTCCTTCCGTTCACGCCGATGCGGAAGACCATCGCGGAGCGGATGGTCAAGAGCCGCCAGACGTCCGCCCATGTGGTCACGTTCTTCGAGGCCGACTTCTCTGCGATCGCCAGGTTCCGGGAAGGCAAGACTCTGACGTACCTCCCGTTCGTGATCAATGCCGTCACCAGAGCGATCAAAGATGTGCCGATCCTGAACTCGTCCTGGGGAGAGGCCGGCATCGTCGTCAAGAAGGACATCCACATGGGAGTCGCCGTGGCGCTGGAGGACGGGTTGCTGGTCCCAGTGGTACGACACGCGGATCGCAAGGGCCTCACGCAACTGGCCAAGGAAGTCACCGACCTGGCCGAGCGCGCGCGGACCAAGAAGCTGAGCCCTGAGGAGGTGCAGGGGGGCACCTTTACCATCACGAACCACGGCGGGTTCGGTAGTCTCTTTAGCACGCCGATCATCCACCAGCCGCAGATCGCCATCATGGGCGTCGGCGCGGTCCAGAAGCGGCCCGTCGTCATCAACGACGCCATCGCCATCCGGCCGATGTGCTATCTGAGCCTTTCGTTCGACCACCGGGTCATTGACGGCGCGACGGCCGACCAGTTCATGAGCAAGGTGAAGGCGTATCTCGAACAGAGCCCGTGGGAGAAGTACCTGTGAACGCGAAGCAGAAGTCGGTCATTGTCAGCGCGGTACGGACACCGATGGGGGCGTTCAACGGTGACTTCAGCCCGGTGCCGGCCACGAAGCTCGGCAGCACTGTGATCGCCGAAGCGCTGAAGCGGATCAACCTCCCCGGCGAGCGCGTGGACGAGGTCTACATGGGCTGCGTGCTCAGCGCGGGTCTTGGCCAGGCGCCAGCCCGGCAGGCCTCGATAGGCGCCGGCATCCCGACTTCGGTGGGCGCGACGACGGTGAACAAGGTCTGCGGCTCCAGCGTCATGACCACCATCATGGCGGCTCGGACGATCGGCATGGGCGAGTCGCGGATCGTGGTGACCGGCGGCATGGAGAACATGACGCGCGCGCCCTACCTGTTAGAGAAGGCGCGCCAAGGCTATCGGCTCGGGCACGGCGAGCTGACCGATAGCCTCGTCAAGGACGGCCTGTGGGACGTCTACAACAATTTTCATATGGGCAATGCCGGCGAGCTGTGCGCCAAGAAATACAAGTTCACGCGGCAGGAGCTCGACGACTTTGCGCTGGAGAGCTACCGGCGGGCGCGTGAGGCGATCGCGTCGGGCGCTTTCAAGCGCGAGATCGTGGGGGTGGAGGTGCCGCAGAAGAAAGGCCCGCCGATCGTCGTGACCGAGGACGAGGAGCCGAACCGCGTGGACCTCAGCAAGATGCGCTCCCTGAAGCCGGTGTTCCAGGAAGATGGATTGCTCACGGTGGGCAACTCGCCGTCCTGCAACGATGGCGCCGCGGCGCTGGTGGTCATGGCGGAGGATGAGGCCGAGCGCCTCGGGCTCAAGCCGATGGCGCGGATCGTGGACTATGCGGGCGCCGCTCTCGCGCCGGAGTGGTTCACGATCGCGCCGGTCGAGGCCATCAAGCGGGTGTTGAAGCTGACCGGTCTCTCCATCAAGGACATCGACCTGTTCGAGATCAATGAAGCCTTCTCGTCCGTGTCGCTGGCGATCAACCGGGAACTGGGGCTTGATTCCGTGAAGGTCAACGTGAACGGCGGCGCGGTTGCCTTGGGCCATCCGATTGGCGCGACGGGCGCGCGCATCCTGACTACACTCCTCTATGCGATGGAGGCACGCGGCGCCCGACGAGGGTTGGCGAGCCTTTGCATCGGCGGCGGCGAGGCGTTGGCGATGGTGGTGGAGAGGAGTCCATGATGCTGAGCGACATCACGCGGATTGGGGTGCTGGGCGCCGGCCAGATGGGGCGCGGTATCGCCCAGGTTGCTGCCGCCAGCGGGTGGGACGCCTGGCTGTTCGACACCAAGCCGGAGGCGATCGAGAGTGCGCTGGGCAGGATTCGGCAGGGGCTGAACCGAGCCGTGGAGAAAGGGACGGTAAAGGCCGATCAGATGGACGCGATCCTGGAGCGTCTCCGGCCGATGAGCCGCCTGCGGGATTTCGATGAGGTCCCGCTCATCATCGAAGCCGTCCCGGAGAACGCCACACTCAAATGCGACCTCTTCCGGCAACTGGGCTTGTTGTGCCGGCCGGAGACCGTGCTGGCGAGCAACACGTCCTCCATCTCGATCACGAAGCTCGGCGCTGTCTCCGGCCGTCCCGCGCAGGTGCTCGGCTTGCATTTCATGAACCCGGTGCCGGTCATGCGGCTAGTCGAGGTGGTGCAAGGGATGGAGACGTCCGAGGAGACGGTGGCGCTCGGCGTGGGCGTTGCCAAGCAGATGGGCAAGACGCCGGTCGTGTGCAAGGACTCGCCGGGCTTTATCGTGAATCGGGTCCTGATCCCGATGATCAACGAGGCCATCTTTCTGCTGCAGGAGGGACAGGGCGGAACGCTGACGCCCCAGGCGATCGATCAAGCGATGACAGAGGGCGCCAACCATCCCATGGGCCCGTTGGCCCTGGCCGACATGATCGGCCTGGACACTGTCCTATCGATCTGCGAAGTCCTCTATCAGGATCTGGGCGATCCCAAGTTCCGGCCCTGCCCGCTCCTGCGCAAGTACGTGGAGGCGGGCCGGTTGGGCCGCAAGACCGGCCGAGGGTTCTACACCTATCCGTGAACCGTTAACGGATAACGCATAACGAGGGTCACGAATGACGCAGGAACGCAAACCGAGGTTCACGTCGCTCTCAGGATTAGACATCGCCCGTGTTTATTCGGCGGACGACCTCAAGGCCTGGGACCCGAAGAGCGACCTCGGACGGCCCGGCGAGTTCCCGTACACCCGCGGCGTCTATCCGACCATGTACCGCAGTCGGCTCTGGACGATGCGCCAGTTCGCCGGCTTCGGGACGGCGGAAGACACTAACCGGCGCTTCAAGTATCTGCTCCAGCACGGACAGACCGGCCTCAGCGTGGCCTTCGACCTGCCGACCTTGATGGGCCTGGACTCGGACGACCCGCGCGCCCGCGGCGAGGTCGGGTATTGCGGCGTGGCGGTCTCGTCCCTGGAGGACATGGAGCACCTCTTCGATGGGATCCCGCTCGATCAGGTCACCACGTCCATGACGATCAACGGCCCGGCGGCAGTCATCTTCGCCATGTATCTGGCGGTCGCGGAACGGCGCGGCATTCCGTTCGAGCGCCTTGGCGGGACGCTGCAGAACGACATCCTCAAGGAATACATCGCGCAAAAGGAATGGCTGTTCCCGCCGGAACCGCACCTCCGCCTGATCGTGGACACCATCAGCCATGGCGCCAAGCATGTCCCGAAGTGGCATCCCGTCAGCATCAGCGGCTATCACATCCGCGAAGCCGGCTCCACGGCCGTGCAAGAACTGGCCTTCACGCTCTACGACGGGCTCACCTATGTGGAGGCGGTGGTCAAGGCGGGTCTGAACGTGGACGCCTTCGCGCCGCAGCTCTCGTTCTTCTTCAACGTGCACAACGACTTCTTCGAGGAGATCGCCAAGTTCCGGGCGGCCCGCCGCCTGTGGGCGCGCGAGATGGAGCGCCGGCACCATCCGAAAGACCCGCGGTCCCTCCAGCTCCGCTGTCATGCCCAGACCGCGGGCTGCTCGCTCACGGCCCAGCAGCCGATGAACAACGTCGTCCGCACCACGCTTCAGGCGCTGGCGGCGGTACTGGGCGGGACCCAGTCGCTGCATACCAATTCGATGGACGAGACCTTGGCGCTGCCGACCGAAGAGGCGGTCAAGCTGGCGCTGCGCACCCAGCAGATCATCGCGCATGAGAGCGAGGTCACGAACACCGTGGACCCGCTCGGCGGGTCCTCCTACGTCGAGTCGCTGACGAACCGTTTGGAAGAAGGGGCCCGCGAGTACTTCCGGAAGCTCGATGCGATGGGTGGGATGGTGCGGGCGATCGAGCATGGGTACCCGCAGCGCGAGATCCTGGACGCGTCACAGCGCTACCAGCGAGAAGTGGAACGGAAGGAGCGGATCATCGTCGGCGTCAACGAGTACGTGGAGCCGGACGAGCAGCGCATTCCAATCCTCAAGATCGGGCCGGAGGTGGAGAAGGCCCAGGTGGACCGGTTGGCCTCGCTGCGCGCTCGCCGGGACTCCTTCAAGATGGCAGGCACGCTGGAGGAACTGCAGGAGGCGGCGGCGGGAGATGACAACTTGATGCCGTATCTCCTTGACGCGGTGAAGGCTGAGGCGACGCTGGGTGAGATTTGCGCGGCGCTGAAGGAAGTCTTCGGGACGTACAAGGAGCCGGTGGTGTTATGAGCAGCAGCGAGCGGGTCCTGTCGCCGAGCAGCCCGGACGTCCCTCGTAGGGGCGGACCTGCGTGTCCGCCCAGAAGAGGGCAACCACACAGGGTTGCCCCTACAAAGAAATCGCGGGCGCCCGCCCGGCGCCACCCGCAGGCGCCGCTTTATGGGAGAGGTGAATGAGGCTAGGAAAGTTAGAGATATATCCGGTGACGGACGGGCGGTTTCGGCTGGATGGAGGCGCGATGTTCGGGGTCGTGCCCAAAGTGCTGTGGGAGAAGTGTTGCCCGGCGGATGAGAAGAACCGCATACAGCTCGGCCTCAACTGCCTGCTGATCCGTGCGCAGGGCAAAAACATCCTGGTGGACACCGGGCTCGGCTCCAAAGTTGACCCCAAGTTTCAGGACCGCTTTGCGGTGGAGCGCAGGCCGCCCCTCGATGATTCACTGAAAAAGGCGGGGCTGGCGGTCGAAGACGTCCACATGGTCATCAACACGCACCTGCACTTCGATCATTGTGGCGGCAACACGCACAGGGAGAACGGCCAGGTCGTGCCCGCGTTCCCAAAGGCCAAGTATTTCGTGCAGCGCGGCGAGTACGAAGACGCCGTCCGTGCCAACGAGCGGACGAGGGCGAGCTATCTGAAAGAGAACTTTACGCCGGTCGCGCACGTGAATCTCTGGGAGTTCCTGGACGGTGACACCGAGATTTTCCCCGGAGTCTCGGTAGTGGTGACGGGCGGACATACCGCCCACCATCAGGCGGTGAAGATTCAATCCGAAGACAAGACGGCGCTCTACCTCGGCGATCTCATCCCGACCGTGTCGCACCTGCCGCTGCCATATGTCATGGGCTACGATCTGTATCCCTTGCAGACGCTGGAAGCGAAGCGAGGGATTCTGGACCGGGCGTTCGAGGAGAAATGGCTGCTGGTCTTCGAGCACGATCCGAAGGTTCAGATGGGGTACGTGAAGAAAGACATCGAGGGGAAGTACTACTTGGAGGAAGTTCGGTAATAGGCTGCGGGTGGCGCCGAGCGGGACCCTGGCGGAGCGGAAGAGCCTACAGCCGAGTCTGCGGGGCTGCGACGGCGAAAGGCTCTGAGCACGTCAGGGTGGCTCGGTGACAGGACCCGCAGCAAGGAGTAACGACATGACGGTGGCGGCGAAACCCTTGCGGGTGTTGATCGGGAAGGTGGGGCTGGATGGGCACGACCGGGGCGTGAAGCTGGTCGCGCGGGCGCTGCGCGATGCGGGCGTGGAGGTCATCTACACCGGCCTGCACCAGACCCCGGAGCAGATTGTGAACACGGCGATCCAGGAGGACGTGAACGCCATCGGGCTCAGCGTCCTGTCCGGCGCGCACAACCACCTGTTTCCACGCGTGCTGGAGCTGCTCAAGGAACAAGGGGCGGAAGACATCGTGATCTTTGGGGGCGGGATCATTCCCGACGACGACATTCCACGCCTGAAAGCGGCCGGCGTCCGCGCGCTGTTCCGGCCCGGCACGGCGACGGACGAGGTCGTGAAGTTCGTCAAGGGGCTGCGGCCATGAGACCGGTGTACGTGATCAGCGGGGGCATCACCAAGTTCGCCAAGGCCCATCCGGACAAGGACTTCCGCTTGATGGTCAAGGAAGCGTATGACTACGCGCTGCGGGACGTCCCCAAGTTCTCCAAGGACATGATCGCGGGGGCGGTCGGCTCTTACTTCTCGGATCACTTCACGCGGCAACTGAAAGCCGCCAGCATGGCGCAGGACTATCTGGGGCTCTGCCCCAAGCCCTCCAAGCGGATCGAGGGCGGTGGCGCGACCGGCGGGCTCTGCTTCCAATCCGCGTGGGAGGCGGTGGCGTCCGGGCGGATGAACTGCTGTGTGGCCTTCGGCTTCGAAACGATGTCGCGGGTGAACACGTGGAAGGGCAACGAGTTCATTGCGCTCGCGTCCGACACCAACTTCGATTTCCCGGTGGGCGGGTTCTACACCGGCTACTACGCGATGATGGTCCGGCGCCACATGCATGAGTTCGGCACCACGGTCGAGCAGATGGCGATGGTGTCGGTCAAGAACCACATGAACGCGCTGTACAACCCGTACGCCCAGAAGGCCAAGCGGCTCACGATCAAGCAGGTCCGGGAATCGCCGATGGTGGCCACGCCGTTGACGATGGAAGACATCTGCACGATGTCAGACGGGGCCGCAGTCTGCATCCTGGCCTCCGAAGAGGTGGCCGCCAAGGTCTGTAACCGCCCCGTGAAGATTACCGGCGTGGGCTCAGGCTCCGATGCGATGCGTATGGCGGACCGGCCGCACGGGAAGGTCATCCTGCTGCCGCACGAGCGGGAGTCGGACTACGCCCATCTCAAATATCCCGGCGTGCACTCGTTCCGCGGCGGTCGCATGGCGGCGAAGCTCGCGTATGAGATGGCTGGCATCCGGAACCCGATCCAGGAGCTGAGTTTCGTCGAGCTGCACGACGCCTACACCTCCTCGGAGATCCAGACCTACGAGGACCTCGGCCTCTGCAAGTACGGCGAAGGCGGCAAGTTCGTGGAGAGCGGCGTGCCGTTCATGCCAGGCGTAGATTACGGCCTGGAATTGCCCAAACAGGGGCGGCTGCCGGTGAATCCGTCCGGGGGGCTCCTGGCCTGCGGCCATCCGGTCGGCGCGACGGGCTTGATGCAGGCGGTCTTCGCCTTCTGGCAGTTGCAGAGCACCATCAATAAGCATTTGGGTAACGACAAGTTGCAGCTCAAGAAGCCCACGCGGGGACTGATCCACAGCCACGCGGGCACGGGAACGTATATCACGGTTTCGATCTTGGAGGCGGTCTAGTCTATCTAATGGACCCGCTCATCATCCACGACCACTACGAGATAGATTACCGCCACAGCTACGCCGAGGACTCGCCGTTCTTCGTCGGATTAAGTAAAGGCAAGCTGTTCGGCTCCCGCTGCACGGCATGCGGCTACACTTACGCGACGCCGCGCTCCCATTGCATGGGATGCGGGGCGCCGACGGCGTGGCATGAGATGCCGCTGACCGGCCGAGTCCATACTTACACAACCTGCCACTACGGCGGTGAGGCGTTCCTCAAAGAAACGCCGTTCACGTTGATCCTCGTTGAGTTCGACGGCGCCGATACGCTGTTTCTGTCCCGGCTCAAAGGCGTCGAGCCCGACGCTGTTCGAATCGGGATGCCGGTGGTGGCGCGCTTCGCCAAGACGCCGACCTATAAAGTCACGGACGTCTGGTTCGAGCCGGGTGAGTAAGGCGGGGCAATGGATCCAATCGCACTGGCTGAGCAAGTGAAGACGGGCAACGTCCGGGCGGTTTCTC
>VBOD01000101.1 GCA_005877615.1 Nitrospirota bacterium | reverse complement strand
GATTCTTCTCGCCGATCACCACCTGGTAGGGGCAGCCGATCAGGTCGGCATCGTTGAACTTCACGCCGGGCCGCTCGTCCCGGTCATCCAGCAGCACCCCAATTCCGGCCTTTTCGAATTCGGATTCGAGCGCAACGGCTGCTTCCAGGACCTTGCCCTTGTCGGCGAGCGGGATCACGTGCACGTGGAAGGGGGCGAGCGGCGCCGGCCAGATGATCCCCTTCGCGTCGTGGTTCTGCTCGATCGCGGCCGCGGCGGTCCGTCCCACGCCGATCCCATAGCAGCCCATCACCATCATCCGCTCCTGGCCCTGCTTGTCGAGGTAGATCGCCTTCATCTTCTCGCTATACTTGGTGCCTAGCATGAAGACGTGGCCGACCTCGATGCCTCGCACGATCCGCAGAGGTTTCGCGCAGCGCGGACAGGCGTCGCCGTCGCCGGCATAGCGCAGATCGGCGTAACGGTCAGGCGTGAAATCGCGGCCGGGCATGACGTCCACCCAGTGGGTGCCCGCCGCATTTCCCCCAACGACGACATTGACCAGACCCTTCACAGACAGATCGGCAATGAGCGGCACGCCCTTGAGTCCGATGGGCCCGGCGAATCCCACCGGCGCGCTGCTAAGCTTCTCCACCGTGGTCGCATCGGCCATCGCCAAGTCCGTCGCGCCAAGGGCTTTCTTCACCTTGATCTCGTTAACGATGTGGTCGCCGCGGATCAGAACGGCCACAGGCTTCCGATCGGCGAGATATAGGAGCGTCTTCACGAGTTGCGAGGCGGGGACATTTAGGAACGCTGTCACATCCTCTACGGTCTTCTTCCCTGGTGTGGGAACGAGCCGTTTCTCCTTCAATACCCCCCGCGCAGCCTGCGTCGGCTCTTTCAGTTCTGCCCGCTCCACGTTCGCGGCGTAGTCGCAGGCGTCGCAGACGGCGATGCCCTCTTCGCCGGTGTCGGCTAGGACCATGAACTCATGCGATGAGGTGCCGCCGATCAGACCGGTGTCGGCTTCTACCGGGCGGAAGGTCAGCCCGCAGCGGGTGAAGATGGCCTTGTACGCCTCGTACATCTTCCGGTAGCTCTCCTTTGCGCCGGCTTCGTCGGCGTCGAACGAGTAGGCGTCCTTCATGATGAACTCGCGCCCGCGCATCAGCCCGAATCGCGGCCGGATCTCGTCCCTGAACTTGGTCTGGATCTGGTAGAAGTTCGCCGGGAGTTGCCGGTAGGAGCGGACCTCGCGCCGCACCAGGTCGGTGATCACTTCCTCGTGCGTCGGCCCGAGGCAGAAGTCCCGCTCGTGCCGGTCCTTGAACCGGAAGAGCTCCTTGCCATAGAAGTCCCAGCGCCCGGTCTCCTGCCAGAGCTCCGCCGGCGAGGCGATCGGCATGAGGACCTCCTGCGCCCCCGCCTTGTTCAGCTCTTCGCGGATGATGCGTTCGACCTTCCGAATGACACGCAGGCCCAGCGGGAGGTACGTGTAGATGCCGGCGGCGACCTTGCGGATCATGCCGGCGCGCAGCATCAGCCGGTGGCTGACGATCTCCGCTTCCCCTGGATCCTCCCGGAGGGTGGGAATCAGCAGCTGCGACTGACGCATTAGCGGGGCCAGAGGTTGAGGATGTCGTTTCGGAAGGCGTAGAGCATCAGGCAGATCAGGAGAAAGAACCCGACCTGCTGGGCCAGCTCGCGGCTTCGGATGCTCAGGGGCCGGCGCTTGACCGCTTCGATCGCGAAGAACAGGAGGTGCCCGCCGTCGAGGACCGGGACCGGCAGGAGGTTGAGCACGCCGAGGTTGATGCTGAGGATGGCGATCAGGAAGACATAGTTCGAGAAGCCCTGCGTCGCGGCGTCGCCCGAAATCTTGGCGATAGTCAGCGGACCGCCGATGTTGTCGGTCGAGATCTCGCGGGTGAGCATCTTAGCGATGCCCACCACGGTCAGCGAGGTCCAGCCCCAGGTGGCCTCGAGGCCGTCCACCGGCGCCATCAGGACGTGCTCGCTCCGGAGGATGGCCCTGTTCGCCTTGGCGATGCCGATCTGTCCGATTTCGATCTCGGTTCCGTCGGCCAGCTTCTCCTTCCGGGCGGCTGGCGTGATCGTCAGGGTCTCGGTTCGTCCGTCACGCTCCACGACGAGCGGCAGTGGCGTGCCTGGGTTGCGCTTGACGATGTCCGTCATCTCGTTCCAAGTGGTGATGCGCTTGTCGCCGATCTGGACGATCTTGTCGCCCTTGCGGAGGCCGGCGGCCTCGGCCGGAGAACCGGGCACGACCGCTTCCACGTTGGAGGCCAGGTCGGCGAAGGAGGGCACGAACAGCGGCGCGCCGGTGGCCAGCCAGGCGGTGAAGATGAGGTAGGCCAACAGCAGATTGAAGACCGGACCGGCCGCGACGATGGCCGTGCGCCTGAGGAGAGGCGCGTGGGCGAACGACCGCTGTTTGTCCTCCGCGCTCACCTCGTCGCCGAGGTCCTCGCCCAGCATCTTCACGTAGCCGCCGAGCGGGATCGCGGAGATGACATACTCGGTCTCGCCGACTTGGCGGCCGGTCAGCTTCGGCCCGAAGCCGATGGAGAACTTCAGGACCTTGACTCCGCAGCGCCGGGCGACCCAGAAGTGGCCGAATTCGTGGAAGGCGACGAGGGCGCCGAGGGCGATCGCGAAGGCGAGCGCGTAGAATCCGTAGTGCTGGATGGCTTGCATGCGCGACGTGCTCTCTTACGAACGTGCTCCCTAGTGTACCACAGGGGCGGACGCGATTACTTCACCGCGCAGGTGCCGACAACGAGTTCACGACGTCGCCGGCTTTTGCGCGTGCCCAGGCGTCCGTGTGCAGCGCGTCTTCGACCGTCGAGACCTCGACCGGTTTGTGAGCGTCCATGGTCCGGCGGATGGACTCGGCGATGCCGAGGAAGCCGATCCGGCGGTCCAGGAAGGCCTGCACGGCCACTTCGTTGGCGGCGTTCATGGCGGCGGGCATCGTGCCCCCGATGCGCAGGGCGTCGTAGCCGAGCGTGAGGCAGGGGAACCGGTCATGATCGGGATTGAAGAACGTGAGCGTGCCGATCTGGGCCAGGTTCAGAGACGGGAGGTCCAGCGGGATGCGCTCCGGATAGTTCATCGCGTAGGCGATCGGGGTCCGCATGTCCGGAAGGCCGAGCTGGGCGATCACCGAGCGGTCCGCGTATTCGACGAGCGAGTGGATGATGCTCTCGCGGTGGACCACCACTTCGATCTTCGAGGCGGGGATGTCGAACAGCCACCGGGCCTCCACGACCTCCAGGCCCTTGTTCATCAGGGTCGCCGAGTCGATGGTGATCTTGTCGCCCATCTTCCAGTTCGGATGCTTGAGGGCCTGCTCGACCGTGACGTCGCGCAGTTGCTCCTTGGTCAGGTTCCAGAGCGGGCCGCCCGAGGCAGTGAGGATGAGCCGGCGGATGTCCTCCACGCGGTGCCCTTCCATGGACTGGAAAAGCGCGCTGTGCTCGCTGTCCACGGGGAAGATCCGGACGCCGCGCTTGCGGGCCTCCTCCTGCATGAGACGTCCCGCCATCACCATCGGCTCTTTGTTCGCCAGAGCGACGAACTTCCCGGCCGTGATCGCGGCGAGCGTGGGCACGAGCCCGGCGCCGCCGACGATGGCCGAGATGACGAGATCAGCCTCCGCCAGCGTGGCAGTCTGCCGGAGCCCATCCGTCCCGCTCAGGATCGTCGTCTTCAGGCCCTTGCACCGCGCGCGCAGGCGCTCCGCGGCGGCCCGGTCGGCCATGGCGACGACGGCCGGGGAGAACGTCCGGACCTGCTCTTCGAGCTTGTCCACGTTGCCGTTGGCCGTGAGGCCGACCGCCTGGAACTTCTCGGTGAATTTGCTGATGATGTCCAGGGTGTTGGTGCCGATGGAGCCGGTGGAACCCAGGATGACGATCCGCTTCATGCGCTGTTCCTCAGGAAAGTCGCATCGCGAGGAGGCAATAGTAGAATACCGGTGTCGTGAAGATCAAGCTGTCCACGCGGTCCAGCATGCCGCCGTGGCCGGGGATGAGCCGGCCGGAATCCTTGACGCTGGCGCTGCGCTTCAGGGCGGATTCGCAGAGATCGCCGAGCGGCGCGGCGACGCCGATTACGAAGCCCAACCAGGCGGTCTCACTCAGGCTCAGGGGGTCCAAGAACCAGGCGTGGCAGGCGAACGCGGCCGCGACCGATCCGAGCAGCCCGCCGACGGCTCCCTCCCAGGTCTTCTTTGGGCTGATGGCCGGCGCCAAGGGGTGTCGCCCTAGCAGGGAGCCCACGTAATAGGCGGCCGTATCGTTGGCCCACGTCACCAGGAATAGGAAGAAAATCAGAAACGGCCCGTTGGGGAGCCGGTCAATCAGGATCAGGTGGCCGAGAAGCCATGCCACATAGAAAGCCCCGAACACGACGACGGCGGTGTCGAGAAGCCCGGTTTTGAGGTCGCGGCCTGAGAACGCGTGGCTCAGGAGAATCGCCATGATGATGAAGGTGACGGTCGCCGGTTCGGGCAGGCGACTGGGGACTGCGAACCCGGTGGTGATCAGGAGCCCGCAGAGAAGACCAAGACCCATGGGCGCGGAAAATCGGTGCGGGAAGTGCAAGCGGTAGTACTCGTATTGGGCCAGGAGGATGCTGGTGGCGACGAAGATCGAGAAGGCGACCGGCGGCAGGTAACGCACCAGCAGATAGAACAGCGGAAAAAAGACGAGGGCCGAGTAGACCCGCCGCGGATCCACTAAGCGGTCCTTTTATCGACCTGGTCGTCCGGGTGGTCGAGTTGATCGCGGGTCTGGCCGAAACGCCGTTCGCGCCGCTGGTAGCTGGCCGAAACGCCGTTCGCGCCGCTGGTAG
>VBOD01000049.1 GCA_005877615.1 Nitrospirota bacterium | reverse complement strand
TCGGTGAGGTAGCCGGCCGCGGGTGAGGGAATCTCCAGCGCTACCTTGTCGGTCTCGACCTCCAGCAGCGACTGGTCCTTCTCGACCCGACCGCCCGTCGGGATCAGCCACTTGACGACCGTCCCCTCCGCGATGCTTTCCCCGAGCTGGGGCATGATGATGTCGGTCGGCACGTTACCCTCGTTATACGTTACACGTTATTCTTTAATCGTGAAGACTCTTGCCGTATAACGTTTCACGTTTAACGGTCAACGTCAAACTAATAGGCGGCCAGTTTCTTTGCCGCTGCGACGATGTCGCTCACCTTGGGCAAAAAGAACTCTTCCAAAGGCGTGCTGAACGGCACCGGCGTGTCAGGCGCAGCGATCCTCATGATCGGGCCATCCAGGCTGTCGAAACATTCTTCCGCCAGCAACGCGGTGACCTCGGCGCCGATTCCGCCGGTTTTGTTGTCCTCATGGAGCGTGATGGCCTTACCGGTCTTGCGGACGGACTGATAGATCGCCTCCTTGTCGAGCGGAATGAGCGTGCGGAGATCCACGACTTCCAACTCGATGCCGTCCCTAGCCAGCAATTCGGCGGCCTCCAACGCTAGATGGACCATCGCGCCGTACGTGATGACGGAGACATCCGAGCCAGCGCGCTTCACGTCGGCTTTGCCGATCGGGATGATGAAGTCCTCCGACGGAAGCACAGCCTTGATCCGGCGGTAGAGGAACTTGTGCTCGAAGTAGATGACCGGGTTGGGGTCCCGGATCGCGGCCTTCAGTAGCCCCTTGGCATCGTACGGCGTCGACGGCGCGACGAGTTTGAGGCCGGGCGAGTGGAAGAACCAGCCCTCCGGGCACTCCGAATGGAACGGCCCGCCATGCACCCCGCCGCCGAACGGCGCGCGGATCACCAGGGGCACCGGCGCGCCCCAGCGATAGTGGTTCTTCGCCGCCACCTCGGTGATCTGGTCGAAGGCGCAGGAGATGAAGTCGGCGAACTGCATCTCGACCACGGGGCGCATCCCCATCATGGCCGCGCCGATGGCAGCGCCCACGAACCCGGACTCGGACAGCGGCGTGTCCAGCACCCGCCACTCGCCGTACTTCTGCTGGAACCCCTCCGTGATCCGGAAGGCCCCGCCGTACGGGCCGATGTCCTCGCCCATCAGAAATACCCGTTCGTCGCGGGTCATTTCTTCATCGAGCGCTTGCGAGATCGCCTCGAGGTAGGTAACCTCCCGTCCTGCCGTGGCCGTGGTCATGGTTTGATCTCCTCATCCGTCGCAAACACCCCGTTCAACGTCTCCGGCCCTTCCGGTAGAGGACTTTTCTCGGCGAACTCCACGCCGGCCTCCACTTCTTTCGTGACCCGCTCCCCGACCTCCCGGAAAGTGTTCTCATCGGCATAGCCGATCTGCTTGAGCATCTGCTCCGCCTTCAGGATCGGATCCTTCTTCTTCCATTCCTCCAAAAGCTCGCGCGGGACGTACTTGGCGGAGTCATGCTCGGAGTGGCCGTGCATGCGCATCGTCTTGCATTCGATGAAGGTCGGTCCTTCGCCGGCCCGGGCCTTTTGGATGGCGCGCCGCGCGGCCAGATAGACGGCGGCCAGGTCATTGCCGTCCACGATCTCACCCGGCATGCCGTAGGCCTTGGCGCGGTCGACCACATCCTTGACGGCCATCTGCAATCCTAGCGGTGTGGAGTAGGCGTATTGGTTGTTGTTACAGAAGAAGACGACCGGGAGCTTGCGGACCGCCGCGAAGTTCATTGCCTCGTGGAAGTCGCCCCGGCTGGTGCCGCCGTCGCCGGTGTTGGTCACGACCACGCGGGACTCGCCACGCAGCCGGAACGCCAGCGCGACTCCGGTGGCGACCGGCAGGTTGTCAGCCAAGTGGCTGACGAACCCAATGACGCCGCGCTTGAGATCGCCCATATGGACGTTGCCGTCTTTGCCTTTCGTGGGACCCGTGCGTTTGCCGAGGTACTGGGCGACGACCTCCCCGGGCGTGATCCCGCGGACCAGGAACGCCCCCATGTCCCGATGGAACGGCGCGATGATGTCGTCCCGCTCCAGCGCCGAGGCGTAGCCGACGGAGATCGCCTCCATCCCATTGCCGGTATAGACGCCGCCGACGATCCGGCCCTGCCGGTACAGCGCGGTGATCCGGTCCTCCAGCGCCCGCGTCAGGCGCAAGTAGTAGTACATCTGCAACAGGTCGGCGCGTTTTACTGTCTTCCAAGTCTCCAAGACTTCCATAAGCGACCTCCCGGTTGCGATTAAAACTCCGGCATGTCTCTCCAGGACAGCAGCGGTTTCTTCGCACCGCACAGCGGGCACGCCTTCGGCTCCCACTGCGGCATGTCCAAATCCGCCGTGTAGTAGAAGGGGTACTTCGCGGTCAGTTCGCCCATCAACGGGAACTGCCCGCTGTCGCGTCGGGCGAAGACCATCATGCCGGCCAGCACGCCCCGGTGATCGGTGACGACCGATCCCAGCTTGCTGACGCAATTGCCCCTCGTCGTCACGTCGTTCAGCGCGACAAACCGCTCGCCGGGCTTGATCGAGCCGGGGCTCACCTCAGTGCCGATCTTGCCGGTCTCCGGACTGTACGGGGTCAGGACCACGCGGACCGGCATCTCGGCCTGTAGGATGCTCGCCACGCCGTCCGCCAGCAGCCGTGCCTCCGACGCCGTAGCGACGATGCCGACAATGGGGTTCTTCTGAAACGTCTGGCGAATCCAATCGGCCATGTCCCGGACGATCAGCCTGACGAGTTGCGGAAACCGCGCGATAGAGGCGAACCGGAGATAGGTCGCCGTGTGGTGCCCCGAGACCACTTCGACGTGCGTGTCGAAGAAGACGGATCGGGACGTCCGGAGCATCCGGTGAATGTCCCAGTCCGAGAGCTTCGAACACGGCGCGTCCCGGATGATGCCCTTGAGTTTGGGGTCGATCGCCGGCCCGTCGTACAGGTCACGGTGTCGGTCGAGCATCTCTTTGAACGCACGTTCGTCCATCGTCTTGCTACTCATGGCTGCCTCTCTGATTTGACTACCCGGTTCCTCAGCACCCCGATGGGTTGAATCTCCAACTCGACGACATCACCGGGATTCAGGTAGCGATCCATCTCCAGGCCGCACCCGCCGCCGACCGTCCCCGATCCGAAAAGGTCGCCGGGATAGATGGGCTCTCCACGCGACACATGCGCGATCATCTGGGGGAACGACCAGTGAATGGTGCCGAACTGTCCTCGCGACCAGACTTCGCCATTCACCCGCGCGATCATGGTAAGCGCGTTGAGGTCGGGGATCTCATCGGGGGTCAGAAGGCAAGGACCGATGGCGGTGGCGAAGTCCTTTCCCTTGGCCGGCCCCAGGCGGCAGGCCATCTCCTGGAACTGGATGTCCCGCGCGCTGAAGTCGTTCATGATCGTGTAGCCCGCGATGTAGGCCGGCGCGTCCTTTTCGGAGACATCCCGCCCGGCGCGCCCGATGACGCAGGCCAGTTCCAGCTCGTAGTCCAGCTTGGTCGTCTCCAGCGGCCACTGGAGGTCTTCATCCGGTCCGATAATTGTCCGGTGATTGCCCTTGTAATAGACAGGCGCCTTGTACCATTCAGGCGGAATGGACTGGCCGCGCTTCTTTGACGTGGCGACGATGTGCTCCTCGAAGGCAATGAAGTCGCGGAGCGACGTCGGGTTTGGGAGCGGAGCCAGGAGACGGACCTGCTCAGGACGATAGACGATCGTTTCGCCCTCGGGGCCCCGCGCGGCCTCGCCGAGCGAGATCGCGTGCTCGAGCGCCTGACGAGCCCTGGCCATGGCCGACGCCCCCCCCTCCAGCAGCTCGAGCATCGTGGCCGGGACCATGGCGTTGGCTAGACGCGCGGGCCGCGCCTCGTGCTGATCGGCCAGCAGCCGCGCGCAGGCCATGTTGAGATCGACGATGCTGTGGCCGTGCAGGGCGCCCGCCCTGACGAAGCGTCCGACCGGCGTCTGTACCCGAAAGCTGACCAGCTTCATGACTTGCTCCAGCTCAGCGCGTAGTCCTTGATCTCTACTGGCTCGAGCACAGGTAGCACCGTGAACGACCGCTGAGACTCGACCATCACGGCTACTTCGTCCGTCTGGGTCTTGGTCTTGCTCGCCTCGACAGCCTGAGGCTGCGGCCCGTGATGGATCCCCTGCGGATGCAGCGTGAGCATGCCCGGCTTGATGCCGGCCCGGCTGAAGAAGCTCCCCCGATGGTAGAAGAGAGCTTCGTCATAGTCCATGTTCCGATGGTAGAAGGGGACGTGCAGCGCTTGCGGATCGCTCTCCAACGGGCGCGGGACGAACGTCGAGATGAGCGTGCCTCCAGCCTGAAAGGTCACATGCACGCTGGGCGGCAGGTGATAGCGCGGGCTCATGACCGGCCGGAAATCTCGCACGTTGAGCTTGGCCACCCAGAGATCGCCCTTCCACCCGACCACGTCCATGGGATGAAAGGGGTAAACGACGCGCGTGTACTCGCCGCAGCGCTTGATGTGAACTTCCCACTCGCGTCCTTCGCCATTGGAGGCGGGAGCCGGCTCCGGGACCGTCAGCACCCCACGATCAAACTGCGCATGCTGGCCCAGCAGGCCTCGTTCGGGCAGCTCGACCGGCTCTGGGGTTTCGACGATGAGCAAGAGCACCGGACTCGACTCGATGACGATGCGATAGGTCGTGCCCTTGGGGATCACGATGTAGTCGCCAGGCTCAAACGACAACACCCCGTAGTCGGTCTCGAATCGCCCGTGGCCGGCGTGGACGAACTGAACCTCGTCGCCGTCCGCATTGCGGACGAAGTGCGGCATTGTCTCAGCCCTGCGGGAGAGAGAGACCCGCGCGTCCGGGCTCGCCAGGATCTCGACCGGCCGGGCGTCGACGGCGCGCAGGTCGGGGGTGGGGAGGTCCGCGCAGGCAAAGGCACGGGGCCGGAGCGGGCCGTCAATCCGTACCCATCCGGTCGGAGGGTGCCTCCGGTACAGGTGCGATGCCGGTCCGACAAACCCCCGGCGGCCGTGCTCTTCCTCATGCAGGCCCTCCGGAATCCCTACGTGGGCCTGGTTTGGAACGTTGCCTTTCTTGATGAGATACATCGCGGCCTCCCCACGTTGTTCCGTTTTATGACGAGCGCCTGAACCGCATGTCTTCGCTCAGGATCTTCTCGTAGTCGATGATCGTCTGTTCCACGCCTTGAACCTGGTCACGCTCGATGTCCTTGTAGAGCTTCTCGACCGTTTCCAGCACGAAGGTCTTGGATTGCTCCTGGCCATGCTGGCGCTGGGTCAGCTCAAGGAAGACCCCGCCCCCAGGGAACAAGGGGTACGTGAACCGCTGCTTCAACGGCCCGAAGCCGTCGCGGCCTTCCTTCAGGGGACCGCTGAACTTCACCCCGTGGGTCTCCCACTCACGACACACCGCTTCGATGTCGTCCACCTCGATGGCGACGTGCTGGACGCCCTGGCCATACTTCTCGATGAACTCGTTGATCTGTGACTTGACGTCTTTGTCGTTGCCCTGCATGAGAGCGATTTTAGCGTTCCCGCGCTGGACGACCACGGTATCCATGCTCGAGTGCTCACTACCCACATCCCGTGCGGACCAGATCACATCGAAGCCCAGTATCTTCGTGAACAGGTACTCGGCCGCAGCCAGATTCTTGACGCACAGTGTGATGTGATCGATCCCCATTGAGCCTTTCATGGTCGTTGCCTCCTCTTCACCCGCCTGCCCCAGGCATCGTCGCACCCACCCGCCCCGAGCCTGCCAAGACAGGCCCCTGTCCCGGTGGACGCGCCCCGCCTTCTGACCCGCCCATCCCGGGCGCGTCGGGACGCGCCCCTTCCCGGGACTCTCGGCGAAAGCGGGCCAGATCCGCCTTGAACACCTTGGGGCCTGCATACTCCCGGACATACCGCGTCATGTCAAACAAGGGCGCCGGACTGAGCTCCTCAATCACTTGAGGTTTCCAGGTGATCTCCTGCTGGCTGATCCGGGTGATGACCCTGCCTCCCGTCAGCCCCAGCGGGACCCGCTCGTAGGCGCGCGCCATCACCATGATCTCGTTGTCGAACACGGCCGCATTGATCTCGGCCGCCGAGCCGTGACGCTTGAACGCCTGGACGAGGCGCTGATACGTCACGGATTTTATGAGCTCCTCCCGGAAGGCGTAGAAAATCTGGATGCCGGATTGCCGTTGGTCATCCATCACCTGGATCGCGTCGGCCATGATGGCATTCGACACGGCCTGCTCGGCGGAGATCACCAACAGACGCCGGATTGTCACACCCCGATGAACGGCCTCCTTGTTGGCCAGGAGGTAGTTGGGATAGAGCGGCTCGCCCTGTTTCCAGAGATTCCAGTACTCCATCAAGGCATCCACGGTGCGCTCGACGGTTTCCATCAAACGGACCGGTTCGGTCTCCGCCGCTCCGTTCTCATAGAGCAGGCACTGCGCTTCCATCTGGCGGAGCTCCTTGCCGATGGCCTCGACCTTCCGCGGGAGATAGCGAGGATGGGATGGGACGTGCAGCATGACGTCCACGGCCGTCCGAGCCAGTTCCCAGTATTCCTTAGCTTCGGCCGGAGCCCGGTCCTTCTGCGCCACCAGCATCAACTCGACCGGATTCTTCCCCAGCAACTTGGCCATCTTGATGCACAGTTCCTCCCTGGGGACTTTCAGGCCGCGACGCAGGTGATTGGCTTCGGGCTGCGCGATGCCGAGCTTGTGGGCCAGCGCATAGTCGCTTTTGAGGTGCAGGCGGTCCTTCAGCTCCTCGATGTACCGGGTAATCTCCAGCATGGTCTTTCCTCCGCGCCTCCCCAGAGATCGGTTCCAGTATAACAGAAAACCTCTATCGTGCAATAGAAAAGTTATATTGTCGTGGGAGCAATGTAAGCCGTTGAAGAGACGATAGTTTTCGAGAAATAATTCATAAGTACTTGAAAATACATTAGTTATATGTAAATAAAATTCTGTTGCATGAATGATAATAACATTTTATACTGTAAATCAGTTGAGGGAATATCGCGGCCAGCAAGGAGGTTTGCCATGACCTTCTATGACGAGATGCGGGCCTTGGTTCTTCGCCACGGCGCCATCAACAATCCCTATCTCGATCGCTTCAAAACCGGCGCACTGACCGACGAGGAGTTCCAGCGTTTCGCCGTCGAGTTCTACAACTTCGCCCGGTTCTTTCCGAAAATCCTGGTCGCCCAGCTCGTCAATACCGAGGACGAGGCTGTGGCCGACGAGCTGACGACCGTCCTGTACTCGGAGTTGGGAGACGGCCGGCCGAAGAACCGGCACGAGCTGCTCTATCGGGACTTCCTACGCTCGGTCGGCATGGACGTGCACGAGGCCATGGCCCGTCCCATGCTGCCGTCGACGCGGGCCTACATCGACGGCATGGAACAGCTCTACAGCAGCGGGAATCACGCCATGGCGCTCGGCGCTTCGTTTGGGCTGGAAAACATGGCAATCACGATGTGGGACCACCTGATCCCCGGCCTCCAAATCCTACAATCCTCCCGGTATCCCCAGATGGACATGACGTATTTCACCTTCCACCGCGAACTCGAGTCGACTCACGAAGACGCCATGAAGAAGGCGGTCGCCGTCGTGGACGGCGCCGAAACTGGCGGGCTCGGCAAGATGACGGACCGGGAACGGGACGACTTTCGCGGGGGGATGACGGCGGTGCTGGGCTACCTGGAAGGGTTCTGGATGGGCCTGGACAGTAGGCCCGTCAGTCACGCCGCGTGATCGTGAACCGTTAGTCCAGGGCGAGTGTCAGGCACTTCGCCGCCCCGCCGGACTTGATGAATTCGGACAGCCCCACCGCGTGTGTCGCATACCCCAGTTTCTCCAACCTCTCCATCGTGCTAGGGCTGCCCTCCGGGATGACGACGTGCTTCCCGATACAAACCGCATTGCAGGCGAAGCGCACCGCCTCCTCTTCCGGAACCGCGATCCTCTTCTCCGCAGGGAAGCGTTCCATGACCGCAGCTTGCCCGTAGCGGTCGAACGCGCCCGGAAACCAGATCACCTCGCCTCCTGACAGCGGGCAGAAGCAGGTATCCAGGTGATAGAACCGAGGGTCCACAAGCTCCAACGGCAAAATCTCTCGCCCCAGGAACTCTCCAACGTAGCGGTACGCGCGGATGTCGGTCCGCTGAGGATAGCCCCCGAACCACATATTCCGGGTCCCTAACATATCCCCTCCACCCTCAAAGAAGAGACCTGGCGGCAGCCGCTTGACCTCATAGCCATGCGACTCAAACCACTGCTCGAACGGCGTTTCTTCGGGCTGCCGCTCAGGATAGCGAAACTGACTGAGGACGACCGTGTGACCCGCCACGATCCCGGCGTTGGTGGTAAAAACCATGTCCGGCAGGCCCGCGACCGGCACGATCCGTTCGAGTGTTGCACCGCAGTTCTTCTCCAGCACTGCCGCCAGGGCATTCCACTGCACACGCGCCACCGTGGGATCGGCCCCCCGCTTGACATCCATCCAGGGATTGATCTCGTAGGCGATCTGATAATGATCCGGTGGGCACACCAGGAAGCGGCTCATTCCTTCCACCCCAAATGGCGCGCCAGTTCCCGGAGGAACGACGCGGCGTCCATCACCAGGCCGATGGCCTGCAAGCTCCCGCGGTCGGCCAGCTTGGTCGGCACCGCCGGGTTCACGTCCACGCAGACCGTCGGCACCGAGGCAGGCAACAAGTTGCCGGTTGCGACAGCGTGCAGCGTCGAGGCCACCAACAGGGCCAACTCGACACCGGGCAGGGTGGCGCGCATCGCGGCCTGTGCTTGGACCGAATCCGTGATCACGCCGGGCAGCGGTCCGTCGTCTCGGATCGTGCCGGCCATCACGATCTTCACCCCGCGCCGCACACAGGCGGCCATAATCCCGGTTGTGATGACCCCCTGACGCACCGCTTCCTCGATGCTCCCGATGGCCCGGATGCGGTTAATCGTCCGCAGATGGTGCTCATGGCCGTGATGGGCCAGGGACCCGCCTTCGAGATGGAGCCCTAGCGACGTACCGTAGAGGTGGGCTTCCATATCGTGTGCGGCCAGCGCGTTGCCGCAGAAGAGCACGTGGATGTAGCCCGATTCGATCAGCCAGGCCAGGGGCTCGCGACCTCCGCCATGGATGATAGCGGGGCCGCCTGCCAGGAGAATCCTGGCCTCACTTCTCCGCAAAGCTTGCATGCGGCGCGCGATGCCGGTGATGAGGTGACCGTGGGGCCGCTCGGAGGAGACCTGAGCGCCCATGAACCCAAACACGTCCAGGTGCGCCGGCCGCTCCAGCGGGGTCACTCGGATTCCCTCCCGGCCGACCGCGATCTGATCCCCCTTGCGGACTTCAGCCATCGGCACCGTATGCGGGGCAGGGTCATTTCGATCGAGCCATATGCCGAGATCCATCTCGATTTCCTTCACCGGCACCCACTTGCCGTGTACGCGTACCTCGGTCGGCAGGTGGGTCGTGACGTAAAAGTCGTCCGGGAAAACACCGTCCGCCGGGGCCTCCTGCCATTGGCAGTCCGCTTCCTTCTCGACCGACGCGCCGTGCGCCTGGACCGCCGCGATGATCTCCGCCAGCCGTTCGGGGGACTCCGCATGAACGATGATGCGCGCGTCGGAGGGCTCCTCGCGGGTTTTTCCGATCCGGATATGGGCAATTTCGAAAGACCCGCCGTACTGGAGGATGTGGTCCAGGACCTTGGGCAACAGCAGGGAGTCGATGATGTGACCGTGGAGGACGATCGTCTCGTGCGTCATGCTCGGCACCTCCACGTTTCCATCATACCACGGTTTTACTCCTGCCGTTCCCCTCCCCGAACGTTTCGGCCAGCGGCTTGATCAAGCGGCGATGAATGGTCGTTTGTGACCATCCACAAGACTCGCCAGGCGCAAATAGACTAGCCGAGGGCTCATGGCGAGCCGACGAACTAACTTGAATGGCATTCAAGAAAAAGGCAGGGACACCCGCTATCGGCATCCCTGCCCATTATTGTTCGTGAAAGGTTTCGAGAGGATTGACTACCAGCGTCTCCCTGCGCCGCGATCAGCGCCCCCACCTCCGCCACCGCCGGGGCGCTTCTCCTGGGGTCTGGCCTCGTTAACGGTGATCGTCCGGCCGTTCAACTGAGTCCCGTTCAGCGCGGTAATCGCCTTCTGGGCTTCCTCCGCCGTGGCCATCTCGACGAACCCGAACCCCCGTGACTGGCCGGTGTACCGGTCTGTGATGATCTTGGCCGATGTCACTGACCCTTGCTGTGAGAACAGCTCCTGAAGCTGTTGCTCGGTGGTCGAATAGGGCAGGCCCCCCACATACAACTTTGTACCCATCGGGTATCTCCTTTACTGATGCGACGCTGTCTTGGGAGTAAGGAACGAAGGGGACATGAAGAGCACCGAAGGCGCACAGACGCAGGCGTCTTTCCGGGCAGGCTTTCTGATCAGATCCCTACTGCAAGGCACAATCGCGGTGGGGTCTTTCCTCTCTCGGCTCTTCATCGCCAGACCCCTTCAGCGACGAATCGCGAGGCTACGCTAGCACAGGCTCTGAGGCGGATGCAAGCCACTAGGCCAGTTGGCTTTTCAGTGCGCCCCTTTTCGCTTTTGAGGCCCGTCGTGCGTCGAGTCAGCCGCCGCGTCCTCCACCCCGACCTTGTGGCGAAAGACCAGTTCCCCGCCGTACCACCCTTGCAGGCCCAACAGGCCCACGCCGACCAGGCTCAGGATGAACGGAAGGAGCGAGCCTCCTCCCGCAAGGGGATCCCCCCAGTTGTGCAAGGCAAAGTTGATGACGTAGAGCAGCACCAGCCCGAGGCCGATGACCAGATGCGTCGTCGCGGCATTCCAAGCCGGCGGCGTCTCTTTCTTGATGGCAAAGAAGTCAGGCAGGCCCGTCAGCACGGCCCCCAGGTTGCCGAGCAAGCCCAGCGCGATGCACCAGAACGCCATTCGGTACCAGAAGGCATCGTGTACCACCACGTAGAGCCCATCGGCAACGAAGGCAGCCGTGTAGAGACCGATTGGGACGCCCACGGTCATGACATGAATGGGATGGCCGGCGATCTGCAAGCGACTCTTCATCGTCCTCCCTCCTTAGCGGTGCTTGATGTCATGGTTACACCTCGTCTTCTCCCAGAGTCGACATCGACTTGTCCTCAACCGGTGCCACTGGCAATCCACGTTGTTTTCTGATGTCCTCTATCTTATTGAGTGGTTTCTCGAGTTGCCGCCTACGAGTTGTCTTGAGCGAATCATACTCGTCCATAGCATCGCTTATACGCTTCCCGAGAACGTCTAACTTTTTGACAAACTCGTCCCACTGCTTTTTGAAAGCACCTAGCAAGGACAGTATCTCATTGGAAGCTTGCTGGAGTGAAAAATTGTCAATGGCCTGGCGCACAACCGCGAGAACAGCAAAAAGGGTAATCGGCGAACAAAAGACAACTTTGTTTCTAATCCCTTCATCGAGAATCGAACTGTCTTGCTCATGTATGAATGCATAAATCTGTTCATTCGGAATAAACAATAGTACATAGTCTACGGTGTGCTGGTCAGGATCAATGTATTCCCGACTAGTAACCTCCTTTATTCTTGCTCTCACATCTCTCAAGAAATCGTTTTTATGTTTTGCCCTCTCGGCGTCTGAGACAGCCTCTAAAAATCGCATGTAGTTATCGAGGGGGAATTTCACGTCCATATGAAGCTTGAGGCCCTTGGGCAAGGGAAAGGTGTAATCGGGACGTGAACCTGCGCCTTCTATGACCTTCTGTTTAAGGTAATTCACATTCTCGATAAAACCAGCAAGCCGCAAGACATCTTCGGCCATCCTTTCGCCCCACTGACCTCTTGCCTTGGTGCTTGCCAGCGCTTCGCGTAGCGTGCTCGTAGTCTGCATGAGCGCTGCAGTCTGCGCATTCGTCGCCTGCAGTTGGTTGGCCAGTTGGCCGAATTTTTCAACTCTGTCTCTCTCCAGATCCCGCATGAGTTTCGAAACCTTTTCAAGCTCGCCCGTCATAGATTGCAGCTGCTGGTCAATAAGACCTTTCTTTGCATCTAATTCATGAACATTAATCTGTCTTTCTGACTCCAACTTGTCTTTTGCTAATTTCAGAACATTGTCGATAACGGCATCGATGTCCGCTTTGCCTTGTATAAGTCTTAAGACAAACGCAACTCCCAGACCTAAAATAAGTCCAACCACCAGTGATAAGAGAATCATCGTGGCATTTGTCATGATTGCGCTCCCATGGCGCCTACACTCTAATCCTTTCCGAAAAGGGACACCAGGCTATTCCCGCCTCAGCACCGGCAGGGGTTTCTGGCCCAGAATACGGTACGTCGAGAGGAAGCCGACGAGAACCGTCCCCGCGATCGTCACGCCGATCCCCCAGACCAAGGCACGAGGCTGGAACAGCCACTTCACGTCCAGGATCCAATGCCCGACACCCCAAGCCAGCCCGGTCGCCAGGCCCGTGCCGATCACACCGGCCGCGGCCCCCAGCAACAGGAACTCCACGGCGAAGGTCGAGGCCAGGACCCGGCGTGTGGCGCCCATGGCCTTGAAGACCATCGCCTCGTAGATTCGGCGGAACCTGGTCGCGGCCAGGGCGCCGGCCAGGACAACGGTCCCCGCGAGGATGCTCAACGCCGCCATGAAGCGGATCACCAAGCTGATCCGGTCCACCACCTGCGCCACAGAGTCCAGGACGGCTCGGATGTTGATCGCCGAGACATTGGGGAAGGCGGCGACCACGGCGCGCTGCAACGGGACTTCTTCCCGCGGATCCACCCGGGTCGTGGCGACATACGTCATGGGTGCGCCTTCCAGCGCGCCCGGCTCGAAGATGAAATAAAAGTTCGTGGACATGTTCCCCCAGTCCACCTTCCTGATGCTGGCGATCCTGCCTGAGACCTTGGCGCCCTGGATGTCGAATTCCACCGTCGAACCAAGGTCGAGGCCCAAGCGGCGGGCCGCTTCTTCCTCGACAGACACCCGGGGCAGGCCTGACGATCCTCCGCCATCCCACCAGTCTCCCCGCGTGATGGCGTTCCCCTTCGGGAGGTCGTTCAGGAACGTCAACACGTACTCGCGCGTGAAGTACCAGCCATGCTCGCGATCCTCGTAGGACTCGCGTCGAACCTGCTGCCCG
This sequence comes from Nitrospirota bacterium, assembly GCA_005877615.1. Classification (GTDB taxonomy): domain Bacteria; phylum Nitrospirota; class Nitrospiria; order Nitrospirales; family NS-4; genus NS-12. The sequence goes on along the minus strand of VBOD01000049.1, from coordinate 2,661 downwards.
TTCAGGGCCCACAGTCTCGACCGCACGAGGGGCGTGAGCCGCGCGTCTGTGTGACCGCGCTCCACAAGCAAGCGCTCGAACGCGTCGCGCTGATCCGGCTGGAGGTCGATGAAGAAGAACGTCGGCGCGTCGGTGGGCACGTTCTCGCCGATCTCCCACAAGATGTTCTGCTCCACGAGGTGAATCGCCAAGATGATCATCACGCCGACTCCCACCGAGACCAGGACAGTCTGGGCCTGGCTCCCAGGACGGTACAGATTGGCCAGTCCCTGCCTCCACGCCAAGGGACGCCAACGCGGGACTCGTCTGGCCAGCCGCACCACCAGCCACGCCGCCGTGTTCAAGAGGGCCAGCGCTGCCGCCAACGCTCCGATGAACAGGCCGGCGGCCCGCCACGATCCGGCCTGCCAGAGCGCGAGCCCTGCCAAGGTCAGCGCCAGAAGCCCGCTGATCGCCCACGCCATTAGTCCCGGCGATCCCGTCGGTTCATCGGCCACTTCCCGGCGGAGGATTAGATTCGGTCGTACGTCCCGCGCCTCCAGCAGAGGCCAGAGGGCAAACAGGACCGTGGTCAAGAGCCCCATGCCCACCCCTCGCACGAACGGCAGCAGGGCCAGGCGGAACTCCAGTTCCATCGGCAGCCAGGCCTTCAGCAGCGGGGGCAAGGCGAACTGAAAGGCCGCCCCCAAGGCCGCCCCGGCTAGGCTGCCCAGCATGCCCAGCAACAACGTTTGACTCATGTAGACACGCAGGATCGTGCCGGACTCTGCTCCGATCCCCTTGAGCACGGCGATGTTCTCGAGCTTCTCCCTCAAGAACGCGCGGATGCTACTGGCCACGCCGATCCCGCCGACCATGAGCGCGATGAGCCCGACCAGGCCCAAATACATCGTGAGCTGCCGGAGGAAGCGCCGCAGCATCGGCTGGGCGTCCTGGTACGTGCTCACTCGCACCGTCTTGTCCGGGAACGTCGCGGCCAACTCCCCTTGAACAGCCTTCGGACTCAGGGCCTCAGGCAGCTTCAGAAGATGACGGTACGTCACGCGGCTTCCCGGCTGGACGAGCCCGGTCGCCTCAAGGCCTTGCCGGGAAATCAGCACGCGAGGGCCAAAGCTGAACGCGCCGGCCGCTCGATCTGGCTCTTTCTTCAGGACGCCAGCGATTGTGAACTCCACATGGCCGATCTTCAGCGTGTCCCCGACCTTCAGATCGAGCCGGATCAGCAAGGTCTCCTCAGCCAGCGCACGGGTGCCGGTGAACAGTGTCGCCAGGGCATCCTCAGGGACGGCCCGCAGCTTCCCGTAGAACGGGTAGCCCGGCTCCACGGCTTTGAGCTCGACGAGCTGTGTCCCGGAGGGCGCCGCCGCCATCGCCACCAGTTCGCTGACCTGCAGACGGGCGATGTCGCGGCCGTCGAGTTTCATCAGGACTCCTTCCGCTGCGGGTGTCAGTAGCCGTGTCGTCCGTAGTTCCACATCGGCAGCCATGAGACTGCGAGCCTCGCGCTGGATGGCGCGTTCCAGGTTCGCGGCAAAGAGCCCCACGCCGACCAGGGCCGCCACGCCGAGCGCGATGCAGACGAAGAAATACGTGAAGTGCCGCCAGGCTGCGCGGGTCTCCCGCCAGACCATCTTGAAAACGAACGCGCTCATGGGTGGGCACCGGACCCTCGATGCCGTAGGTCGTCCGATGCGATCCGCCCATCGCGCAGCAGGACGATCCGGTCGGCGTGGGCGGCCAGCGCCGGATCGTGCGTGACAAGGACCAGCGTGCTGCCGCGATCCCGGTTCAGGCGGATGATCAGCTCGATGACCTGTTCACCGGTAGTCGTGTCCAGGTTACCGGTCGGCTCGTCGGCGAGCAGGATCACCGGACGGTTCGCGAACGCCCGCGCGACGGCCACCCGTTGCTGCTCGCCACCGGAAAGCTGCACCGGATAGTGATGGCCGCGCGACTCGAGCCCGACCGCCCGCAGCAGTTCGTCTGCTTTCGCGTTGACCTCGGGATCGCCGGACAGCTCCATCGGAACCGCAATGTTCTCGCGCGCGGTCAGTGTAGGGATCAAATGGAACGACTGGAACACAAAGCCGATCTTCTGCAGGCGCAACCGTGAGAGCTCGTCGTCCGACAATTTCGTGATGTCCCGTCCGTCAAAGGAGATGGTGCCGGACGTTGGAGTGTCCATGCCGCCGATAAGCCCCAGCAAGGTGGACTTCCCGCTTCCGGACGGCCCGACGATGGCGAGAAACTGCTTGGCGGGAACGTCGAGCGAGATGTCATCCAGGATGGAGACTTCGCGGCCGCCGCTGACCAGCCGCATGGAGAGGTTGCGGATTGCGATCATGCCTCCTATTATACAGAAGCATGGATCATTTACTGAGAATCGTCTGCCTCGTCGCGCTGCTCGGCGGAGGGCTGTGGTCATGCGATGAGCAGTTCGGCAAGCCTGCACCCAAAATCCAGGGCACGAGCGTGGACGCGCGGCCCGGCACCAAGTCGCCGCCTCCGTCCAATGCCGCGCCCCGCCCTGAAGAACGAGTCCTCGTGGCCTTCGGTGACAGCTTGACGGCAGGGCTCGGCGTCTCGCCGGAGGAGGCATACCCGGCTCGACTCACGGCAGGGCTCGGCGTCTCGCCGGAGGAGGCATACCCGGCTCGACTC
>VBOD01000048.1 GCA_005877615.1 Nitrospirota bacterium | reverse complement strand
CGAAGGAGGAGGCGAAGATCTCGGTCTTCGATCACGGCTTCCTGTACGGCGACGGCGTCTTCGAGACCCTGCGGAGCTATGGAGGAAAGGTCTTCATGTTGAGCGAGCACATCGCTCGCCTGGAACAGTCGGCGGCCCGCCTTCATATCCCCATGCCGGTCAAGCGCAGCCGGTTGTCTGCCATCGTCGCAGAATCCCTCGAGCTGAACAAGTTGACGGACGCCTATTTCCGGATCACGGTCTCGCGCGGCCTGGGCGAGATCGGGCTGGATCCAGCGCTCTGCAAGAATCCCACGCTGGTGGTCATCGCCAAGCCCTTTGAACCGTATCCCGAATCGTTCTACACGGACGGGGTGTCGGTGGCAGTCGTGCAGACCCGGCGCAACTTGCCGGAAGCCCTGCCACCGCATGTCAAATCCCTGAATTACCTCAACAACATTCTGGCGAAGATGGAGGCGACGGCGCTCGGAGCCTACGACGCCGTGTTGCTGAATCATCAGGGGGAGGTGACCGAAGGGACAACCAGCAACGTATTCGTGGCCCTTGGAGGCCGCCTTCTGACGCCGGCTTCTGACTGCGGCATCCTTGCCGGCATCACCCGCAACGTGGTGTTGCGACTGGCCCGCGAATTGGAGATTCCAACGGAAGAGACGCGGCTGACCGCGGCTGACCTCCCAATCGCCGACGAGTGTTTCCTGACCAATACGACCGTGGAGGTGCTGCCGGTGACGCAGGTGGATGGGCAGAGCATCGGAGAGGGGCGGCCGGGCGAGATCACCCGCCGGCTACATGCTTCATTTCGGGACAGTCTTGACCGGTTCCTTGCCGGCCGTTGACCGGTCGGCGATCCGCTCGACCTTGACCTTGGACACGCGCCGATCCCCGAGGTCCACCACGGTGAACTTGTAGTCCCCGTGGTAGAAAACCTCGCCGCCGCGCGGGAGCCCCTGGATCTGGTAGGTGATGAACCCGCCGAGCGTCTCGTAGTCCGGCGACGGGGGGATCGGCAGCCCGTATTCCGACACGAGGTCCTTGACCGGCATCGAGGCATCAACGAGGATCGCGCCGTCCTTGAGTCGTTCCACCGGCTTCTCTTCGGTGTCGTACTCATCCTGGATCTCGCCGACGATCTCCTCAATCAGGTCCTCCAGCGTGACCAGCCCTTCGACACTGCCGTATTCGTTGACCACGATCGCCATGTGAATGCGGCGGCGCTGCATCTCTTTCAGCAGCACGCTGACCTTCATCGCTTCGGGAACATAATAGACGGGATGCAGCAAATCTTTCAGGTTCAACGGTTTGCCTGCCGCGACCTGACTCAAGAGGTCTTTCTGGTAGAGGATGCCCAGCAGATCGTTGAGCCCCTTCCGGTATACCGGGTAGCGGGAGAACTTATTCTCGTCAATGTACTTCAGCAGGTCCGGAGTCGGAGTGTCGATCTCGATGGCGCACATCTTCGGGCGAGGGATCATCACTTCCTTCACCGACATGTCGGTGAACTCAAACACACTGTGGATCAGCTCCTGCTCGGTCTTGTCGAAGACACCTTTCTCACGGCCTTCCTGCATCAATAAGTTTATCTCTTCCGCGGAGATAAAGACCTTCTCCCCCTGAGCGGCCTTGCCGAGCACACGCAGGACCCCTCGGCTGGACAAGGCGAGGGGGCGAATGCCCCAAGCCGCCACCCGCGCGAACCATTCTAGGGGACGCGCCGCCAACAGCGCCAGACGCTCGGGGTTCTTGAGCGCCAGTATCTTGGGGACGAGCTCGCCGAGCACGAGCGAGAAGTACGAGATGATGAGCACCACGATTCCAACCGAAATCGGTTCGGCCAAGGTCTGCACCAAAGCCACGGGGGTCGCGTCGAAGATTGGCTTCAGGTGGTCGATCGCAACCACGCCGCCCATAGCGGCCGCCGAGGCGCCTGCGACCGTGATGCCGATCTGGGTGGTGGCCAGGAAACGCTCGGAGTCCTCCTGAAAGCCCTGGACGAAACGGGCCGAGACGTTCTTCTCCTTCACCAGTTGCTTGATCCGACTGCGCCGCGTGTTGACGATGGCCAACTCGGCGCAGGCGAAGAAGCCGTTCAGGAGGATGAGGGCGGAGATGGTGATGAGTTCGACCCACATAGGATATACTCAGCCTGCGGACCATGCCTCAAGTCTAGGCGGTATTGTAGCTGAAGCGGTCCTGCGATTCACACGTTTCCTCTCAAAAAGCGATAAGACCATCAAAACGTTCGAAAATCTCCCGGTATCTCGGATGAGAATGTTTATGACAAGTTCGACAGGTCGTTGACACCCCGAAAGCAGTTGGCTATCGTGAGCCGCATGTTGCCGAATCTTTGCGCATATGGACAGGCCGGCGGCCTCGCCTGCCTGCTGGTCCTGGGCGTGTCTTCGCAAGACGTCATGGGGGAACCGATCTATCAGTATAAGGATAAGGACGGAGTCATGCACTTTTCCAACGTCCCGACCGATCCTCGCTATAGAACAATGATCGCGAACGACCGCGTGCAGGTCAGCGATGACCCTGCCGTTCCCAGCCAGCCAGACACGGCGCTCTCCTCGCAGCGCAACGAGACCAGTGCGTCGCGGTCCGGCGACCTGGTCTATCAGTACGTGGACCGGAACGGACTGATCCACTTTACCAATGTTCCGACGAGCCCTCGCTACAAAAAGACCCGGGGCCCGCGGGCGTTCACTCAGCTCCAGCCGAAACGGCTCTCGCCCGCCCTGCACGAGACGATCACACAGACCTCGCTGGCATACCGCATGAACCCCGCCCTGGTTCGAGCCGTGATCCAGGCCGAATCGGCGTACGATCCAGACGCCGTCTCGCCCAAGGGCGCCATGGGGTTGATGCAGTTGATGCCGGAGATGGCGTGGTCCTTGAACGTTGTGAACCCCTATGACCCCAAGCAGAACATCACCGGCGGAGTCCGGCACCTTCGCTACCTTCTGGACCGCTTCGGGGGCAACCTTGAACTGGCCCTGGCGGCCTACCACGCGGGGGAAACTCGCGTGTCGCGCGAGAGCCGGATCCCGCGGATCAGCGAAACCCAGCAATACGTTCGCAAGGTCATCCGCTTCTACCAGAGCTTCTCAAGGGATGGGGGATCGCTCGTGACTCGGCGCTTCGTCAATCTTCTCAGCCCAAACTAAGCTCCCGCACCCGAAGCTTTCACGCCGGCTCCTCTGACCAGTGCGCGACCGGGCGCCTCCGCGTGCAGTCGTGTGTGGCACTCCCACCCGCTTACAAACTCCTCCGGATGGTCGGAGCGGAAATGCGCCCCCAGGCTGTGCTCGCGTTGCAGCGCCGCCGTCGCGACCAGATGGCCCACGATGACCATGTTCCGGACCTCCAACTCGCGGCGCGTCCCGCAGCGGTCTCCGAGCCGCTCCTCCCATTTCTCCAGTTGCGCGAGCGCGGAGAGCAGCCCCTGCTTGCTCCGGATGATGCCAACCTTCTCCCACATCAAGCGCCGCAACGAGTTGAACAGCTTCTCCATGTCCAGGTGCTCCCCGCGATCGCTCTCCGCCTCGCCGGCCGCCACGTCCTGCGCTCCAGAGGCCCCGCGCTCGGGGGGCCGGTGACTGGCGTACTCGGCAGCCGCCTCGACCGCGCGGGCGCCGAAGACCAACCCTTCCAGTAACGAATTGCTGGCTAGGCGGTTCGCGCCGTGGACCCCCGTGCAGGCTACTTCTCCAGCGGCGAACAGTCCTGGTACGCTCGTGGCCCCTCGTGTATCCGTCCACACCCCTCCCATCATAAAATGCGCGCTCGGACAGACCGGGATCATCTCCTCCGTGATGTCCACGTCGTATCGCAGGCAGGTCGCGTAAATCGTCGGGAACCTTTCCCGGATGAAGCCTGGAGCAAGGTGGGTCACGTCCAGGTAGACATGGCGGGCGGACGTCGCCGCCATCTCGTTCCAGATCGCGCGGGACACGATGTCGCGCGGGGCCATCTCGGCCATCTCATGGTAGCGCTTCATGAAAGCCTCGCCTTTACTATTGCGGAGAATCCCTCCCTCCCCGCGCATGGCCTCCGTGAGCAAAAACTGGGGCGTCGCCGGCAGGTACAGCGCCGTCGGGTGGAACTGGACGAACTCCATGTCTTCCACGATCGCCCCTGCCCGATAGGCCATCGCAACCCCATCGCCGGTGGCGACAGGCGGATTGGTGGTCCGGGCATAGATCTGGCCCGCCCCGCCTGTGGCCAGCACCACAGCCTTCGCCTTGACCTGTTTCACCGCCCCGGAGGATTCGTCCAGCACGAGAGCGCCCACACAGCGACCGTGCGCATCCAGCAGCAGATCGATGGTGAAGTGGTGGTCCCGCCAGGCGATCTGCGGCAGGGAACGAGCCCTGTCCAGGAGCACGCGCACCATTTCGGTGCCGGTCGCATCGCCGCCGGCCCGCAGGATCCGATGCCGGCTGTGCGCGGCCTCGCGGGCCAGCGCGTAGCCGTCCCCGGCGCGATCGAAGCGGGCGCCCCAACGGATCAGTTCCTGAACCCTGGCCGGGCCTTCCTCGACGAGCACCTGCACAGCTTCCGGCCGGCACAGCCCTTTCCCCGCGCGCAAGGTGTCGTCGCGGTGCAGTGCGATATCGTCCTCCTCGGAGGCGACCGCCACACCGCCTTGCGCGTAGATGGAACTGCCTTCGGCAGGACTGCCCTTCGTCAACACGAGGACACGGCCGGCCCGGCTCAAGCCGATGGCTGCCCGCAATCCGGCGACGCCGCTTCCGATGACGAGGAAATCGGCAGCCAGGGTCGGTGTGGCGGCGCGGCGTCGTGGCATCCTAGCGCCCCCTCGGTCGTTCGCTCTGAATCCGGCGATCGGCCATGCCGAAGGGCGGGTCTCCGTCCACGCCGCTCACGGTAAGAGTCTGATGGCCGACCAACCGGAGGATGGCATGACCCCGCTCCCTGAGCGGCTGCTCATCGGTCGTGCGCTGCCACTGCCCGAGCCAATGGAAATAGACGGCCACGTCGGCCCCGTCGACCATGACTCGGTCGATGGTGAGGTCGAGGGTGATCCGGTCATAGACGGCGAAGTCGCGTTGAATCTCCTCCTCCAGCTTGCGGAGGCTGTCGAGCGGCATGAACAGGCTGTGAAAGGCGCTCGGGTCCTTACCCGTATACGCCTGCCGGATTCGCTCCACTGTGGCGTCGATCTTCCGGACACGGGCCGCATCGTCGGGGTTAATGTTGCTGGCTTTGGAGCAGGCCACCGCCACCAGCCCGATCAGACAAAGGACGGTCCAGCAGGCGAGCGGCTGCGCGCGGCTCACGATCCACGCGATCATGCCGGCATTATACACCCATCCGACATGCCCTATTCTTGACAAGCCGGCACTAATCGCATACGCTCAGCCGGCTTTCACAGCGGCATGCGGAATTCCCTACTTGCTATTGCCGACCGGATTAGGTAGCTTACAGGAAGCTTAGAGGAGTACGTCATGTCGAGTGTCGTTAAGAAGCGCCGAAAGAAGATGCGGAAGCACAAGCACCGGAAGCTCCGCCGGCGCATGAAATTCGCTCGCCGCCGGTCCTAAGCGGCGCGGCCGGCGCAAGGAGGCACGGTCATGCCAACAGAGGGCAAGAAGGTCCGCATCAAAGTCCGGACAATCCATACGACCTACATCGGCGATATCCTCCTGCCAGCCATGCGCAACCGGGTATCAGATTATTTCAACGACGAGAAGTACATGTTCCTGAATCTCACCGACGTCAGGATCGAGAGCACCAACGACGCAGTGGAGTTCGTCTGCCTAAATAAGCATCTGATCGAGTCGATTATCCTCGCCTAACGGCGAGTGGCGTTCGTCCAGCCACGCACACTCCCCCATGGCCCGCCTAGCCCCGTTCGGTCGGCTCTTTCCCTATCTTCGGCCGTACCGCGTCCGCATGGCTGCAGCCGCGCTGCTCGTCATGGGAGCGGCCGGCGTCAACCTCAGCATGCTCTGGGTCATCCGGCGGCTCGTGGACACGGTCCTCGTCCAGCGGGACGCCGCCGCGCTGAACACCGCCATTGCCGAACTGGGCGCGCTGTTCCTCGTCCAGGGGCTCCTCATCATGGGCCACAGTTACCTGACGGCCTCGGCCGGCCAGCGCATCATGGCCGACTTCCGGACGCATCTCTTCGATCATCTGCAGGGCCTCTCTCTGGGGTTTTTCGCGCGACAGCGGACCGGCGAATTGATGTCGCGGCTGATGAACGATGTGGGCGCGCTGCAAACCGCCCTGACAGAGATTCCGATCGACCTCGCGAAACAGGTCGTTACGCTGGTCGGCGGGCTCGCCATCCTGTTCGTCATGAACTGGCGCTTGTGCCTGCTGATTCTGCTCCTCCTCCCGGCCCTCGTGCTGATCGCCCGCTTCTTCGGCCGGCGACTCAAGGCGCTTTCCACCGGCATTCAGGACGAGACCGCGCGCGCCTCGACGATTCTGGAGGAGGTGCTCTCCGGCATCCGGATCGTCAAGTCCTTCGTGCGGGAAGACTACGAGCGCGCCCGGTTCGGCTCGCAGGTTCGCCGCACCCTGGATGTCGTCCTCAGGCGGGCGCGCATCATGGCGATCTTCGTGCCGGTGATCACCTTCGCCACCTTCGCCGCTGCGGCGGCGGTCCTCTGGTACGGCGGGTCCCAGGTCATCCGTGGGACGATGAGCCCGGGGGACCTGATCGCGTTCGTGCTCTACGCCGGCCTGCTGATCGGACCCTTCGGGACCTTCGCACGCCTCTTCTCCCACGTCAAGGAGGCCCAAGGCGCGCTTGCGCGTGTGTTCGAGATCCTGGACACACGGCCCGACGTGTCCGACGCGCCCGACGCCCGGCCATTACCGCCTGTGCGGGGCTACGTCGCCATGGAGGGTGTCCGCTTCTCCTACGACGGGCACACGACCGTGCTCTCGGACCTTACTTTTAATGTCCAGCCGGGGGAAGTGGCCGCGGTCGTCGGGCCGTCGGGATCCGGAAAGACCACCTTGATCAATCTCATCCACCGGTTCTACGACCCGGTGGCGGGGGTCGTCACCATCGACGGCTATGACCTCAAGTCCGTCACCCTGCAGAGCCTCTACCAGCAGATCGCGCTGGTGCCGCAGGAGATGCACCTCTTCGGCGGCACCATCCGGGACAACATCCGATACGGCCGGGTCTCCGCCAGCGACGAGGAGATCGTGGCCGCCGCCCGCGCGGCCAACGCGCACGACTTCATCACCGCCCTCCCGGACGGCTACGGCACTCTGGTGGGGGAAAAAGGCGTCAATCTCTCGGGGGGGCAGCGCCAGCGGATCGCCATCGCCCGGGCCGTGCTCAAAGACCCACGGATCCTCATCCTGGACGAGGCCACCTCGTCGTTGGACACCGAATCGGAGTCACTGGTGCAGGACGCGCTGGACCGCCTGATGAAAGGGCGGACGACGTTCGTGGTCGCACACCGGCTCAGCACAATCCAGCAGGCCGACCGGATCCTGGTGCTTGACAAAGGCCGGCTCGTCGAAGAGGGCACGCACACCGCCCTCCTCGATAAGAAAGGCTTGTACTATCATCTATACACGCTGGGCTTAGTTGAAACGCACCTTACCTGATCTTGGAGAGGTCCACTTCCCAGCTCATCGCGTCACCCATGGGGGGGAAGAGTGTTATCTTCGTAACGGCATTCGGGTCAAAGGATGAATACGGGAACGATGCCACAATCTTTCCACGATAGGCCGGTCCCTTCTCGTTCTTCTTCGCCCTGTCCGGTTTGGCCATTTCCCCCTTGATCATCTTCCCGCCTTGTTCCAAGGTGGCGGTCGCGCCTTCGGCAAAGTCCGCGGTATCGCCGCAAAAATCAAATTCGATCCTCAGCACCTTCGCCTCGAGGATTTTGTGAATCTGCTCGTCGATCTTCGCCTTGTCCTGCTCGGCTTGCTCCGGGTTCCGAGCGATGGCACCGCCCAATCGATTGAGAGTGACCGTCTTGGTCCGAATTGCACCACCTCCTCCGCAGATGTCCTCCTTGAGATTGGCCCCAAACCTCGTGGAGATGGTCTTTAGCTCTTCGTCTTTCATCTTCTTGCCGTCCTCGATCGCCTGCTTCACGGCGGCAGCATCAAGATCCACCACGATCGCGCCGGACGGAGACGCCGTGAAGCACCACACCGTAGCAACGGCAACTACCCCCCTCATCCTCCATACTCGAGCCATCATTGGCATGCCCCTTTCTCAGCTTGTTCGAATCAGGACAACAGTGCACTTTCTTTATTCTAAGAAATCATCTCCGCCTTTGTAAACCCGCTTGCCAGAGTGTGGAGACCCCTGGTACAGTGTGAGCCGTTCAACGCCCAGCCAGTCATGCAAGGAGAATTGTCGTGGAAAACGATTTGATCGCCAGACTGAAAGAAGTCCTCACAGATAAGAACTACAGGGACATCCCCCTCGATTTCGTGGTCGAGCATGTCCGGGAAGCCATCAAGGGCCGCGCGATCAAGGCCTTCCACGTCAACAAGCACATCCCGAACGGCTATGAGGATCAAGGCGCGTTCAATCTGCTGATCGTCACGGCCGGCAATCACCTCTTCGACTGTGTCGTTGGGGAAGAGTACTTCCGCTACGACGCGGTCGCCAGCCAGGCCATCGACAAATTCCAGGTCATCGACGGGCAGTGGGAGAACAAGGAGACGAACAAGACCGAACTGTTCCTGAGCCTGCGTCTGTCGCACGGCGATGAGAGCCACATCGCCCTGGCCCTGGACGACACCGAGCGCTCCAGCCTCAAAGCCCTGGCCGACACGATCCTCGCCGTCCGCAACCCAGAAAAATAATCGTAGGGGCATCCCTGCGTGGGTGCCCACTGATTGACGGGCGGCCACACAGGGCCGCCCCTACCCGCCCAATTTCACGATAATGTCCCACTCCCTGGCAGTCACTGGCATCACGGACAACCGGTTCGCTCGCCGCAGCAAGGGCATCTTTTCGAGCCCTTTGGTCTTGCGTAGGGAATCCAGGGGCACAGGCTTGCGGAGCGGCTTGATCGCTCGCACATCCACCATATCCCAGATCGGCTTCTCCGGCGTCGCTTTGGGGTCATAGTGGATGTTCTTCGGATCGAACTGGGTATGGTCGGGGTACGCCTCCCGCACGACTTTCGCGAGACCGACCACGGCCGTCGGGTCGCAGTTGCCATGATAGAAGAGCACCTGGTCACCTGTCCGCATCTCCCGCATGAAGTTGCGGGCCTGGTAGTTCCGCACTCCGTCCCAGTGGTTAGTCGAGTTCTTCGACTTCACCAGGTCACCAAAGCTGAAGGCGGTAGGCTCCGACTTCATCAACCAATAGCGCGGACTCGGCATCGCCGCAGAATATTCTCCGCGGCAGGTCGAGTCAAGCCTTGCCATGCCAGCAGAGTCCGGCTAAAGTATGGCTATGGGCACGTTACAGCTTGATGACCGCGCGCCAGCATTCAACCTGCCGAGCGTGGACGGCCGCACCTATAGCCTGGAGACGTTCGCCGACAAACCGGTCCTCGTGGTGATCTTCAGTTGCAACCACTGCCCGTATGTCCAGGCTTACGAAGATCGGATGGTCGCCACCCAGCGGGACTATCGAGACCGTGGAGTGCAGTTCGTCGCCATCAATTCGAACGACGACAGGAACTACCCGGAAGACAGCTTCGAGCGGATGGGCGCACGCGCCAAGGCCAAGGGTTTCAACTTTCCATACCTCCGCGACGCGACGCAGACGGTCGCGCAAGCCTATGGGGCCACCCATACTCCCCACCTCTTCGTCTTTGACCAGGAGCGCCGCCTCCGTTACACGGGGAAGATCGACGACAACTGGCAGGACCCGTCGGCCGTGGCGCGCCATTATCTGAGGGAGGCGCTGGATGCCCTCTTGCAGGGGTCCGCGCCGACGGACGCCACGACCCACGCGATCGGCTGTTCGATCAAATGGGCCCACTGAGTCAGCTGCCTCGACACAACCCAGCCGTCCTGCTCTGCCTGCTTCTGGTGTCCGCCTCGGACCCCACTGCGCAGACGGACGGAGGCCACTCACGGTCTTCTTGTGAGGGGATCGCCACAGTCGCCGGCACGTCCCTGGCCACCGAATTGGTCGCCGAAGGCTTCACGCTGCCGGTCCATCTGGCCGCGCCCCCTCATGACGTCAACCGCCTGTTCGTCGTCGAGCAGGACGGGGCCATCAAGATCATCAAGTCTGGCAAAACGCTGCCGCAGCCGTTCCTGGATATCCACGACCGCGTGCGCTCGGGCGGCGAGCGCGGTCTGCTCAGCATTGCGTTTCACCCGGACTACGCATCGAACCGCCGTTTCTTCGTGTACTACACCGAAGCAACCGGTGATTTGGTCATCGCTGAGTTCGCCTCCTCTGCCACCGACCCGGACGTCGCGGACCCCGGCAGCGAACGACGCCTGCTGCTCATCCCCCATCGCAAATACGGCAACCACAACGGGGGCCAGCTCGTCTTCGGACCGGACCGCTACCTTTATATAGGCACCGGGGACGGGGGCGGCGGGGGGGACCCCGACAACAACGCCCAGACCAAGAGATCACTGCTGGGCAAACTGCTGCGGATCGACGTGGACGGTCCGAAGGGCGGCAAGCCGTACGGGATTCCGTCCTCCAATCCGTTCGTTAAAGACGGGAACGCTGCGCCCGAAGTATGGGCCTACGGTCTGCGGAACCCCTGGCGCTTCTCGTTCGATCGCGCAACCAGCGATCTCTACATCGCCGACGTGGGTCAGAACGCGTGGGAAGAAGTCGATGTCCAGCCGGCTTCAAGCCGAGGCGGCAAGAACTACGGATGGCGGTATATGGAAGGGGCCCACTGCTACAATCCGCCCGCGGGATGCCCCACGCGCGGGCTGACACTCCCGGTGTTCGAGTACCCGCAGCCACTCGGAGGGTCCTCCATTACCGGCGGGTTCGTGTACCGCGGCTGCCGCATGCCGGACCTGCATGGGACCTATTTCTTCAGCGACTACGTGAAGGGCTTCAGCGGAAGCTTCGTGCTGGCGAACGGCCGTGCCACGAAGATACGGGACATCACGCACGAGCTGGCCCCGCCTCCGCCGCACCGGATCAAGCACCTGAGCTCGTTCGGAGAAGACGCGCAGGGCGAATTGTATCTCGTGGAGCACAAACAGGGAGAAATCTATCGCCTGGTGCCCCGCCAGTAGGGGCACGCTCTTACTTCACAGTCAGCGGCCCGGCGCAGTCTGTGGTTTTCCTTTGCTGGCCTCAGAGGCTAGATACCCCCGGTAGTCGACCTGAATCAGGGGACGCATCTTGTGACTACCCTGCCGTTCCTCATCGCTTCCAGGTCTCACATAGGACGCCGGTTGGAAATCAAGCTCGAAGAGGCTGCCGGGGGGCGGATTTTCAGGGTCCTGCCAACTGGCCATCGGGTGATCAGTCAACCCAAACCGGAGATACGGGCCTCGAATCGCAACATGGCCGGATATCGGCGTTTGGCGGCGTCCCGGTCGAGGGCTCCACAGCGTAAAACTGATGCGTTCCGCGGCACCAGCCTGTGTGAGTCCGTCAGCCAGAACCGGCGCCAGCAAAGCTAGCTCGTCTTCGGTGAAGACCGGCTCCGAAGGAGCAGAAAGGCTGAGCAAGGCTCCCACCAGCCCCTGGCCGCTCCTGATCCGGACGCCGCGCAGGAGCATGGCGACCTGTGCCGGCTTAAGCACGGCTGGGTGCGTGTTCCATCCCGCTGCGTCCATCCCACCGGCCGACGGATCCGTTTCCAGTTGAACGAACGTACGGTCCTGCTGGTAGAGGACCCGCGATGGCGGTGGGGGCAATGTACAGCCTGCGAGTGCACCCGTGAGGAGCAGCGTTGCTCCGCCAAACAAGACGTAATTGTTCATGCGCCGATTATAGGTTATCCCTACGACCTCGTCTACGACATTCGGATCAGCGAGAACACTGAACAAATTAACGGTCGTGTAACGGGTGTTTGATCCGTTAGAAACTCACAGGCTTTACCTGCGATCAAACGCCTTGGCGTCTCTCCCCCAACTGTGGCAGAATGGGTGCATTGACGTATGCTGAAACTCGCCCTCCTCGATATCGGCAGCAATTCCATTCATATGATCCTGACGGAGATCCTGCCGGACCTCTCTTACAAGATTCTGGACCGGATCAAGGATGTGCCACGCCTGGGTGAGGAAACCTTCCAAACCGGGCAGTTCTCGCCTGACGCCATCTCCAAGGGGATCGAGGTGGTTCGGACCTTCACCACCCTGGCTCGCAACCGCGGCTTCACGCGGGTCGAGGCAGTCGCTACCAGCGCTGTCCGCGAAGCGGCCAATGGCGGCGACCTGATCGAGGCTATCGAGCGGGAAACGGGCATTCGTGTCCGCGTGGTCACGGGGCAGGAAGAGGCTCGTCTGATCTACCTGGGCGTCCGGCACAGCATGGATTTCGGAAGCCGCAACGTGCTCATCGTGGATGTCGGCGGCGGCTCCGTCGAGCTGATCGTGGGCAACCGGACCAAGCTGCTTCATGCGGTCAGCTTGAAGCTCGGTGCGATCCGGATCAACGATCTCTATTTGAAGAAAAACCCATCGTCCTCTGACGCCTTGAAACGGCTGGAAAAGGCCGTGGAGACCGAGCTCAAGCCCGTGCTGCCGCGTTTCAAAAAGGTCGGATTCGACGAGCTAGTCGGCACTTCCGGCATGATCGGCAACCTGGCAGAAGTCATGCACCTGCAGAAGACGGGACGGCCCATTCCCCAGCTCAACTTGGCGCGGTTCTCCCTCAAGGACATCATGGCAGTTGAAAAACTCTTGCGCGAGACGTCGCCCAAACGCCGGAACGAGATTCCCGGTCTCGACCCGAAACGGGCCGATCTGTTGTTACCGGCCACCATCGTGCTCCGCACCATCATGGAGCGGCTGGACATCGGCGAGCTGAACGTCAGCGACAAGGCAATCCGGGAGGGTCTCCTCTACGACTTCATCGATCGCCATCGGGACGGGATCCAGGCGGAGCAGGACATCCCTAACGTCCGACGCCGGAACGTCATGCACCTGGCCCGAAGCTGCCAATACGACGCCGTCCACGCGCATCACGTCGCGAAGCTCTGCCTCCAGCTTTTCGATCAGACGGCCTCCATCCATAAGATGGGCGAGCGAGAGCGGGAATGGCTGGAATACGCGGCGATCCTGCATGACATCGGGTACCTGATCAACTCACGCCAGCATCACAAGCATACCTACTACGTCATCAAGAATAGCGACCTGGCCGGGTTCACGGTCGATGAGATCGAACTGATCGCCAACGTGGCCCGCTACCACCGCCGGGCGCTCCCCGAGGATGATCATCGAAACCTTAAAGATCTTGACGCTAAGCACCGGGAAACATTGACAGTTCTTGGAGGGATCCTCCGTTTGGCCGATGCGCTGGACCGGAGCCACTTCGGTGTCATACAATCAATGCGCTGCACTGCCACCCCAGAGGCTTTGGAGATCAACCTCACGGCCACCGATGATGCGGCGCTGGAGCTCTGGGCGGCACGCGACCGCAAGGAACTGCTTGCTCAGGGACTCAATCGAGCCATCAGATTGACGAAGGCGACCGCGCCCGGAGAATTCGACGCATGACCACGCCGGCCAAAGCTCCGTTCACGGTACCCCATCCCTATCCGGGCAAGCTCATCGTCGTCGAGGGCATCGACGGCTCGGGCAAGAGCACGCAACTCAGCCTGCTCCGCAAATGGCTTGAGTCCCAGGGGTACAACATCTTTTTCACCGAATGGAACTCTTCTGAGCTGGTCAAGGAGACGACCCGACGGGGGAAGAAGACGAAGGTCCTGACGCCGCTGACGTTCAGCCTGCTGCACGCGACCGATTTCGCCAACCGCCTGTACCACCAGATCCTGCCCCCGCTCAAGGCCGGCATGATCGTCCTGGCCGACCGCTACATGTACACAGCCTTCGCACGAGACGCAGTGCGGGGTGTTTCGCATAGTTGGGTGCGACGCCTTTACAGCTTCGCTGTCAAGCCCGATCTGGCCTTCTACTTCCGCGTTCCGATCGAAGTCTCCCTGTCGCGCCTCCTTGAAGGCACACGCGCGGAGCTGAAGTACTACGAGGCCGGGATGGACCTCGGGCTGAGCACGAACATCGTGGAAAGCTTCAAGATCTTTCAGTCGCGGGTATTGAACGAGTACGACAAGATCGTGGACGAATTCGGCCTGACTGTCATAGACGCCACGCTGGAAATCGACGAACAACAGGAGCAGGTCCGCGAGATCGTCTCGAAGACTCTGGCTTCCTACAAACCGAAACGGGGTTCGCATGCAAAGCGAGAAGCACTATTTTGGCGAAGGTTTACCCTACCAGAGTCTGAAGGGGCTGAAGGGGAAGCTGATCGCCATTGAGGGCCCGGACGGCGTCGGGCGCTCGACCCACATCGAATCGATCCAGGAGTGGCTGGAGGTGCAGGGCTACGGGGTCCTCACCACTGGATGGACCCGCTCGGATCTCATGGCCAAGACCATCGCGAGCGCCAAGCAGGGCAACATCCTGGACCCCTGGAGCTACAGCCTGCTGTACGCCACGGACTTCGCCGACCGGCTGGAGCACCAGATCATCCCGGCGCTCCGCTCGGGGTTCGTCGTCCTCTCCGACCGGTACATCTATACCGCCTTCGCCCGCAACGTTGTCCGTGGGTGCGACCGCCAGTGGATCCGCGACGTCTTCGGTTTCGCGATCGTGCCGGATCTCGTCTGCTATCTCCGGATTGATGTGGACACGCTGGCGCTCCGGGTCATCGAATCCAAGGGCATAACCTACTGGGAATCCGGCATGGACATGCGGCTGGGGGCGGACCTCTACGACAGTTTCAAGAAATACCAGGGCATGATCATCGAGGAATTTGACAAGATGGCCGAGGAGTTCAGCTTCCAGATCGTGGACGCCAGGCGCCCGCCGGAGGAAATTCAGGAGGCCCTGCGCGCCCGCATCCTGCCCATCCTCAAGGAGGGCCGCACGAAGCGCATCAGCAAGGCCGCCGCCGAGAAAGCCGCCGCAGAAAAAGCGACCGAACAGGCTGCTGAGAAGGGTAGCGAGAAAGCCGCGGAAAAAGCCGTGGAGAAAGCCAGCGAGCCCGCCCCCGTTAAGGAACCCGCTACCACCGGATAAGGGCGGTGCCCCAGGTGAGCCCGCCGCCGATCGTGGCGAGACAGACCAGATCGCCCGCTTTGATCTTGCCCGCCCGCACCGCGGCGTCCAGAGTCAGCGGGAGCGACGATGAGGACGTGTTCCCGTACCGTTCGATCAGACTGAACGTGCGCGACGTTGGGATGCCAAGCCGATTCCTCACCTTCTCCAGCAGCCGCCCGTTGGCCTGATGAAAGATAAAGCAACGAACATCGGGAACGGCGACTCCGTGTTCCTTCAAGGTCTCCGTCACGGCCATCTCCAGACGGCGCACCGCCACGCGAAACAGGCTGGGGCCCCGCATGTGGATCGCATGGAGTCCTTCGGCCACCGTCTTCTCGGACGGAGGCAGGCGAGAGCCGCCCGCGCGGATCTGGATCAACTCCGCATGGGAGCCATCCGACTGCAACGAGACCGACACGACCCCATAGCGCCCATCACCCGGCGCCAGGACCGCGGCCCCTGCCCCGTCCCCGAAGAGGATCGCCGTGCTGGGCTCCTTATAATTGAGGAAGCGCGACTTCACTTCCGCCGCCGCGATCAGCACCCGGCGGGCCTGCCCCAATCGAATCATGTGATCCCCGACCGACAGCGCATAGAGAAAACCCGAACAGGACGCCGCGAGGTCGAAGGCGAACGCCTGCTTTGCGCCCAGCAACCGCTGCACGTGGCAGGCCGACGCGGGCATCGGCGTATCCGAGGACGTCGTGGAGAGAATGATGGCATCGAGCGCGTGCGGCTGCACGCCGGCCGCTTCCAGAGCGGCCAGGGCGGCCTGCTGCGTGAGGTGGGACGTCGCCTCATCCGGCCCGGCC
>VBOD01000075.1 GCA_005877615.1 Nitrospirota bacterium | reverse complement strand
CGAAGCGCTCGGGCGCAACTGCCGCTTCCTGCAGGGGGCTGACACCGATCCGAGCGCGGTGGCCGAAATCCGCCAGGCGCTCAAAGAGGAACGCGGCCTGCGGGTCGAGTTGCTGAACTACCGGAAGGACGGCCGCTCCTTCTGGAACGACTTGACGATCTCTCCGTTGCAGGACGCGAAGGGGCGGGTGACCCATTACGTCGGAATCATCAGCGACAGGACCGAGCGCAAGCGGGTCGAGCAGCACCTCCAGCAGGTGGAGAAGCTCGCCGCGTTGGGCACCCTTCTGGGCGGGGTCGCGCATGAACTGAACAACCCGCTCTTTATCATCAGCGGGTATACCCAACTGGCCAGGGAGAAGATCAACCAGGGTCGCTACGACGACCTCAAGGCCGATCTGGAGACGATCCGCGAGGCCGCCCAGCGGGCCTCGGCCACTGTCAACCGGTTTCTGGGAATCGCGCCGCACGCCGAAGCCCGCCGCGACCCCTGCCGTGTAGAGGATCCGGTCAAGCAGGCCCTCGACCTGATGTCCCATGACTTCGTCATGCGTCAGGTGACGTTACGAACCCGGTTCGACCCGGCGCTGCCCTCGATCCTGGCCGATTACCAGGACCTGTGCCAGGCGTTCCTGAACCTCTTCACCAATGCCAGCCGGGCGATGGCGGAGGCGCATGGGCGCGGCACGCTCTCTGTCAGCACCACCCTCGTCTTGGATCAGGGCAGGCCATGGGTGGAGGTCCGTGTCAGTGACGATGGGCCTGGGATCGCCCCGGAGCACCTGCCTCGGATCTTCGACCCGTTTTACACCACCAAGCCGTTGGGAAAACGGACCGGCCTGGGACTGACCATCAGCCACCGCATCGTCACGGAGCTTGGAGGCACCCTGACCTGCGAGAGCGTCGTGGGGCAGGGTGCGACCTTCATCGTTCGCCTGCCGATACCAGATGGCCCATCGAGCGTGTCACAGCAAGGAGAAGGGTAATGTCGACGATCCTAGTGGTGGACGATGAGCGCCTGATCTGCGATCTACTGCGGTCGGTGCTTGCCGGCCACGGCCACGAAGTCCTCATGGCCATGAACGGTCGCGACGGTCTCGAGTTGTTCAAGAAGCACCGCCCCCGTTTTACGCTGCTGGACCTCCGCATGCCGGAGATGAACGGCATCGAGGTGCTCAAGCAGATTCGCGCGATCGATCCGCAAGCCGCCGTGTTGATCCTGACGGCGTGGGGGTCGGATGCGTTGGAGCAGCAGGCCCGGCAACTGGGCGTCGTAGATTTTCTGAGCAAGGGGCTCTCGCTGGATGTCCTGGTCGATGCGATGGAGCGGACGCTCCAGCAAACGGCCCAAGCGGCCTCGCCCGCTCAAGCCGCTGCGCCCGGTGGAGCCCCGCGGGCGGCGCCGGTCGCCGCGGGCGATGGGGATTTCATCCTGGTGGTGGACGACGAGCCGCAGATCCGCGATCTGCTCAAGCGTTTCCTAACTCTGCGGGGGTATAAGGTCCGGGTGGCCTCCGACGGCCAGCAAGCGCTGACGATGGTGGAACAGGAGGCCCCCCAGCTGATCGTCCTCGACGTGTACATGCCGGGCATAAACGGTGTCGAAGTGCTGCGGCAGTTGCGGAGAAGGAAGTTTACCGGCGGGGTCATTCTGCTGACCGGCAGCCAGGACGACAAGTTGCTTCAGGAGGCGCTGGATCTGGGGTCTGTCGATGTCATGGGGAAGCCGGTGGACCTCGAGCGGCTGGCGCTGGCGATTCAGGTCGGCTGCATCCTGACCGAGCAGCAGGGCCTCGGATCGTGGAGCACGTGAACGTGGCGACCGACGCACGGGTGTTGATTGTGGACTCCGACGCCCACGGCGCGCAGGACCTCGCGCGCCTAGTTGAGCAGTACGGCTATCCTGCGCCCGAGGTTGCCTTGTCCGTGTGGAAGGCGATGGAAAGCGTGGAAGACTCGCTCCCCGACGTGGTGGTGTTCAGCCTGTATTACCCGAACGTGGACCCGCTCCTGTTCTGTCGCGCCCTCAAGCAAGCGCACCCCCTCCTGCCCATCATGGTGATCACCTCGTCCGGCGCTTCCTTGGGGGAAATCGAAACCCTGGGGGTCCTGGCCGGGGGCCTCGACGCCGTTTTGGAACGTCCGCTGGACGAGGCCCGATTTCTGGCCGCGCTGCAGGAGGTGCTCGCCAGGCGCAAGTTGCTGACCTCCTCTTCCATCAGGGACGTAGCGCAGACGATCTCAAACCGCGAGCCTTCCGTGGAACTGGCCGCGCGGACTATTCTCTTCACCGACGTGCGGGGCTCGACCCAACTGCTTGAGACAACGACCACCCAGCTGTTCTTCAAGGAGCTGAATTACAAGCTGACCCAGCAAGGCGCGGTGGTGCGGCAATTTTCGGGCGATGTGGTCAAGTTCACCGGCGACGGCTTGATGGCGTCGTTTCAGGGGTTCGAGCGGCTGACCCAGGCGTTCCGGTGCGCGTTGAAGATCCTGGAACTGGAAAAGGAGCACGCCTTCCAGCATCTACCCATGCCCTTCGGGCTGGGCCTGTGCGACGGGCTGGTGGTGTGCGGCTTCGTCGGCGAGGAAAAACAAGAGCGTCCCGACATCTTCGGCTGGCCGGTCCATTTGGCGTCGCGGCTGTGCGGGCACGCGCCCGCCGGGACCATCCTCATGAAGAAAAAGGACTTCGACCGGATTGATGCGAATGGGATTCCGCACACGCACGCCGGGTTTCTGGAGCTTCGGGGCATGAAGGAGCCCGTCGAATGCGTGCAGATATGCCTGCCCACCCCCACCGAGCCCCTGCACCATGGCTGAACGCATGAGCGACACCCGCTGGAAGGCCCTCTTCGAGACCGAGCCCGACGCCCTGCTGGTCGTGGCCGGCGACGGCGCGCTGCGAGAGGTCAATCCGGCCGGCCTGCTCCTGTTTGAAGCGGAACGGCCAGCGGAGGTGGTTGGCCGCACGCTGTCAGAGTTCCTTACGCCCTCGCACCGGGAGGGTTTCCGGAGCTACGTGAAGCGTGTGCGCGGGGGCCACAAGGGCTCGCTCGAAGTGGAGATGGCAGGGCTCAAGGGAGGGGCGCGGACAGTGATGGTGTGGGCGGTGCCGCTCGATAAGAAGCCCGGCAGTGGTGCGTTCCTTTTGGTGCTGGCGCGGGATGTCACTGAGCAGCGGGAGCTGGAGGCCGACCTGCGCGAGTCTCGGAAGATGGCGGCGGTCGGCCAGTTGGCCGCGTCGTTCGCGCACGATTTCAACAATCTGCTGAACGGCCTCATGGGGAGCCTGTGGCTGGTGGCGACAAAACTGGGTGCGGACCATCCAGCTGCCCCGCTGGTGGCGACGGCCGGACAGGCGGGCCGAAAAGCCGCCGAGATAGTCCGGCAGTTGCTGGCCATCGGGCGGAAATCGAAGGGCGAGCTCTATCCCGTGGCCCTGCAGACCATCGCGGAGGAGGTGGTCCGGCGATTGCGCCGGACACTCGATCCTCGGATCGAAGTGGTGCTGGAGGCCGACCCGGATCTGGGGACCGTGCAGTCCCACCCCGGTCTGATCCGCACGATCCTACTGAATCTCTGCACCAACGCCCGCGATGCGATGCCGCAGGGGGGCAGGTTAACGGTCGAACTGAGGAATGTGAAGCGAGAGGACATCGGCGAGTGCGTCCGATTGACCGTCAGTGATACCGGGGTGGGGATGGATGCCGAGCTCTCGCGGCGCATCTTCGAGCCGTTCTTCACGACCAAGGAGGAAAGACGAGGGGTCGGCTTGGGCCTGACGGTGGTCCAGTCGCTCGTGAACCGTCTGGCGGGTACCATCACCATCGAGAGCGAGCCCGGACGGGGCTCCCGGTTTGTCATCGACGTGCCGCGCATGGTCGCGAAGGACGCGCCAGTGGAGCTGTCGCCGGCCGAGCCGCCCGCGCAGGCGGTGCCGTCCGGTACTGGCCAGGCCATTCTTGTGGTGGACGATGAGGAGATCCTCCGGGTGGTCGCGCGCGCGGCTTTGGAGCAGGCCGGCTTCGCGGTCCTGGAGGCCGAAGACAGCGCCAGTGCCCTGGAAGTCTTTCAGCGGGAGCGTGAGCGCATCGCGGTGGTCCTGCTGGATGTGAACATGCCGGGGCGCACGGGGGATGAGTTCTTTCAGGACCTGCGCGGGCTTGATCCGAACGTGTCGGTGATCTTTTGCAGCGGCTCGATCTCGGAAAAGAAAGGTGCGTTACTGATTCGGGCTGGCGCGAAGGCCTTTCTACACAAGCCCTATTCCGCGCGCCAACTCACTGAGGCCGTTCGACAGGTCCTCCAGCCGCAACCCGAGCGCTGAGCCTCAGCGGCTCGGCCCGTTCAGCGTCCTTCCGTATTCACTCCGAAGCTTCCTGGCGAATGGCGCCCTGCTCCTTTTCCAATTGGCGGTAATAGCGCCACAGGTAATTGTGGTAGTCATCGAGGGTGGCGAGCAGGTAGTGTAACTCGACTGCGTCATTCCCCTCGATCGTCTTGACCATGCGCGTCTGGAGAAATGCGGCGATCTGCTTGGTCTTTTCGATCGCGGTGAACTGCTTGAGTGGTCCGCCGAGCTTGTAGTCAGACATCGTGCGTACTCCTTCTACAGCTTGTAGAGCTCGCCATACTTGTTCTCCAGGTAAGTCAGG
>VBOD01000074.1 GCA_005877615.1 Nitrospirota bacterium | reverse complement strand
CTTGAATCTTTCTCTCAGAACTTAAGCGGAGGAAGGAAACATCATGAATAACGCACCCCAATCTCCGTCCAGTTCGTCTGCGCGGGTTGAGCATGCTCGTCTGCAACAGCTGGAGCAGAAGTACACGGCGCTCGACGCCCAGATCGCCGAGTCGCCGGTGAAGCAGGCTCTCTCGATTCTGCACGCACTGGTACATGAGGTGCGGCGCGAGGCGGGCACGAGTCCAGGCGGCGTGGGACGGCAGGGCCTGACAATTCGGGACATCGCCGAGTTGTACCGCACGGCGCCGGCCATGGAAGGGCCCGCACAAAACGCTGGCCTCGCGGTCGGTACCGAGGCGCCCGATTTCGCGTTGCCAGATGCCGAGGGGAAGACCGTTCGGCTGTCCGACTATCGGGGTAAGCCGGTGGTGCTCGTCTTCTATCCCCTCGACTGGAGCCCGGGCTGCAGCCAGCAGCTCGACTTGTATCAACACGATCTCGCGGAGTTCACTCAGCGAGGCGCGGTTCTTCTCGGGATCTCGGTCGACAGCATCTACAGCCACGGCGCCTGGGCGGCCGTCCGCGGCATCACGTTCCCGCTCCTGTCAGACTTCCACCCGAAGGGCGCGGTGGCTCAATCGTATCGCGTATACCGCGACAGGGACGGCTTCTCGGATCGCGCGTTGTACGTCGTGGATGCCGACGGCGTGATCCGCTACAGCCACGTCTCGCCGTTCCTGAATCACGTGCCGGACATCCGCGAGTTGCTCGGTGCGCTCGACCGGGCGGCGTCGCCCTCACCGGCACAAGCGGCGGCGTAACAGAGGCGGACACATGCTCGGCACGCCGATTGACGATTACCCGGCGCAGGCGAGAGCGTTCTCGCCCGCAGCGGCGCCCGTGGTGGTGTACGGCACGTCGTGGTGCGCGGCGTCGCAGATGATTCGCCGTCATCTCGACCGGCTCCGGATACCCTATCGGTACGTCGACATTGAGCGCGACCCCGCCGCCGCGGCCCAGCTCCGCTGGTGGAGCGGCGGGCGAGCGAGCCATCCCACGGTGTTGGTGGGAGGTTCGATCCTCATCGAGCCGACGCTAGACGAATTGGATTGGGCACTCAATGAGGCGGGGTTGTTCTGATACAGGCGTGGAAAGTGGGCCCGGAGTTCCGTCCAGAGATGCCGCCTGGGCGCGCCTTCAAGGGGTCTCAGTGTGAGAGTCATGCTTTGAGTTCTGCTGTGAGCATTACCGGTCAAATCCCGCCGTCCCGACTGGGTGAAGATCAAGCCTTGCGGCGACTTTCGCTGTGGGGCTTTTTCTTCCCTGCGCCCCGTCGTGGGCTGGTTCCAGGCGCCTTGCCACGGGGCTCCTGGCAGGTACGTTAGCCATATCGTGGGGTGAGGTCAGAGTTGGGTCTTCGACCCTCGAGCGCTGGACCTACGGCGACCGGCCTTGGGCTGCCATCGGTTGTAGCTGCTAGCGTTTCCGATCCACTCGGTAAGCTCCCTAGTCAACACATCTGTGAACACGACGGCCCTCCGTTGTCGCGCTCGTGCGCCGCCGTGCCCACACGACCTCGGTCAGATGCATTCGTAGGCTCACGGTCGGCAAGGAGGCACAAATGAAATGCAAGAGATGGGACGCAAGGCTCCTGGGCGTGGTCGCGATGGCCCTCGCCCTCGCGTGCGAGAGCAGCGCGCCGATCGCAGCGCCCTCGACGTCGCGGGCTAACGCGCTTTCAGCGAGCGCCGCTGCGCCAGCGACCGCTGCTCAGATCGGGTGGGAGATCTTTGGTTCGGCGTCGGCGACAGCGGCCGACGGGCTTAAGATCATTGTTACAGGAGCCGGGACGTTCGTCGCTCCGGCGGGCGGCGGTGGAACCTCAAGCGCCGCGACCGGGGGTGGCAACTGGGAGACCCGGGACGCGAGCAACGCGGTGACAGGGAGCGGAGCGTACCAAGTCACTGGACTCGTGCGCTGGGAGCGAGCCCTTGCGTCTAATCCGAACATACCAGGGAGCACGGCGGGGCTCGCAGTCCTGCGAGTTGAATATTCGGACGGGAGCGCCGGCACGATGACGATCAGTTGCCGGATCTCGGGAGCGCAGCCCGGTCGCTTCGAGGGGGTTACTGCATCCAAGGGCTTCGTGGACTTCTGGAATCCTGGGGAGGGCCGGAACGTGTTCCACGTTCTGAACTGAGGCCCGGAGCGAAGAAACGCATCCTGCGGGGGCGACGCCCTGGTCGCCCCGCCGTCCCGACTCGACGTAACCCAAAGCATCGTCGGCAATTCTGCTGGCGATGCTTTTGCTTCTGATCGTTTTCAGCCCGAGGTGGGCGGAATTCGCCCAAACGCTAATCCGCCCGCATCGCGATCGCCGGGTCGATCCGCATCGCCCGCAGCGTCGGCGCCAGCACCGCCGCGAATGCCACGGCCAGCAGGAACACGCTCGCCGCGCCCAGCGCCAACGGATCGCGCGGACCCACCCCGAACAGCATCGCGCTCAGACTCTTCCCGCCCCACAGCGCCAGCAGCACGCCGATCGCGACGCCCGCCGCCGCCATTTTCATCGCCTGCCCTACCACCAGCGCTACCACGTCCCGCCGCTGCGCGCCGAGCGCCACACGCACGCCGATCTCTCCCGTGCGCTGCGTGACGTTGTACGAGATCACGCCGTAGATCCCCACCGACGCCAATGCCAGCGCCACCGCCGCGAAGAGCGTCAGCAGCAGCATGGAGAACTTCGGCGACTCCACCTCCACCGCCAGCGCCGCGTCCATCGTCTGCACCCGCTCCAGCGGCACGTTTGGATCCACCTCCGCCAGCGCGCGTCGCAGCTGTGCCGTCATCTGCTCCGCCGGCCGCGCGCTGCGCACGATCACCCAGCCGCCTCGCATCGCCTCCTGCGCCCGCGGCAGATACAGCGTGCCGCGCGGATCCTCGGTCAGTCCGTCGCTGCGCGTGTCCCGCACCACGCCCACGATCGTGCGCCAGCTGCTCGTGTTGTTCACCTGGCCGCCCCCCCCCAGCCGCAGCCGCTCGCCGATGGGACTCGCGCTCGCGAAGAACTTCTGCGCCACGCGCTCGCTCACCAGCGCCACCAGCGGCGCGCCCGCGCGGTCACCGGTCTCGATGTGACGCCCGCCCACGAACGGGATCTGCAACGTCTCGAAGTACTCCGGGTCCACCACGGCCACGTTGAGCAGCGCCAGCTTGCTCTGGTCCGCCTCGGGACGGGACGCGAACGAGATGGTCGACTGCCCTTGGCAGCAGATCGGCAGGTCCGACCCGAGCGTTGCGCTCTGCACGCCCGGAATCGCGCGCACCTTCGCGAGCAGCTGGTCCAGCGTCACGCGCGCCTGCTCGACGCCCGGATACTTGCCTCGCGGGAGATGCACCACGCCGGCGATCACGTGCGACGGCTGGAAGCCGGGGTCCACGGCCGTGAGCTTGGCGAAGCTTCGCACCAGCAGCCCCGACCCCGCCAGCAGCACGACGGCAAGCGCCACCTCGACCACGGTCAGCGCGGCCCGCGTCCGCTGCCGCGACGTGCCGCCGCTCGTTCCGCGGCCGCCTTCCTTCAACGCGGGCACCAGGTCCGCGCGTCCCGCTTGCAGCGCCGGCGCGAGACCGAAGAGCAGTCCGGTGAGCAGCGACACGCCCAGCGTGAACAGCAGCGCCGGCATGTTCACGTGACTGTCCGCGAGCCGCGGCGCGCCCCTTTGCAGCGTCACCAGGAGCCGCACGCCGGCCACGGCGATCCCCACGCCCAGCGCGCCCCCCACGAGCGCCAGCACCACGCTCTCCGTCAGAACCTGCCGCACGATGCGTCCGCGCGCCGCGCCGAGCGCCGTGCGCAGCGCGAACTCCCGCTGCCGCGCCGCGGAGCGCGACAGCACGAGGCTCGACACGTTGGCGCACGCGATCAGCAGCACCAGCGCCACGGCGGCCATCAGGATCTGGAGCGCCGGCTTGATGAACCGCACCACCATGTCCATCATCGGCGCGCCCGCCGAGCCGAGCCCCAAGTTCTCCCTGGGATATTCCGCGCGCAGCTCCGCGCTCACGCGCTGGAGATCCGACAGCGCCTGCTCTACCGTGACGCCCGGCTTGAGACGTCCCACGGCGAACACGTCCGCCTGCCCCCGGCGGTTGTAGGGGGCGTCTTTCGCGAACAGCCCCACCGGGAGGACCACGTCCGGGTTCTGGTCGCCCGCGCGGTACGACATGCGCACGTCCGGCGGGAGCACGCCCACCACTGTGTACGCCTCGTCGTCGAGCACCAGCGTTCGGCCGAGCACCGAGCGGTCGCCGCCGAATCGCGACTGGAAGAAGCCGTTGTCCAGCAGCGCGACGCGCGCCGAGCCCGGCGAGTCATCCGCCGGCGTCACGAGCCGGCCCAGCGCCGGCCGCACGCCGAGGAGCTGGAGATAGTTGCCGCTCACCAGCGCCCCGTCTACGCGCTCGGCGTCGCCCTGGCCCGTCATGGTGAACGACGCCCACGGGTAGTAGACCCCGATGTCCTCGAACCCGCGCTGCCGCTGCCGCCAGTCCACGAAGTTGCGGTACGAGACGAGCGGACGGTCGCCGCCCGGCCTCGTCTCCCACAGCATCACCAGCTGGTGCGGCTCGTGGTAGGGCAGGGGCGTGAGCATCACGCTGTTGATGACGCTGAAGATCGCGGTGTTGGCGCCGATGCCGAGCGCCAGGGTGATCACCGTGATGGCGGTGAACGCCGGCTGCCGGCGCAGCGAGCGCAGGGCAAAGCGCAGGTCCTGTTTCAGCACGATGAGATTCTCCTTGCGATGCTCGCGTCCCGCGCGGCGTTCGTCCGCGGAGCGGCAGTCGCGGCGGTACTGCTCCACGTCCCCGAAGCGGCGCAACGCTTCCTCGCGCGCGGCCGCGGGGGTCCATCCGCGCGCGGTGAGGTACTCCATTTCCGCGTCCACGTGGAAGCGGAACTCCTCGTCGAGGTCGGCGTCGATGTCGCTCGGCCAGAAGCGCAGGTACCTGCGCCACGTAGGG
>VBOD01000073.1 GCA_005877615.1 Nitrospirota bacterium | reverse complement strand
CAAGACGGGAACGCCGCCGCAGACGCTCGCTTCAAAGCCGATGTCCACGCCGGCCCGGGTCGCCGCTTCAAAGAGCTCTTCCCCGTGGACCGCCAGCAGCGCCTTGTTGGCGGTGACGACGTGCTTGCCGTGGGCCATCGCCTCGAGCAGGAACCTCTTGGCCGGATCGTAGCCGCCGATCAGCTCGATGACGATGTCGATCGCGGGATCGTTGATGACCTCGCGGGCGTTCGCGGTGAGGATCCCGGGCGGGAGCGCGATGCCGCGGTCGGTCGTGAGGTCGAGGTCCGCGACCTTCACCAAGGCAAGCGGCACACCGAGCCGCTGCCGGATCACGCCTGCATTGGTCGTGAGGACCTTGGCAACCCCGGTCCCGACGGTGCCGAACCCGATCAAGCCGACTGCGATGCGGTCTTTCACGAAGTCGCCCTATTCTTCCCCGCCGGAGAGTTTGAGCGCCTTCTTGAGGCCGCGAATCGCCTGTCGCGTGCGGTGCTCGTTTTCGACAAGACCGAAACGGACGTGCTCGTCGCCGTACTCGCCGAACCCGATGCCCGGCGACACCGCGACCTTGGCCTCGTGCAGGAGCAGCTTGGAGAATTCCAGCGATCCCATGGCGCGGTACGCGTCGGGGATGCGGGCCCAGACGAACATGGTCGCCAGGGGCTTTTCGACCTTCCATCCGACGCGGTTCAGTCCGTCGACCAAGACATCGCGCCGGTCCCGATAGAGCTTCACGGTTTCCTTGACGCAGTCCTGGGGGCCGTTCAGCGCGATGATGGCGGCGATCTGGATCGGCTGGAAGATGCCGTAATCGAGGTAGCTCTTGATCTTCTGGAGGGCTCCGATCATCTTGGGGTTGCCCACACAGAACCCCACCCGCCAGCCCGGCATGTTGTAGCTCTTGGACACGGTGAAGAACTCCACGCCCACGTCCTTGGCGCCGGGGACCTGGAGAAAGCTCGGGGCCTTGTACCCATCGAAAACGATGTCCGCATAAGCCAGGTCGTGCACCACATAGACGTTATTTTCCTTCGCGAAGGCCACGACCTTCTTGAAGAACGCCAGGTCCACGACGGCCGTGGTCGGATTGTGCGGGAAGTTGAGGATCAGCATCTTGGGACGGGGCAGCGTGCGGCGATAGGCCTGCATCAGATCTTCGAAGAAATCGCTGTCCTGGCGCAGCGGGATTCCCCGCACCTCGCCACCCGCGATGATGACGCTGTACGGATGGATCGGATAGGTGGGCGTGGGGGTCAAGACCACGTCACCCGGCGACACCATCGCCAGCGCCAAGTGGGCCAATCCTTCCTTGGACCCGATGGTGACGATCGCTTCCGTCTCGGGATCGTGTTCCACACCGTAGTTGCGCTGGTACCAGGCGGTGATCGCATGGCGTAGCTTGGTGATGCCTCGCGAGGCGGAATAGCGGTGGTTGCGCGGGTTCCTGGCAGCTTCGATGAGCTTCTCTACGATATGCGGGGGGGTCGGCCCATCCGGGTTGCCCATCCCGAAGTCAATGATGTCCTCTCCGCGCCGGCGTGCCTCGAGCTTGAGCGCCTGCACCTCGGTGAACACGTAAGGCGGTAACCGATTGATTCTAAAGAAGCTCTCC
This sequence comes from Nitrospirota bacterium, assembly GCA_005877615.1. Classification (GTDB taxonomy): domain Bacteria; phylum Nitrospirota; class Nitrospiria; order Nitrospirales; family NS-4; genus NS-12. The sequence goes on along the minus strand of VBOD01000073.1, from coordinate 3,370 downwards.
TCCAACTTTTGCCTCCTTGGTCTCCCTCGTCGTAGGAATGACTGATTAGTCCAGAGGAAAATGAATTCTAAGTGAGATGGCCGATTTTGTCAAATAATCTAAAGCGTTCGGCGGGTCTAACGATAATCTACTTACAGCGAATATCCTCGTCCGCTTCCCAGAGGAGCTCATCAGCGGTCGCCGGAGGATCCTGGCTGCTGGACACCCCGATGGCACACTGGACCGTGACCGGAAGTCCGCGCCGCAAGGCCAATTCGGTGAGCTGGTCATGCACGCGGTTCACGACCACCTCGGTATTGGCCGGACCCGCATCCACCAGAAGCGCGGCGAAGTCATCTCCTCCGTAGCGGGCGACCAGGTCGGTGGTGCGAATCGCGCGCCTGAGGGCATCAGCCACCGCCCGCAAGACTTCGTCGCCGACCATATAGCCGAAACGATCGTTGACCTCACTCAGATGCACGACATCCACCAGCAGCAGGATTACGCCGCTCTGCCGGCGACGCGGACCGGCCGCGAGGCGCTGGTAATGGTCATGGAAGGCCCGCCGGCCTGGCAGCCCGGTCAGCGGGTCGGGCGCGTAGCGTGCGAGCAGGCGGTCGGCGTTGGTCAGCCTCCAGGCCAGGGCGCGCAACAACCCGATCGCCATATCCGGCGAACGCTGGAGCACCTGCATGAAGTCATCGGGAGCGAGCGCCAGGCACCGGGTGTGCTCGACGGCGACGACCGTCGCCGTGCGCGGCTGGTCGGTCAGCATGGCCAACTCCCCGAACACCTCGCCGTACCCAATCTCGGCGAGCACCTGCCCCACCAGCGGACTTTCGAACGTCGACTGAACGACACGCACCAGCCCGGACAGCACGACGAACACATGATCGGCCGTCTCTCCCTGCCGAATCACCGCGTTGCCCGCCGTAAAGACATGCTCGGACGCGCGCGACACGAGGCGCAGCAATCGTTCTCGGTCCAGTGACCGAAACAGCGGCATCATCGCCAACGTATCAGCGTAGCTAGCGGCAGTGGCGACGTCAGCCCGCGCCGCTTCGGCGCCGGGCACGCGCGGGGGCGGCGCTGGCTTAGGGATGCCACGGATGATCGTCTCGTCCGTGCGAGCCTTGCCGGGCGGCAGCGCGCGGGTCAGCCAGGCCAGCACCCTCGCGCGCAGCATGGGCGTGCTGAAGGGTTTTGTCAGGCAATCGGTGGGTGGCATGCCGCTGACCCGCAAGTCGCTCTGCAAGGTCACCTCATTCGTGAGCAGGATGATCGGGAAGTCCGGACGGTCCAGGCGCGCGCGCAACGGCTGAATCAACTCCACCCCCAAGCCATCCGAAAGTCGTCCGTCGATAATGGCCAGGTCGGGAGAGACGCCGGGCGCGCACTCCAGCGCGGTCCGCTTGCTCGATGTGGGCAGCAGGACCAGGTTGTCGTCGGCCAGCAGGTGACCGATTGCGGCGATCTCGGTCTCAGAGGAGCTGATCACGAGCACGCGCTTGCCCGCGACCGGCGGACGCCGGATCGCCGTCACGTCGCCCAACGCCACGGACGGCCGACTGCCGCGTACGTGCAGCTCGAGCCCTTCCGCGGCGGCAAAGACCTCCAGCGCGGGGCCGCGCGCAGCGGCGCGATCTTGCGCGATCGCTTCCAGACGGGCCACAGTCGCGTCGTCGTGCGCGGGGTCGTGATGGAACAGCGCCAGGCGGCTGCTTCCCGCGGCCAACGCCACGTCGGTCGCATACTCCACCGTGCTGTGCCCCCAACCGATCTTGCCGGCGTACTCCTCATCGCTGTATTGGGCGTCATGGATGATGAGGTCCGCCCCCTCCAGGAACGCCACATGCCGCTGATCGCCAGGATGATGGAACCCCCTGGCCGTCGGTTTCCAGTACGGCTCATGGTCCGTGACGTAGGCCAGCGTCGTCTCATGACTGGAGATGCGGTAGGCCAGCGTCGGCGCAGTGTGATTCAGGTGCTGCGTCTGCACGAGCACCTCACCGATGCGGAAAAACCCTTCATTCAATTCCGTGAAATGGATGCGGCTCCGGAGATCGTGCAGCCTCACGGGGAAGTAGGAGTACTGCATCTGCCCGGCGATGGCGTCCTCCACGCGGCGATGGAAGCCGGAGTGGGCGTAGATGTTCAGCTCGGTGTTGGGGTGGAAGGCCGGGCCGAAGAACGGAAAGCCCTGGATATGGTCCCAATGGGTATGCCCGATGAAAAGGTGGACGCGGAGGGGCTGGGGCGCGGACTGCAGGAGGTGATGGCCCAGCTCCCGGGCGCCCGTCCCGCAGTCCAGGACGATGATCGTGCCATCATCGGTCCGGACTTCCACGCACGCGGTGTTACCGCCATACTTGGCGGTCCGCTCCCCCGGCACGGCGATGGACCCGCGGGTTCCCCAGAAGCGTACGAACAAGGACTCTCCTCCTTTCAGGAGGCGGGGGTCCGGAGGTTGAAAAAGCATCGCATCGTATTGGAATACCTAACAGCGAATCAATAGAAAAGTCGTAGCTGGCCGGACATGTTATTCCTTGTCAGGGCAAAACCATGCGAAACCGCTAGCCGGGAGCGAAAGGCTTGATGTGATATGATGACAGAATTGTCATATTCTTCCTATGGTTACCCGCTGAGTCCCGCATGCTTTTTTATGGATGCGCTACTCTGCCACTATTTAAGACTGTGTTCACGTGGGCACTAGCAGGCGAATCTCGCAATCGACGCGTGGGAAATACCTGACAGGCCGCACGGCGGGACCTCAGAAAAATAGCGCGGTCCTACGCGTGTGATACCTGCGACCTACAGTCAGCCTATGGCCACCCAGGACGAGCTGATCATCACCGGCGCGCGGCAGAACAACCTCAAGAACATCTCCCTGCAGATCCCGCACGATCAGGTGACCGTCATCACCGGCGTGTCCGGCTCCGGGAAATCCTCGCTGGCCTTCGACACGATCTTCGCCGAAGGCCAGTGGCGCTACATCGAGTCCCTGTCCACCTACGCGCGAATGTTCCTGGAAAAACTCGACCGCCCCGACGTGGACCGGCTCGAGCACATCCGGCCGGCCATCGCGATTGAGCAGAAGAACCCAGTCCGCACCGCGCGCTCCACAGTCGGGACGACCACTGAGATCGCTGATCTGCTCCGGCTCCTGTTCGCGAAAATCGGCCGCCCGGTCTGCCCCGTCTGCGGCACCGAAGCGCGCGCCTACCATCCAGGAGATGTGGCCGAGATCCTGCTCCAGGAGCATGGCCAGTCTCGCGCCATCGTGCTGTTTCCCGTCGGTGTCAACGCCGACCAGGATCTAGCCGCGCTCATCCAAGATTTGGTGCGCCGCGGCTTCTTCAGGCTCCGGGTTCGTGACGAGATTGTGGTCGTG
>VBOD01000046.1 GCA_005877615.1 Nitrospirota bacterium | reverse complement strand
TATATCCTGGATGAGCCGTCCATCGGCCTGCACCAGCGGGACAACCAGCGGCTGCTGGACACGCTCAGGCGGCTCCGGGACCTCGGCAATACCGTGATCGTGGTCGAGCACGACGCCGAAACGATGCGGCGATCGGACTACATTCTCGACCTGGGCCCTGGCCCAGGCGTGCATGGGGGCGCAGTTGTCGCTCAGGGCTCACCAGCCGAAGTCATGGCCAACAAGGAATCGCTGACCGGGCAGTACCTGCGCGGGGATATGAACATTACCCTGCCGCATCGGGCCAGGCAAGCCGGCCGCCACCTCACTGTTGTCGGGGCCCGGGAGCACAACCTGAAAAACATCGCGGTGAAGGTCCCCCTGGGACTGCTGACCTGTGTGACGGGCGTGTCGGGGTCCGGCAAGAGCACGCTGCTCTTCGACGTCCTGTACCGGAGCTTGCGGCAGCTTTTATACGGCGAGCGAGAACGCGGAGATCCTAAGAAACCGTGGATCACGGGGTGCTCGGACATCAAGGGCGTGGAGCACATCGACAAGATCGTCAACATCGACCAGTCGCCGATCGGGCGCACGCCGCGGTCCAACCCGGCGACCTACACCGGCCTGTTCACCTACATACGGGAGTTCTTCGCGAACCTGCCCGAGTCACGGGTACGCGGTTACCGGTTAGGCCGTTACTCGTTCAACGTGAAGGGCGGGCGGTGCGAGGCGTGTCAGGGCGATGGACTGATCAAGATCGAGATGCACTTCCTGCCGGACGTCTATGTGACCTGCGAGGTCTGCAAAGGCCGGCGGTACAATCGGGAGACCCTAGAGGTCCGCCACAAGGAGAAGAGCATCGCCGACGTCCTCGACATGACCGTCGAAGAAGCCCTGGCGTTCTTCCAGCACCTGCCCCTCATCAAGGGCAAGCTGCAGACGCTCTTCGACGTGGGGCTGGGGTACATCAAGCTTGGCCAGTCGGCCACGACGCTCTCGGGCGGCGAGGCGCAGCGGGTGAAGCTCTCCCGCGAGCTCTCCAAGCGGGCGACCGGGCGCACGCTCTACATTTTGGACGAGCCTACCACCGGCCTGCACTTTGCCGATATCCAGAAGCTCCTCGAGGTCCTCAACCGTCTGGTGGAGTCCGGCAACACCGTCGTGGTGATCGAGCATAACCTCGACGTCGTCCGCAACGCCGACTGGATCATCGACCTGGGGCCGGAAGGCGGCGATCGCGGCGGCGAAGTTGTCGCCGCGGGCACGCCCAAGGAGGTCGCGGGCGTGAAGGCTTCCCACACCGGGCGTGTTCTGCGCGGGGTGTGACACGCGGGCGGCATTGTTCCGGAACGCCGTGCGCGGCTTTCTCAGAGTTTGTTTTCGATGGCGTAGCGCACCATCTGGGCCACGTTCCGGATGCCAAGTCGGCGCCCGATGTTGACGCGGTGCGTTTCGGCTGTGCGCGGGCTGATGCCCAGCTTCTCGCCGATCTGCTTACTGGTGTACCCGTGGGCCACCAAGCTCAGCACTTGACGCTCGCGCGGAGTGAGGCGCGGGGTCGCTCGGCGCGTGTTCTTCATGTCTAGGGCGGGGTCTTTGTATTTAGTTTTAGCAGTCCGACGTACAGTCATGATGTGCAGAACCCTCCTCCTTGAACATGGATGTCCGGCATCATAGCCTGAGCGCGAGCCGAAAGACAATCGGGGAAATCATTCAATGAACGACGGGAATCGGGTCGGCCAGGGAGGTGCCACTTTTTTCCTGGTTTTCCATGTCACCTTTGCCGAAATGGCGTGTCTCAGAAAGTGTAGGAGGTAGGGGCGGGCGGGATGGCGGCGTCGGACTACCAACTATTGGACCGGTACGCGGCCGGCGACGAGTCGGCCTTCGAAGAGCTGGTCCTGCGCCATCAGAAAACCGTCTACGACCTGGCGTACCGGATGCTGGAGAATCATGCCGATGCGGCCGACCTGGCGCAGAAGTCGTTCGTGCAGGCCTTTCTCCATCATCGGTCCTTCAAGCGTGAGTCCAGCTTTCGGACCTGGCTTTACCAGATCTGCCTCAACCAATGCCGCAACGCGCTGCGCGATCGGGCCCGGCTGGTGCATGAGGACGTGGAAGAGTTGGCGCTGGCGGCCCCGCAGGATACCTTTGCGGAGGTCGCCAAGTCCGAGCTGAAGGACCGCCTGGGGCAGGCGATCCGGACCCTGCCGGCAAGGCAGCGGGAGGCCCTAGTGCTGCGCGTGTATCACAACCATGCCTTCGCGGAGATCGGGGTGATCATGAGCTGTTCCGAAGGGACCGCGAAGGCCAATTACCATCATGCGGTGGACAAGCTCCGCCGCGTCCTGATGGCGGGTGAGGGATGAACATGACCTGCAATGAGATCAAGGAATTGACCGTACCGTACCTGGAACTGGACCTGGAGCCGTCCCGCGTCCGGGACGTCACTACTCACCTGAACGGGTGCGCGGGCTGCCGTGCCGAGATGGAGGCGGTCCGCCAGGTCCTCGTCCGGGTGAAGGGGATGGCGGTGCCGGACCCGGGCGACCAGTTCTGGAGGGAATTTCCACACAGGGTCCGCCACGAAATGGCACGGTTGCAGAGCACTGCGACGACGCTGGCAGGACCATCTCGATATCAGCGGTTCTGGGGTGGAGTTGTCACGGCGAAGCGGACACTGGCCCTTGCGGCGTCGCTGTTGCTCGTCGTCAGCGCATGGTTGCTCCGTGGTCAGTTTGATGAAGCGACGGCGCCGGCTCCATCCGTCAGTCAACCTGGCCAGCCGGTCAAGATGGCCGCTAGTCAGCCGAGGCGAGCGGATCGCGGACAGGACAGTGAGTTCGCAACAGTCGACCTGCCGGCCGTCGTCGATGCGGATTGGCATGACTACTGGGAGGTCGACCCGGATGCGGCTCTGATGGAGATGGCCGGGCACGTGGATCGCCAGACCATGGATCGATTATTGGCGGACATTTAAAAAAGGAGCGCTATGAACTCGATTACGCGTGGAATCCAAGCCGTCTCAGCCTTAATCCTGGTGCTGGTGGCGCCGATGTCATTGAGCATGGCCCAGGAGCCAGGAAGACAGGGTGGCTCATCTCCAGCGCCACCGGCGATGGAAGAGCTTGACCGCATGACGACGCCGGAGCGCGGCGGCAAGGACATGGAGGAACGCATCCGGCACTTCGAAGCCAAGAGGAGGGAGAAACTGCTGCAGGCCTTGCAACTGGACGAGGCCACCCGTACCAGGCTTACCCAGCGGCTGGCGCAACTGGACCAGAAAGCGCGAGACTTGAGGCGCCAGCGGCAGGAAGCCGTGCAGGCCTTGCGCGAGCAGGCCAAGGGGCTGCGCAAGGAGATGCGGCGAGGGCAGCGCAACGGCGGTGGGCGGGGCCCTGAAGGGACTCCGCCTGCGGGAGGCAGCCCGGCCGATAACAGCGCGTTGCGCCAGGCGTTAGAACGGGTCTATGCGGTGGAGGACGCCATGACGGGCTTGCGGCGGGAGCGCCTGCAGGTGGCGCGAGACTTGCTGACGCCCGAGCAGCAAGTAAAGTTCCTCCTTTTCACCGTAAGGTTTCAGAAGGAGATGCATGAGCGGCTGCTGCGGGAACGCGGCGGACCGGAAGGCGGGCGGTAAACCTCGTTTGACCCCTCTTCTTCGGTTCTGATACCCTCCCGCCATGTTATGGCGCGTCATCGTCCTCGGGGTCCTGCTCGTCGTCGTGTATTTTATGGTGAAGAGCGCCTTGCAGGGTCTCTTCAGCAAAGGCCAGGACGTGACGCGATCCGTCGGGACGTCAGGGAGGCCTTCCGAGATGGTCCACGACCCAGTCTGTGGGATGTTCATTCCGAAGGAAGGAGCGTACTTCCTCGAGCAGAGCGGGCAGAGAGTCTTCTTTTGTAGTGAGACCTGCCGCGCCGGCTACCAGAAAAAGCTCGGCTCGACGTAGTCTTAACAGCCTGACGAATAGCTGTAGTCGTCCAGCTTGCCTTCCTTATCGAAGTACAGTGTGATCTCGCATTCGTGCGGATTCATCCCCCCCAGGATGCGTTGGGTGCCACCGGCGATCCGGTAGTAGGTCCAGGTCTCCCCGCCCCAGAAGCGCTTTGAGGCCCCGGAAGGCTTGCCCCACTCCTTCTCGAACCAGTCCTTGCTCTCGTGCCGCTGGGCCGCCGGCTTGAGCGACTGTTCCAGGTAGGGATTGCTCGCGCATCCGGCGAGCAGCAACAGACTCACCAAAACGATCACCGACCGAGACATGTGGACCCCCTTGGTTCAGGACGAAGCGAGCATGGTTCTTGTTTGCAAAGCCCGCGGTGTTCTCCTAGAATACCATACAAGACCCGTGCAAACCTGGTTTCCTTCACCTGGAGGTTCCCTATGATGATCTTTTTGGACACCGGCAACACGAAAGAGATCAAAGAAGCGACCAACTGGGGCATCCTGGACGGCGTGACCACCAATCCATCGCTAGTGGCCAAGGAAGGGCGTAGTTTCAAGGACCTCCTCCAGGAAATCTGCTCGATCGTGGACGGCCCGGTCAGCGCCGAGGTCGTCAGCGTCGAAGCCGATGCGATGATCAAAGAGGGCAAGGACCTCGCCAAGGTCCATAAGAACATCGTGGTCAAGGTCCCGCTGATCCCGGAGGGCTTGAAAGCCTGCAAGGCACTGGCGTCGGAAGGGATCAAGGTCAATGTCACGCTGTGTTTCTCGCCGAGCCAGGCCCTCCTGGCCGCCAAGGCCGGCGCCTGGTGCGTCAGTCCCTTCATTGGGCGGCTGGACGACATCAGCGAGGACGGCATGGGGCTCATCCGGGACATCGTGACCATCTACCGGAACTACCACTTCAAGACGAAGGTGCTGGTGGCCAGCGTACGCCATCCTCAGCACGTGGTGGAGGCCGCCAAGATCGGCGGGGACATCTGCACCATGCCGTTTGCCGTCTTCAAGCAGCTCGTCCAGCATCCACTGACCGACGTCGGCTTGAAGAAATTCCTGGCAGACTGGGAGAAACAGAACGTCCCGAGAGGGTAAGCCCTCTCCGCGCCCGGTGTGATTGCTTGGACCGG
>VBOD01000045.1 GCA_005877615.1 Nitrospirota bacterium | reverse complement strand
ATAGAGCGTATAACGCCGGATGCGGTGCGTGCGGACCTCGATCTTGTTCTGGCCGACGAGCTCGGCTTCCAGTCTGGCGTAGCGCTTGGTGGCGATGGCCTCGTCGTGGCGGTCAGTGAGGTCTTCCGAAAACTCGGCGATGCGGTCCGTCGCGTCAATCCGCACCCAGTTGAACGGCAGGAGATGCGACGCGTCGCGCACGACGGTCAGTTTCTTCGGGTACGGGTTCCGGTGCCGGTCCGTCAGCCAGGCGATCAGGTCCGGCAGTTCCTCCCGCGGGAAGAAATGGCCGCCGGCCATCGGATGGATGCGATTATGCTCCCGGTACACGTGTAGGTAGCCCAACTCGGTCAGGGTCTCGTCAATGACGCGGCTCAAGGAGACCGGCATCACCTGGTCCTGCCGGCCGTGGATGATGTACAGCGGCGTCTGTCGGAAGTTTTCCAGGAACGGCATCAGGATGTCGTCCAGCCCGGCAGCCATGGGTATGACGGCGGCGAAGCGCGGGGCGTCATGCGCCCCAATCAGGTACGCGCCGATCCCTCCGTTGGACATGCCGGTGAGAAACACGCGGTTGGGATCAACATGGTAGCGGGCCTCAACCGCGCGAATGCTGGCCAGAACGAGGTCCTCGGCGGTGCGAGTCCACCAGTTCCCCATGGGCAGGGTCGGGCAGGCCAGGATGTAGCCCTCGCCCAAGCGGGTCTGCCAGCGTTCCAGATAGGTGTCCCCTGTGAAGCCGGCTCCGTGCAAGCAGATGACGAGCCCGTACGCCTTGTCAGGACGGTACGAGTCCGGAACGTACAGGCCGTAGTAGAACGCGCGCGCTCCGAGGCGAAGTTCGCGGCTGGGCAGGACGCCCACCGGTTCGGCCCGGTAGGAGCGGCCTGCGGCGAGGGTGGCCGCGACGGCCGCCGGCGTCGCATCCTGACGGCCCAGAATCTCGGCGAGGAGCTGGTCGGCGCGCTCGGCGTCCTGAGTGTCCAGGTATTCGTAAATGGAGGCTTTCAGGGCGGGATCGATCGAGCGAGCGGTCTGATCGGCCTGCGCAGCCGGGCCTACGCACGCGCTGAGCGGCAAGACGAGCAGCAAAAAGCAGGCTGCACGGGCGGACATGTCCAACGCTATCACGCAGGTCCGGCTGTGTCAAAACCCCTTTTCTTTTTCTCATCCCATGCAGTACCCTGTTAGCTCCACGTCACCTAATTGCAGAAAGGAGCGCCGTTGCATGGCCGGATTTCCGATAGAGCCCTCGGGGCGAATCAAGACCTTGCCGCCGTATCTGTTCGCCGCGATCGACGAGATGAAGCAGAAGGCCATCGCCCGCGGGGTGGATATCATCAATCTGGGCATCGGCGATCCAGACCTGCCGACTCCCGCGCCGATCGTCGAGCAGATGCGGCAGGCGGTGGGCAATCCGAAGCACCACCAGTATCCGTCCTACGAGGGGATGCTGAGCTTCCGGCAGGCGGTCGCCGACTGGTACAAGCGGCGCTTCAACGTCACGCTCAATCCGGCGTACGAGGTGCTCACGCTGATCGGCTCGAAGGAAGGCATCGGCCATGTGCCGCTGGCTTTCGTGGACGCCGGCGACGTGGTCCTGGTGCCAAGCCCGGGGTATCCGGTCTATCCTGTGGGGACCAGCTTTGCAGGCGGCACGCCGTACATGATGCCGCTAACGAAGGCCCACCACTACCTGCCAGACCTCCGGGCCATTCCGAAAGACGTGGCGCGGAAGGCCAAGTTGATGTTTCTGAACTATCCCAACAACCCGACTTCGGCGACGGCCGGCCCGGACTTCTTCAAGCGCGTGGTCGAGTTCGCGAGCGAGCACCGGATCATCGTGTGCCATGACGCGGCCTATTCCGAGATTTACTATGACGACCGGCGCCCGCCCAGCTTCCTGGAGGCGGATGGTGCCAAGGATGTCGGGGTCGAGTTTCACTCGCTGTCGAAGACCTTCAACATGACTGGCTGGCGGATCGGGTTCGCCGTCGGCAACAAGCAGGTGCTGGCCGGGCTCGGCAAGGTCAAGAGCAACCTCGACTCCGGCGCGTTCCAAGCCGTGCAGGAGGCTGGGATCACCGCCTTGCGCCACGGGGATACGCTGGCCGACGGGATCCGGGCGGTCTACCAGGAGCGGCGCGACGCGCTGCTCCCGGGGCTCAAGCGGGTCGGGCTAGAGGTGGAGCCGCTCCACGCGGCGTTCTACGTCTGGGTTACCGTACCGAAGGGCTTCACCTCCGCGTCCTTCACGGCGCACCTGTTGGAGAAGGCCGGAATCGTCACGACGCCGGGCAACGGCTTCGGGGAGGCCGGGGAGGGCTATATCCGGATGACGCTGTGCACGCCGAAGAAGCGTCTGCTCGAGGCTGTCTCGCGGATGGAAAAGGCAGGCCTGTAAGGCGAGGCGGATGGTTGAAACCTACATAGGGATCGGGTCGAACCTGGGCGATCGGCTCGACTTCTGCGCCCGGGCGCTCGGGTTGCTGGGCATGCTCCCGCAGAGCCGATTGGTCGGCTACTCCTCCGCGTACGAGACGGAGCCGGTAGGCGACGTCGGCGGGCCATTCCTGAACCTCGCAGTGCGGGTGGACTCCGACCTGCCGGCCTGGCGTCTGCTGCTGATCCTCAAGGAGACGGAGCGGGGACTGGGCCGCGACCGTTCCTCAGGACCCCGCACCATGGATCTCGACCTTCTGTTCTACGGGGACCAGGTCATCCACGACGATGGACTGGTAGTCCCACACCCGCGCCTGCACGATCGTCGCTTCGTCTTGGCTCCGTTGGCCGAACTGGCACCGGCCTTCCGGCATCCGGTGCTGGGAGAGACCGTGGCGTCGCTTCTGGCCGCTCTCAATGATCCGCACACAGTCCGCCGTCTGGAGAAGCCGGTCGTCCCGTGGACGACGGGCGGCGCGTGTCGGCCCTGATGCGGCGGATTCAGACCGTCCACGCGATGCGCTCCTGGTCTCGAGGGCTCCAGCGGGAAGGAGTGACGATCGGGCTGGTGCCGACCATGGGCGCCCTGCACGAGGGGCACCGCTCGCTGATCCGCGCGGCCAGGCTGGCCTGTGATGCGTCGGCCGTCAGTATCTTCGTGAATCCCCTGCAATTCGGCCCGCTGGAGGACTTCGACCGGTACCCTCGCTCGCTCGCGCAGGATCTCAGCCTCTGCCAGTCAGCCGGCGTTGACGCTGTCTTCATCCCACGCGCCCAGGAGATGTACCCGCCGGATTTCGAGACGGCCGTCTCCGTGCAGCGACTCACGCGCCGGTACGAAGGGCTTTCACGGCCGGGACACTTCGGGGGCGTGACGACGGTGGTGATGAAGCTCCTGAACATCGTCCGCCCTGACAAGGCGTTCTTTGGCCAGAAGGACTATCAACAGACGGTGGTAGTCGAGCAGCTGGTCAAGGACCTGAATCTGGATACGGAGATCGTCGTGCGCCCCACTGTCCGTGAGACGGACGGCCTGGCGCTCAGCTCGCGCAACCGGCACCTCTCGCCGGAAGAGCGGAAAGCGGCGACCGTGCTCTACCGCGCTCTGTCGGATGGCCGAGAGTTGATCCGGGCCGGTGAACGGTCGGTGAAGAAGGTCGAAGCGGCCATGACCCGGCTCATCTGGGCAGAGCCCCTGGCGCGCCTGGATTATCTCGCCGTGGCGGATCCCATCACGCTGGATGAAGTGCGCAGCGTGCGGGGACGTGTGGTACTCTTGCTTGCCGTCTGGATCGGTAAGAGCCGGTTGATCGATAATCTGATCGTGACGGCGCGATGAAGCCTTCAATGACTTCACGGAACGACAACGTCAGCCTGTACCTCCACGTGCCGTTCTGCGACCGGCGGTGCCACTTCTGCGGCTTCTTCACCCGTGCCCGTCGAGACGACCGCGTCGCGGCCTTTGCGTCTGATCTAATGGCGGAGATCCGACTGCACGGCAGAAATGATACGCTCCGCGGACGGACTGTTGAGACGATCTACTTCGGCGGCGGAACGCCCACCACCCTCTCGTCCGAGCAACTGCTCAGCATCCTGGAGGCCTGCCGACGAAGCTTTGCCGTGGATCCAGCCGCCGAGGTCTCGATCGAGGCCAATCCGGCCTCGGTGGAGGAGTCATTCCTGCAAGCGCTCCGGGAAGGTGGGTTCAACCGTCTCAGCGTGGGCGCGCAGTCGTTCGACGATGCGGAGCTGAAAGCAGCCAACACCCCGCATACGACCCGGGAGATCGTGCAGGCTGTCGGGGCCGCTCGCCGGGCCGGCTTTGCCAACCTGAACCTGGACCTGATCTACGGGCTCCCGGGCCAGTCCTTGACTCGCTGGCTGGTCAATCTCGACGCTGCGATCGCACTGGCGCCCGAGCATCTTGCCTTCTACGGGCTCACGATCGAAGAGGGGACGCAGCTTCACCGGGAGATAGAGCGCGGGCGACTGAACCTGCCTGACGAAGATGGGCTGGCCGATATGTATCAGAAGGGGCGGGACAGGCTGAGAGCCGCGGGCTATCTCCAGTATGAGGTCTCCAACTTCGCGCGGTCTGGCCACGCCTGCCGGCACAATCTAGGCTACTGGACCGATCGCGAGTGGCTGGGATTGGGCCCCAGCGCCCATTCGTACCTGGACGGAGCGCGGTTCAGCACGGTGGCGTCGCTGGACGAGTACCATCGGCTGGTGTCGGCCGGCATGCCGCCGATTGCAGAGAAGGAGCCAGGGACGCCAGACCAGCGATTGCGAGAGGCGGTGGCCTTCGGACTCCGGACTGTGGCGGGGGTAGCCTGCGCTCCCCTGCGTGAGCGGTACTGTCTCAATCCGATCGAGAGATTCCGGGAGCCGATCGAGCGGCTGACCCGTGATGGGTGGGTGATCCTGGACGACGAAGTCCTTCGGGCCAGCGCTGCCGGGCTCATGCTGGCTGATGAGCTGGCTGTCGCC
>VBOD01000047.1 GCA_005877615.1 Nitrospirota bacterium | reverse complement strand
CGATAAAGAGGATGTTCGGCGGCACGTTCTGGCCGATGAAGACGGGGGTCCAGGTGTAGTCCGTCATCGAGACGGCGCTCGCCAGCGGGGGAAGCGTCATGGCCGTCCCGAGAATCACGAAGAGCGCCCCCGTGGCGAGGAAGCCTCCCATCGCGGCTTTGAGTTTCATGGTCCATGTCCGTTTCATGTTCGCGCCCTCCCTTTCAAATCTTCCGCTGACAGGATTCGCCCGTCGCTACGCACGAGTACACTCCGGTGATGCGGCTGTTCACCGAGATCCCTCCAGGGGTGTTTTGGGCGTAGCAATCGATCCGGTAAAGAATCTCGATGCCGCCGCCCGCCGCGCCGGCGGCCGTGCCTTCGTAGCCGGCCGCGAATTGCAGAGACCCCCCGGCCTTGGGCTTGGCATACAGCCGGTCGATGTCCATGTTGACCGAATATCCCGTCAGGGTAAGCACCGCGTTCGGCGCCACGCCCGACGCGTTGAAATCGGCCGTATCCGGATTCTTGTCGGACTGTCCCATGATCTCCGCCTGGATGGGGTTCTGACCCGAGGCCGTACCCAGACCGGCCACACTCGTCGCAATGAACGGGTTGGCGGCGCCGAGCAGCGTCGTAGGCACCGCCCCGTTCTGCAAGGTCTGCTGGATGATCTGAACCGCGCTGCTCATGCAGGCCTCGGCGGCGTTCACGCCGGTTGCCCGCAACCTCTCGCCGCCCGCCACCTTCAGGTCCTGGCTCGTCGTCGAGATGGCAGCGATCCCGATGACGGTCAGGATCACGGTCAGCATCAGGATCGTGAGCATCGCCACGCCGTCTTCGTTGCGGAGGGGGGACCTCGTCACGTCCGTCCGGGGATGGGAGTAGTGCCGTTCCATTAGAGTCCCAGGTCCCGCAAGCTCACCGTCCTCGTCAGGACCCGTCGGCGGTACTGCGAGACGGCCGGGATGTTATGGTCTTCCACTGCCAGAGCGGAATTGGCTGTATAGCTGGGGTCCGGTTTGCTTGCCTTGCCCACCACGCTGATCCGGACCATGCGGATGGTCGTGGGATCCGCAGGGACCGTAGTGACCCCGCCAGTCCCGAAACACCCGACGGTGTTGGACACCGTCTGGACGAGGGCATTCGGGATCAGGTCAAGGCAGTCCACGATGTTATTGGCGTTCTGGTCATCAATGATCCCGTCGCCGTTCGTATCCACCCCGTACGCCAGTTGCAGGTCCTCGATGTCATCGGCCACCGGCACGCCGTCCCGGAGGAGCTGGTTCTTGGTCGTGTCAACGCTGTATTTGACGCACGCCAGCCGCACCACCTGCGTGCCCGTATTGGCCGCCCCGTTGAACCCCATCGGTGACTGGATGCCAGGGGCGGCCAGGGTCACGGTGTTGGCGCCGGCATTGATCCCGTTGACCGTGCTCGTGAAGATCCCATCGACGCTGATCACGTCGTTGACGGCCAGCCCCGTGACCGCATCGAGGGTGAGCTGGGTCGGTGTCGCGCCGGGCGCATCCGCGGTCAACCGCCCGATCACCTGATCAACGGTGATGAGCGAGATGCTGTCCGGCCCGGTGCTCGAATTGGTCGGATTGAGGATGAACGTGCAATTGTTGGCGGTCAGCGGGACCGCGTTCGGGGCCGACGGATTGCCGTAGCCGGCCATGCGGATGTCGCGGGCGACCAGATCCATGGCCATCCTGACGTTTTGCAGGATCTTGACCGTCTCGTCGTTCATCGCGGCGTTGCGCGCCCCGCTGGACAGCACGGTGAACCCGGCCAGTGAAATGAGCGAGAAGATGGCCACGGCGATCAGCAGCTCGATCAGAGAGAATCCCCGCTCAGCGCCGGAGGCCCTCCATGTTGCTCGCCCGTTCGTGAAATGCGCGTTCATAGCGGGGCCACGATGGTGCTCATGGTGACGGTTGCAGGGACGATACCGGAGGACCAGGTCAAGGCGATCGTGATCAGCACCTGGCCAAGAGTGGCGGGGCCGGCTGCCACGGACGTGACCGTCCCGGAAGCGTTGGGGAGCACGATCTGACCGGTGGACGGCTCGAGGTTTGCGAGACGGCTCACCCATTGGGTGTAGTCGCCCAGCGCTGTCAAATTCGTCGTCGTCGGCGCGGTCCCGCCGGCGCAGGCCGTTGTGGTACAGGTCACGGTAAAATTGTAGGGGTACGGCGCGGTGGAGTTGGCCGGCGCATTGTACCGAATGCGCTCGACCAACTCGGTGACGAGATTCGTCGCGAAGCTCATCCGTTTGGCCTTCATGTTCGAGCCCATCGCGACGTCTTGCATGGCCGCGATGGCCAGTAGCCCGATCGCAAGGAAGATCATGGCGAGCAGCACCTCGATGAGCGAAAACCCCCGCTCCTCTCGACACCGGTTCGGCTTCTGCCTGTACAGCGTCTGTCTCATCGCTGCTCCAAACGGGAGGGGACCCCGCCTAAAGGCGCCCCTCCCAGACCCACTACGGGGCGCACGAACTTGCATAGCACCAGGAAAGCTTCCCGGTGGTCCCCACGGTAACCCGATAGTTCTGTCCGATGCTGTTTTTCAAATTGATGGCCTGCGCGGTCCCCCCGCTGCAGGCGGTGTAGGCTCCGGTAGTGGTGATGCACAGGTTGTTCGCGGCATTCGGAGTCGTCGAAGGATTGACCGGTCTGCCTAACGAGGTAAATTGCACGTCCTGCGGAGAACCCACCGTTCCGTTGGCAGCATTGGTCAGTGAGATGTCACCGGCAGCCGAACTGGTGAACCCGGTGGACGGCGGCAGTGTCAAGTCGGGCATGACGGTCGCCCCTCCACTCCTGGTGAAAGTCACGGTCACCGCCGAAGTTGCAGCGGGCTGGGAAAGCGTGACCGTCACGGTTGTACTCTGGTTCATCGCGATCATCCTCGCCAAAGCGAGACTCGACTGTAACGAGGCAATGGAATCCTTGAGCCGGTATTTCCGCTGCCAGTCCAAATAATTCGGGATAGCGAAAGCAGCCAACGCAGCAATGATTCCGACCACAACCATCATCTCGGTGAGAGTAAATCCCCTCGCCGTTCTAAGACGGTCGATTGCTCGTGGCCGCATGTCCACCCCCAGCATTAAGCCTTTACTGTGCAAGGCAAGTGCCCAAGGCGAGGACTGCGAGGGCATGCGCGAACATTACCGCTTGATTTCAACAGGTTACGTGTGGAATAGCCCTTACTGGCGGGTATGAGAAGAGGCTGGGGGGCCGTTCGATTTAGGTAGTTCCCTTCCGTCTTTTGGGGAGCCGGTTACATGATTTCCACACGAACTCTTGTCAGGTTTATTCAGTTCCCCCACTCTCGCCAGGTTCCCCGCAGAGGATAGACGACGGGAAGCCCTCGCACGCGCCCCCTGCCAAGGTCAGCGTCGTACCAGACTTCCAGGAGCCCTGCCCCGGCCAATCCACGCTCCGCGGCGACAGATCCGTACACCCGCACCTCCCTGCCAACCCGGAGCGTCCCGGCCGTGTACAGCACCCCATTGATTGTCACCCCCACAGTGCTCGCCGGTCCGTACAAGGCCGTTGCCGACTGTCCCTCCGGCGGTGGAGCAAAAGCCGGGACCATCCGGCCCGTTCCCAGCGGCTGCAGCACGACGTGCGCGTTGATGTAGAAGGTTCCCTCCATGTACGGCGCTTCCAGCGTCAGCGTAGCCTGGTTGGTCTCGTTGGGCGGTTGCTGGTCGAGGGTATCAATGAACACCAGACCGCGCTGATCCCCGACCTCCTGCGATCCGAAGACCTGCGACGGCGTCAGGGCGTGGGACGGATCTGTCATCCCGTTCCTGTAGAGCAGGCCCTCCCGATCCGGGACGTAGTAGCTTCCAAAGCGTTGCGCATAGTCCTTGAAGGTCTGATACTGCCAAGGACCGGGCGGGCTGTTCGAGACGATGTCGCCCCAATGAGCCTGGACCTTGGGAAGGGAGCCAGATTCAGCAACGCTGCGGTCGGCCGGGGGAACATCGGCTTGGACAGCAGCACGAAGGGGCGGAATTCTCCATACGCCTAATTCGACGGACACCGTTCGGCGGGTCCCGCCCCGTGCCTGCGCCGTCACCTCCAGCGCGCAGTAGCCATCGGGGTGTCCGGGGCCGTAGAGACGAGCGTGCGTGACCCGCCCGAAGTCGGCCAGCGCGCCTACTGCGCTCGCATTGTTGAGCACACGATCGTCTTCAGGGCGGCCGGCATCATACGCCACATCAGGAGCGTCCGGCGTGCCGGTAAACCGAAGAGGCAAGAGCGTATCGTGGGAGGCAGGCAGTGCGCCTTGCGTGATCCAAGCCACCACTTGCTCCACGCCGCTTTCAGCCAACAACTGAGCAGTCTTTTCGTCCACGTGCCGGCTCGAAGCCGTCACTTCCGTGACCGCCAAGTTCATGGCCGTCCCGCCCAGCATGGCCAGGAGCAGCCCGACCAGCAGCGCCCCGATCAACACCCAGCCCGCCTCAGCATTAGGTATCATCATAGTGCCCTCACTCCGAGTTCCTGCCTATGGGTTCGGTGAATCCGTCCTCCACGGCCATCCGGGCGGCTGGTTTCCAGATGAAGCCGGATCAGCTTGATATCATCCGCTCGTCCGGCTGGACGTCCGTCCGCGGCGAGATAGCTGAAGGATATCCCGTCAACATACTCGACGAGGGGATTGGCGCCGGCGTCCACTTCACGCATCAGTTTGGCATTCCGGGGATCGCGGCGACTCAGATAGTAGCGGACCCGGTTCACGATCTCGACCGGACTGCCGAGCGGAAAATCTCGCGTGAGCTGACCTGACAGGGCTAATTTCCCTGTCGAGCTGTCCCGCGCCAACACGTGTTCTTCGCATCCCTCGAGTCCGCAGACGACGATTTTTTTGTCTTTTGTCCACCCTGATCGGGAACCGACCTGCACCCAGCCCTGACCGGCGACGGCGGCCGCCACCAACACTCCTCGGACATCGTTCACGTTGGCGTCAAAGGCAACCTCCTCGCCTGCCATCACGGTCATGGTCGGTCGGCCTACCAAGGTCCCGGTCCCCGCCAGGCGCAGCTCACGGGCCAGCATGTGGACGCCACCCCGTAACTCCTGTTGGAGCTCAGCCTTCGTCTGCTGTCCTCGGTAGTGCTGGTGGTGCGAGACAAACATGTCCAGCGCCCCTCCCAGGACGAGAGCCCCCAACGTGGCGGCAATCATGGCCTCCGCCAAGGAGAAGCCAGCATGGCCTGATACGATCCCTCCGTCACTGGCCAGTCTCATCAAACAGCTCCTCCGCTGAATACGGGATTCGCTCTCCGCATCCCTAATCGGACCATGCGAGGCCGCCCTGCCTGGTCGGACCACGCAGCGGTCACCGTGATCGTCGCCGTTCGTGAGTTCGCCAGGTTCGGCCGGTCCGGACGGACCGTCCACGTCACCATGATGCCGTTGCTGGCTTGCCGAGTTGTGTACTCGCCGTCATCGGCGACAGCGTCCCCCTCGCTCCCCAAATCCTTCAGCCCCACATCGACAACGCCATCGCTATCCAGATCGGCTGTCAAAAGGGTGTGATAGGCCGCCACCCGAAGCCGCTCAATCCTGGTCTCAGCCAGCGCCATAGCCTGGAGCTTCCTGGCGCCCACTGTGATGCCATCCTGGGCCAACGCAAACATGCTGACCGAGCCGAGCAGGCTGAACGAAAGCACCACCATTGCGACCAATGGCTCGACCAAGGACATGCCGCGTTTCGAGTGCAACGACCCGCGCTTCATGGCAGCGTCACTGCGCCCGGACGATGCCGGTCAAGCTGACTGTCACCACCCGCTGTACACCCCGCCGGTCCTCAAGCGTTAACGTCGTCGGCGTCGAGCTGGTGCCGCGAGGATGGAACGACAACACGCGTCCTCCTGTCGAACGGATCGTTCTGATGCCCCGGTTCATGAGGTTCCTCATCGGGGCCACCGGCTGCGAGGCATCGCTGGAACGGTACAGGGTCATTCCTGGTTGGTCAGGATCAAGGGCAACCTGGATAGTCTGTCCCTCACGTACTGCGAGGCTCCTGGCATACCGGAGATCGCCAACCACCTCTGCCACCGCCGTATCGCGATAGACCCGGTCCGCCACTGCCTGGAGCTCCGTGCCCAGAAACACGGACAGCGCTCCGGTGATCGTCAGGGCAATCACCAGCTCCGCCATCGTCATTCCCTCTTCCTGTATCATGAGATTTTTCGCCGATGCCATCGTCATCGTAGGCCCTCCGATTACGTTGTCGAACGAGATGCCGGGAGAGTGATCAAGTACCGTGCCATCGACGACAGAAGTTCGCAGGCCCACATCAGCAACGGGACTGTCAACGATGGTGGTTGGGAAACCAGGCTAGGAGCGGTCAGGAAGAAGCGATGTGAGTAGGAAGCCGATCAGTACAAGCGTTTGGGGCAATCGGAAGATTTCGTCACGAGCCGACAGGCTCGTCAGGCCCTGAACGGACGTTCAGGGCAATTGTCTGCTCGTTCACGGTCTGTGTCTTTGAAGGTGCTCCAAGCGAGAGTACGGCAGGTGACTGAGCGCGAAACGCCCCGCTGGACGCGAAGATTGGCGTCGCAGCAGGGCGTTTGCATAATCGCTGAGGGCTTACGAGCGGGACCAGTTGATCTCAATCACGTTGTTCCCGGAGAAGACAACTTCCACGATCCAGTTGTCGGACGTGGTGTAGATCCAGCGCTGCGTCCCCCTGTTCTGGAAGCGGTGCCGCGGAGATCCGGCGCGGCTCAACACCTCCGCTTTCGTCATGCCGGTCGAGAGCATCCGCAGGGTCTCGAATGACATCTCTTTTCTAGAGCCGCTCCGTGAGAGATGACTGTGGCTTTCATACACGGGAGGCAGATGGAAGTGTTTCGTGTACCGCCAGGCACCAGCCTGAGCCAGATCAGGGGCGAGAAGCCCGACTCCTCCTCCAACGAGAACCGCAATCCAAGTCCACCACATAGGACACCTCCTTCTCGACATTGTTTGTAAACAGCCTGTAATCAGCCCGGTGATTGAGCAGAAACGGTGCCAGGCGGAGCTCAAGGTAGGAAGGATGCCAGTGGAAGGAAGACGAAAGAGGGATTTTCAATGAGTTCTGCTGGAGCTGGACGGAATGCAATCAGAACAGGTCGAGGAATGAAAACAATTCCGCCCTGAACGAGCGTTCAGGGGGCAGCGCGACCTTCAGGAGGCGGTCATAAGCTGATCGACTGAGCGAAAGCCGACGCCCAGAGCCTTCAAGATGAGATACTTCCTGTCGAACCGATTGTTCGTCCTGATGATCGTCCTGAAATCCCGCAACCCGATCCGCCCCCAGCACGGCCAGTGAAACACAGCGAGTGGATAGTCGGTCCCGAACAGGAGCCGTGCATGCACTTCCGGATGGCGCTGCAAACGCCATAACATTCCGAAGCGGTTCGGCAGCGTCAGCGCGGAGACATCTGCGAAGAAATTCACATAGCGCCGTACCAATCCCAAGAGCGTCCGATAGTATGGCTCATACGCGACCAGGCCGTTGCTGCATCCGTGGGCGGCGATGACCGTCGCGCCTTCCTCCAAGGGAACCCGCAACTTGTTGGGGTCACCGGCGGATTGGTCCTTGCCAATTAAGCTGAACTCGTAGCCAACATGGCTGAGGAGCGGAATGCTCAACTGTGCAAGCTTCCGGTAGAACGGGATGTACTGCCGGTTGCCGGGGTCAAACCCTTGCGAATTGGGCAGCACCTTCACCAGAGCGGCCCCTGCTTCGGTGCAGCGTTCCAGCTCTTCGATGGCATCTCGCCGTTGCGGGTTGATGGAGACACCCGGCAGGAACTCATTTGGATACGATCTGGCAATGTTCAAGACGTAATCGTTAGCGATGAGAAATTCCGTGCTCTTCAGATCCAACTTTCCATTAGTGTCATAGACACCATCCATCCCTAGAAGAACCGCTTTGTCCACGTACTTCGCTTTCCGCAGCTCTGCGAGCAGGTCGTCCACGTACTTCTGATTGGACCACGCCGCATCCTGCGCGTTCAGATTGTGCTTCCACGCGAGAAACTTGAAGATCGGGCTACGGAGTATCCTGGGGGAAATGTAGCACCCGTTCTCCTCTGTCCGGAGCGCCGCCAAGTGAACATGGCAATCAATCACCCGGTCTCTCCGTCTCGGCCTTGCGCAACCATCGGTAGGTCCGGCACAGCAGTCGGGCGGCGGCTGTCTTATTGCCCGCATGTTCCTTGATGGCCCGCCGGATGAGCGCCCATTCGATGCGCTTGATGAGGCCGGTGAGCCCGCGCCCGTTCTTGAGCGCATGGACGATGAGTGGCCACTCGACCCGGTCCATGAGATCGTCGAACCCTCGGGCGGAGATGGTTTCGGGCGTCTCGCGGATGGACGGCGGCAGGAGGTCGGGCCCGATGATGGCGGTCTTCGGCCCGGCGAGGGCGACGGCGCGCTCGATGGCGTTCTCCAGTTCGCGGATGTTCCCGGGCCAGCGATAGCGGACCAACGCCTCGAGGGATTCGCCGGTCAACCCCTTGACAGCTTTCTTCTGCGCTGTGGCATGCCGGTCGAGCAAATGCTGGGCGATCAGCGGGATGTCCTCGCTCCGTTCCCGGAGCGGCGGGATGTGGAGGGGAAAGACATTGAGCCGGTAGAACAGGTCCTGCCGGAACTTCCGCTCGGTGACGAGCGCGTGCAGGTCCTGGTTGGTGGCTGCGATGATCCGGACGTCCACCTTGATGTCCTCGTGACCGCCTACCCGCTGGAGTTCCCGTTCCTGCAGGACCCGCAAGAGCTTCACCTGCATGGCTGGCGAGATCTCGCCGATCTCGTCCAGGAAGAGCGTGCCGCCGTTGGCCTGTTCGAACTTGCCCTTCTTCTGCGCCACGGCCCCGGTAAAGGCACCCCGCTCGTGCCCGAAGAGCTCCGATTCTAATAAGTTTTCCGCCAGCGCGCCGCAATTGATCGCGAGGAACCGTCCGGTCCGCCGCGGACTGAGCTGGTGGATCAGCCGCGCCGTCTGTTCCTTGCCGGTTCCGGTCTCCCCGGTGATCAGCACGGTAACGTCGGACTGCGCGACGTTTCGCACCAGACCGAACAGGTCCTGCATGGGACGGCTCTTGCCCACCAACCCGCCCGTTTCCGTCGCCCCGTACAGCTCCTCTCGAAGATGCTTGTTCTCCTCACGCAGCTCGCGGTTGCGAATGAAGACCCCGAGGGCCCGCCGCTGCGTGGTCTGCAATCCCACCAGGTGATCGAACAGCAGCCGCGAGATCACGCCCTTGGTGGCCCGGCCCGTCGCGCTGTCCGCTTGCCGCTGTACCGCCTCGGACGAGGAACGCTCCCGCCACTGGAAACGGTACCGCGTGTACGGAGCGTCGTAGATCGTCCCCTCATGCAAGACATACTCCAACGACCCGGCGCGCAACACGCCCGGCTGTTCGATCCGGAGAGCCCGGAGGTGTTCGCTCGAGCGGCTCGCTGGACGATCAGCGGCGTAGGCTTGTCCCCCGTCCCAGCCGGCGGCCGGTTCAACTTCCATCCAGAACGGGAGGGCCGTCGCCACTGTTCTGCCGGTCTTTCCCTCCTTGATCAGCCAGTCGGTCGGAGCGCTCCTGGATCCTTCAGTCCTCAGCACGTAGGCCCCACCAAACTCGGCGACAATGGTCGTCAGGCGCAGTTGCGAGTACTGCTCCTCACAGGACGCGGATTCCACGAACGGATAGAGCTGGGAGAACCCCTCGATGTTGCCCTTGACCAGCAGGCTGTTCCCGATTTGCGGATCGACCGGGGGTAGAAAACGGACCAGCACGTACAGCGTGTGCGTCTCGTCAGGGCGGGCGAAGGCCTGCATGCGAAGGTAATTGCTATAGGCTGATGCCCAGAGCCCGGAGCACCGGACGGCCGTGTCCACATCATCGAGGTACCGGGCGATGGTCTCTATCAGCGTCGGCTCCCGCTTGTCGGAGGAAGCGAAGTAGGCCAGGGCCGCGCGGTAGGTCACATCCTTGCGCCCGCTCGCCTCCTCGCTGCGGTGAATCAGCTCGCGGAGCACCACGTGCGGGACCCAGTTGTTCGGATCGAGGAGGAAGGCCTTCGGATCGTGGATGTGGTCGAACCCTTCCACCACCCCGATGACCCGGTGGTAATCGATTCGGTCACCAATCCCCGGCAGGCTGTCCAGGTGGCGGATCACCATCCCGGTCAAAAAGCACGTGACCCACGGGTCCACGACCGGCTCGTCACTCTTAGTCGAGGCCATAGTCCTTGATCTTGGTGAGCAGCGTCTTGTAGCTGACCTGCAGGATCTCGGCCGCCCTGGTCTTGTTGCCGCCGGTCTCGCGCAGGACCTTCTCGATCATCTTGGCCTCCACGGCCCGGGAGGCCGCGCTGCTGGCTTCCTGGAGGCTCCCGACCGCCGGCACGTCCTCCCCGGCCGACCGCGCCAGCACGCGCAGGCCGATGTGCTCCGGGAGGATCTCGCGGCCGTCGCAGAGAATGACGGCCCGCTCGATGCAATTCTGCAGCTCGCGGATGTTCCCGGTCCACGGATGGTGCTTCATCACGTCCATCGCTTCGGACGAGAGCGCCAAGCCCTCTTTCTTCACCTCCCGGCTGTACACCGCGAGAAAATGATCGACGAGCAACGGGATATCCTCCCGGCGGTCGCGTAGAGGCGGGATGACGAGCGGGAACACGTTCAGCCGGTAATACAGATCCTCGCGGAAGGCGTGTTTGGCCACCGCCGCGTGCAAATCCTTGTTGGTGGCCGCCACGACGCGGACGTCCGCCTTGACCGGAGACGTGCCACCGACCCGCATGAACCGATCGCCCTCCAGCACGCGGAGGAGCTTGGCCTGGAGGCCCATGTCCATGTCGCCGATCTCGTCGAGGAACACCGTGCCCTTGTCCGCCAGTTCGAACTTGCCGATTTTCCGTCCGGTGGCGCCGGTAAACGAACCGCGCTCATGTCCGAACAACTCGCTTTCCAGCAGCTCCCGGGGGATGGCCGCGCAGTTGATGGCCACGAACGGCCCGTTCTTGCGCGGGCTGAAGTCATGGATCATCCGGGCAAAGAGCTCCTTACCGGTGCCGCTCTCCCCGAGCAGGAGCACGGTCGTGGTGCCCACCGCGACCTTCTTCGCCTTCTCCTGCGCTTCCAGCAGAGCGCGGCTCTGGCCGACCATCTTCGCGTACTTTGTCTGTGAGAGCTCTTCCTTGAGGATCAGATTCTCGGTGACGAGCTGGCGGGTCTCCAGCGCCTTCCCGATGATGATCAGGAGATGGTCCGGGTCCACCGGCTTCTGCAGGAAATCGAACGCCCCTTCCTTGACGGCCTTCACGGCGCTCTCGATCGTGCCGTGCGCGGTCATGACGACGATGGGGACCATGGGATTCTCGTCCTTGACGGCTTGCAAGACTTCCAGGCCCGACTTCCCCGGCAGCTTGAGATCCGTCAGGACCAGGTCCACCTTCTGCCGCCGAAACTCCTCGATGCCCTTTTCCCCATCGGCCACCAGGACGACCGCATGCCCTTCCATTTCCATGTGCCGGGCCAGCACCTCGGCCATGCGTTCGTTGTCTTCAATGAGCAGAATCGTGGCCACGCCCGTCCCTCAGGCAATCGGTAACGAAATCCGAAAGGTCGTCCCCTTGCGCTCCTGGCTCTCCACATCGATCCGGCCGTTATGCAGCAGGACGATCTTGTGGACCAGCGCGAGTCCCAGGCCGGTTCCTTTCGGTTTCGTCGTAAAGAACGGCAGGAAGATCTTGCCGAGCCGGTCTTGCGGGATGCCGGCGCCGCTGTCGATGACCCGCACCTCGACTTCACGCCGCCGCCCCAGCGGGGGCCGCAGACCGGCCGACACGGTCAGGCGCCCGCCACCCGGCATGGCCTCGACGGCATTCTGGACCAGGTTCCCCAACGCCTGCCGCATCAGCACTTCATCGATGCGGATCCGCGGCACGTCCGGAAAGCAAGTCACTTCGACATGGGGATGGGGGGGCGGCACCTGTTCCAGCACCTGCTCGACCACCCGCTTGAGCCACGGCCCCATGTCGACCGGCTTGAGGTCGGGGTCGGTCTTCCGCGCAAAATTGAGGAACTGCGTGATCAGATGGTCCATGTCTGAGATGACGTGGGTGACGGTCTGGATGCTTTCGTGGACCGGACTGTCGGGCGGGGTTTGCCGGGCGATCAGCTTGACCGCGCCCAGGATGGTCCCCATCAGGTTGCGGAACTCGTGGGCGATCCCCGCGGACATCTGCCCCAACACCGTCATGCGCTCGCGCATCTCCACCTGCTCCTGCAGCGCCTTGATCTCGGTGAGGTCGGTGCACACAAACGTGGTCCCCATCAGGCGGCCCTCGCGATCCTTCAGCAGCGTGGTGCTCACGCCGATCCAGATCCGTTCCCCATGCGGCAGGTACAGCTCGAACTCCTCCCGCGTAATGGCTTCCCCGGTGCTCAGGCACCGGTTCAGCAGCCCCGCGACCGTGCTGTTCGCGCCGAAGACCTCGCCGCACGTCTTGCCGATCACGTCCGCCCGATTGAACCGCAGGATGCGGCCGGCGGCGTCATTGAACGTGGTGACCACGCTCTCTCGGTTGAAGGTGATGACGCCGCTCGAGACGCTGCGGAGAATGTTCTCGTTATAGCTCTCGATTTCCCGCGCCCGTTCCTCCGCCGCCGACCGCAAGCGTTCGAGCTCATGCTCCTTGTCCCGCAGGCGCCCCACGACGTCGAGGAAGACATTGTCTTTCACGAACCCGGTCGACGGTGAGGAATCGCGCCGCACGATCCGCGCGAACCCGGCGTACAGCAGGACCAGAAGAATGATGCCGCCCAGGACTTTCAGCAGGAGTTCGGTCGCCGCGTGCACATCGACGCCCCCAGGGGCGGTGGGAATACGCTGGGCCGTCAACAGATTGAACGCGAGGGTCGTGAGAAACAACACTAACAGCAGGGCGGTGAGGATCGCGAACGGATTGCTTCGAGGACGCAGCGCCACGGCTTACCCCCTTCCCACCAGAAGCTCACCGTACCAGCCCAGGATCTCCGGGCCGAACAGCATCGCGACCACCGCCCCGAGAGAGAGAAAAGGGCCGAACGGGATGTAATCCGAGCGGCTGATCACGCGGGCCGCGATCAACCCCACACCGAGCACCGCGCCCAGGAGTCCGCCCACGATCACCGTGAGCAGCACCTGCTGCCAGCCCAGGAACGCGCCGATCATGGCCAGCAGTTTGATGTCGCCCCCGCCCATGCCCTCCTTCCCGAACAGGTAGGGGCTGATCCAGGCCATGACATACAGCAGGCCACCGCCTAACACAAGACCGCCGATGCTGTCCCACCAGCGCGGCAAGAGGAGCGTCCCCGCGACGAGTCCGAGCACGATCCCGGGCACCGTGATCCGATCAGGCACGATCATGTGATCGAGATCGATGAAGCTCACGACGATGAGGGCCGAAAAGAGCGCCCCGTACACGTACCCCACTGGGGTCACGCCGAAGCGCCAGGCGATGAAGCCATATCCGGCGGCGTTGAGGGCTTCCACAAGCGGGTAACGCCACCCGATGCCGGCCCGGCAACTCCGGCACCGGCCGAGCAGCCAGAGGTAGCTGAGGATCGGAATGTTGTCGTACCAGGCGATGGCCGTCTTGCACTGCGGGCACCGGGATCCCGGCCGCACGATGGATTCTCGAAGGGGCAGGCGATGGATGCAGACATTCAAGAAGCTGCCGATGACGCCGCCGACCAGCACCGCGACCGTCACATGCCACTGGGGACTCATCCTGCCTCCGCCGATAGCTCCCGGACCAGGCGGCCCGCGCGCCCATTGTACGTGATCTCCCTGAAGGGGACAAGGCTGCGGACCGGACCGTGATGCCTTTTCTTATTTACAGCATTTACTTGATTATGTGATACTAATGGTCTTACTGGTAGGGCGGTTGATTAGACATCTTTAGCATAAGGAGTTATGCGATCATGGAACGGAAGAAGAGAAACGGGGCCACGTCCTTGACGGACCGCGAGCAGGAAATCCTCCAGTTGATCTGGAACGGCCTCAAGAACCGGGAGATCGGGACACGCCTCAAGATCAGCGTAAAGACCGTCGAAGCGCACCGCGCCAACATGATGAAGAAGCTCCGGGTGTCGAACGCCGCCCAACTCCTCAAAGCCGCCATCGAGGAAGGATTCATCCGGGTGCGGCGGAGCTGACGGGACTGGTGCGGGCTCGCTGCCGCAGCACCTCGTACAGCACAACCGCCGCCGCCACCGAGACGTTGAGGCTCTGCACTTTACCCTGGAGCGGGATGCGCACCAGCCCATCGCATTGACCGGCAACCAGCGGCCGGATCCCCCGACCTTCCCCACCCACCACTAACGCCACCGGACCGCGATAATCCACTTCCCAATAGCGTCGAGTCCCTTTCGCGTCAAGCCCATAGACCCAGAAGTTCGCCGCCTTGAGCCGTTCGATGGTCTGCGCGACATTGACGACGCGGGCGACGGGAAGATGCTCGACGGCGCCCGCCGAGGCGCGGGCCACGGTCGCGGTCAGGCCGACCGCCCGCCGGGTCGGCAGGAGCACGCCCTGCGCGCCGGCCGCCTCAGCGGTCCGCACGATCGCGCCGAGATTGTGGGGATCCTCGATCCCGTCAAGCACGAGCAGGAGGGGCGAGTCATGCCGGCGCGCCGTTTCGAGAAGCTCCTCCAGAGACAGGTAGGCCTTCGCCGAGGCGATGCCCACCGCGCCTTGGTGCCGTCCGGACCCGGCCCGCCGATCCAGGTCCCCGCGCGCCTCGAAGGCCACGGGCACGTGGCGGGCCTTGGCCAGCCGCAGAATCTCCTCGACCGCGCGACCCCGACGGCCCTCCTGCAGGTAGATCCGGTGGACCCCTACGTCCTTCGCCCGGAGCGCTTCGAGCACCGGATGCACGCCGTAGAGCAGGTCGGTCGAAGCCGCGAGGCTCATCGCTTCCAGCGGGTCGTGCCGTCGGACCGATCCTCGAGTATGACGCCCTGTGCGGCAAGGGCCTTCCTGATCTCATCCGCCCGCGCAAAGTCTTTTCTGAGCCGGGCATTGTTTCGCTCGGCAATTTGGCGCTCGATCTCCGCATCATCGAGCGCAGTCCCGACAGGCTCCCTGAACTCCCATTCCCGCGCGGGCACCTGGAAGAGCCCCAGCACCGCACCATAGTGCTGGATCGCCGTGAGCGCCTGCTGCGCAACTACCGAAGAGAGACCGGCCGCGAGTTTCGTGTTGAGCTTGCTTCGAAACGTCTGCAACGCGGCGAGCGCGGCCGGCGTGTTGAAGTCGTCATCCATGGCACGCTCGAAGTCCGCCGCCACGGCCTTGAGCGCGCTTCCAACTTCCTCGTCGGCGGCCCCCTTCGACATCGTAATCTCTTCTAACCGCAGAAAGAGGTCGTAAAAGTTACTGAGTCCGGCTCTCGCTTGGCGCAGCGCTTGGTCTGAGAAATCGATGGGACTGCCATACTGCGTCGAGAGAAGGAAATACCAGACCACCTCGGCTGTCACTTTCCCCGGCGCGGGGAATTTCTCGAAGATCTCGCGGACCGTGAAGAAGTTGCCGAGCGATTTTGACATCTTCTCGCTGTCCACGGTGACAAAGCCGTTGTGAACCCAGTACCGGGCGAACTCCTTGCCGGTCGCCGCACAGGACTGGGCGATTTCATTCTCGTGGTGCGGGAAGATGAGGTCCTGGCCGCCCCCGTGGATGTCGAACGTGTCGCCGAGGTGCTTCATCGCCATGGCGGAACATTCGATGTGCCAGCCCGGGCGACCGGGCCCCCACGGGCTCGGCCACGCCGGTTCACCGGGCTTGGGGGACTTCCACAGCGCAAAGTCCATAGGGTTCCGTTTCCGCTCATCCACTTCGACACGAGCGCCTGCCTGCAGCTCGTCGAGCTTGCGCTTGGAGAGCCGCCCGTAGGCGGGATACTTCTGGACCTCGAAATAGACATCGCCGTTGACCCGGTAAGCGACGCCTTTCTCAACAAGAGTGCGGATGAGCCGGATGATCTCCTCCATGTGTTCGGTGGCCTTGGGTTCCAGCGTTGCCGGGCGGACCCCAAGTCGCCCCATATCGCGGTAGTAGGCGTCGATGTACCGGGCTGTCACGGCCTGCCACGGCAGGCTCAGTTCCCGGGCCCGATTGATGATCTTGTCGTCCACATCCGTGAAGTTCTTGACGAACGTGACGTTGAAGCCGCGGTATTCCAGGTATCGCCGGATGACGTCGAAGACGATGGCGCTACGGGCATGGCCCAGGTGAACGTCGTCATAGACCGTCACGCCGCACACGTACATGCGAACCTGGCCGGGCACCAGCGGCTCGAACGGATCCTTCCCGCCGGTCAGGGTGTTGAAGATCTTCAGCATGCGTCCGCGTTCCATGCGAAGGCCCCGATGAAGGGGACGAAAACACAGTCGCCCAAGTCGCTGACGACCAGTTGTCCGCCTTGCTTCACGCCCACCTGCAGCCGCTGCACGTGGCGGTCGCCGACCGGAATGACCAGCCGCCCGCCTTCCCGCAACTGCTCGACGAGCAACGGCGGTACGCTCGGAGACCCGGCCGCCACTAGGATGGCGTCAAACGGCGCGGCGTTTCCCCACCCGTAGGTCCCGTCTCCGATCCGGATAGCCACGTTCCGGTAGCCCATCCGGTCAAGCCGCTCGCGGGCCTGAAGGGCAAGTGACTTCACCCGTTCGATGGAATAGACCCGCTCCGCCAGTTCGGCCAGGATCGCCGTCTGATAGCCGGACCCCGTCCCGATCTCCAGCACCCTATCGGTCTCCCGGAGCGCCAGAGCCTGCGTCATCAGCGCCACGATGTACGGTTGTGAAATGGTCTGCTTCTCGCCGATCGGCAAAGCCGAATCGTCGTAGGCGCGATCAGCCAGGGCTTCTTCGAGGAACAGATGCCGGGGGACCTTTCGCATCGCTTCCAGGACCCGCGAATCGGTGATGCCCCGGGGAACGAGCTGCTCCTCGACCATTTTCAACCGGGCGTGGTCAGGATTGATCATCACAGGAAGCGTTCACCGTCAAGCACGCGAGGTTATGAAAAAAATAGCGAGGGCTGGTCGGGGCGGCGGGATTTGAACCCACGACCACTCGCACCCCAAGCGAGTGCGCTACCGGGCTGCGCTACGCCCCGAACCATTCAGACTTGTCGGGCCAGGTTCGACCTATGTCGAATCGCTCAGAACTTTCAGCATCTCGTGGACTTCGTGCTTCAGGCGCCGGACCACCTCGACCGTATCGCGCGAAGGCCGCCGTTCCTGCGTGCCTGCCCGTGTATGCCACCGACGCTTCAACCCCTCCAGCGTGAACCCCTGCTCGTACCGCATCCGTTTGATCTGGAGGAGCGTCTCGATGTCCTTCGGGGTGTACTTCCGCTGCCGGCCCCTGGTCTTCTGGGGACGCAGGAACCCGAACTCAGACTCCCAGAACCGCAGGACATACGCGGGAAGGCCAGTCAGCCGGCTCACTTCGCCGATCTTGTAGAAAAGCTTCTCGCCGACTGCGGTGCTTGTGCCGTGGTCGGATGCTGACGTCCCGGTCGCCATGACAGCCACCGCCGGCGGCTAGTTCACGTATTTTTTAAAGATTTGGCTCGGTCGGAAGGTCACCACACGTCGAGGGGTAATCCCGATTTCTTCACCGGTCCGGGGATTCCGACCTTTGCGAGGCCCTTTGCTTCGAACAATAAAATTTCCAAATCCGGCGATTTTAAAAGATTCTCCTTTCTGCAGGACGCTCTTGATCGTATCCAGGACCAGTTCGACGAGGTCCGCAGCCTCCTTCTTCGAAACACCCACTTTTTCGTAAATTTCGGTCGCCAGGTCTGCTTTCCTCATCCCTCTCCCCCTCTCATCCAACCGGGCAAAATCCCTTTAGAGATCATCAGGATACGAAGGCGTTCGCCAGAAGTCAAGCAGAAGTGTGTTTGGAAGAACGCCGGTCTTTCACCATCTTGTATTCAATGCTGTCGGCTAACGCCTGCCAGCTTGCCTCCATGATGTTCTCGGAAACTCCTACCGTTCCCCACTTTTCCTTGTGGTCTCCCGATTCAATAAGCACGCGGACCCGCGAAGCCGTGCCTTTATTGGCGGCCAACACGCGGACCTTATAGTCAAGCAGCTTCACCTCCCGTAACTGCGGATAGAATTTCTCGAGCGCCTTACGGATGGCATGGTCCAGGGCATTGACCGGACCGGTGCCCACGGCCACGGTATGCTCCACCGTGGAGCCGACCTTGACCATCACCGTAGCCTCCGAGATCGGGTTCTCATCCGCCCGCCGCTTCTCCACAATCACGCGAAACCCCAGCAACTCAAAGGACGGCTTGTGCTTGCCGAGCATCCGGCGCATCAAGAGCTCGAACGAGCCCTCGGCCCCTTCGAACTGGTAGCCTTGGTTCTCCAGGTCCTTGAGCGTCGCCAGCAGCTCCTGGGCCTTGGGGTCTTTCTTTGGCAGCTTGATGTGAAACTCCTCGGCCTTCGCCGACAGGCTGCTCTTGCCGGCGTAGTCGGAGATCAGCATCCGCTGGCGGTTGCCGACCGCCTCCGGGCGGATGTGCTCGTAGGTCATCGGGTTCTTGCGCACCGCATCGATGTGCACGCCCCCCTTGTGCGCGAAGGCCGAGTCGCCCACGTAGGGCTGGTGCTTGTTCGGGACCAGGTTGGCGATCTCGGCTACGAAGTGGGACACCTCGCGGAGGTTCCGCAGTTGGTCCGGAGTCACTGACGGCATCTTCATCTTGAAGTGCAGATTCGGGATGATCGAGGAGAGGTTGGCGTTCCCGCACCGCTCGCCGATCCCGTTGATCGTGCCCTGCACCTGGAACACGCCCTCCTGGATCGCGATCAGCGAGTTGGCGACCGCCATCTCCGCATCGTTGTGGGCGTGGATGCCGAGCGGCACGCGGACTTCGCGGGCGATTGCTGCGACAATCCGCTTGACATCCCACGGCATCGTCCCGCCGTTCGTGTCGCAGAGGATGAGCCGCTCGGCGCCGGCTGCCTGGGCCTTCAGGAGGGTTTGCAGGGCGTACTCTGGATCGACCTTGTAGCCGTCGAAGAAGTGCTCGGCGTCATAGAACACCTGTCGCCCCTTGCCCTTCAAATACGCGATGGAATCCTCGATCAGCTCGAGGTTCTTCTTCAGCGAGACGCCGAGCGCGTCCGTCACATGCAGAGTCCAGCTCTTGCCGAACAGGGTCACATACCGGGTGTCCGCATCAAGGATGGCCTTCAAGGTGGGATCGGCATGCACCGGGTTGGTCGCCCGCCGCGTCGAGCCAAAGGCCACGACCTTGGCCTGCTTGAGCGGGACGGTCTTGATCATGCGGAAGAAGTCGATGTCCTTCGGATTGGCCCCGGGCCACCCGCCTTCGATGAAGTGGGCGCCCAGTTCGTCCAGCTTCTGGGCGACCATGACCTTGTCCTCGGCCGAGAACGAGACGTCCTCGGCCTGCGCGCCGTCGCGCAGGGTGGTGTCGTAGATTTCGACTGGGCGCGCGTCGTCCGCTTTCATCTCACCCTTTCCCCGATCCAAAGGCCTCGTGCAGGGCCCGGATCGCTAAGTCTAAATACTTCTCCTCGATCACGCAGGAGATCTTGATCTCTGACGTGCTGATCATCATGATGTTGATCCGTTCGCGGGCCAGGGTCTCAAACATCCGCGCGGCCACGCCGGAGTGGGACCGCATGCCCACCCCCACCAGCGAGACCTTGGCGATCTGATCCTTCACCTCCACGCTCCGTGCCCCGATGTCCTTCGCGATGCGGTTCGACAGGTCCACTGCCTTGTGCACGTCAGCCCGCGGGATGGTGAACGACAGGTCGGTCAGATCGCCCTGGCCCACGTTCTGGATGATCATATCCACCAGGATATTGGCCTGCCCGAGCGGCCCGAAGATGCGGGCGGCGATCCCCGGCCGGTCCGGCACTCCAATGAACGTGACCTTAGCCTGGTTGCGGTCGCCCGTCACGCCGGACACCACGACTTGCTCCATGTCCCGATCCTCCTTCGTTACCAGCGTCCCGCTCCCCGCGACGAACGTGGACTTGACCACCACCGGTATCCCGTACTTGGCGGCGAACTCGACCGACCGGCTCTGCAGCACCTTCGCGCCCAGGCTCGCCAGTTCCAGCATCTCCTCGTAGGAGACCTTCGCCAGCCTGCGCGCCGACGGGACCAGGTTCGGGTCCGCCGTGTACACGCCGTCCACGTCGGTATGGATCAGGCAGCGGTCCGCTTTGAGGGCCGCAGCCAGCGCCACCGCCGTGAGATCCGACCCGCCTCGCCCCAGCGTCGTGACGTCATCATGCTCGCTGATCCCCTGAAAGCCCGCCACGACGGGAATGATGCCCTTGTCGAGCGCGGCCTGGATCCGGTCGGCCACGATCCGCTCGATCCTCGCCTTCGTGTGCGTGCTGTCGGTGATGATGCCCACCTGGCGACCCGTGAAGGAGCGGGCGTCAAAGCCCAACGCGCGCAACGACATCGCCAGCAAGGCGATCACCACACGCTCTCCGGTGGAGAGCAGCATGTCCATCTCCCGCTCGTCGGGGAACTCGGTGATCGCGTGGGCGAGCTTGACCAGACGATCCGTCTCGCCGCTCATGGCGGAGACCACCACGACGACAGTATCGCCCGCCTGCCGGGTCTTGGCGACAAGACCCGCCACGTGCTTAATCCGGTCGATGTTCGCAACCGAGGTCCCGCCGAATTTCTGAATGACTAATGCCATTTATTTGCCCAGCAACTTTCCGATCAGCTTCGTCGCGTCCGCCAAGACCACCTTCGCCGCCTGGGCGTCCGCCTCGTTAAAGCCCCGCCGAGCATCGGCCCGGTCGCGGGTCGTGGGCCCTTCGTAGAGGGCGAACGGCACCGGGTCGTTCGTATGGCGTCTGAGCGCGACCGGCGTCGCGTGGTTGCAGACCGCCAGCACGCGATGCGGGCCCCGCTTCGGCAGTTCCTTCAGCAAGGGGCCGACCGTGTGCTCATCGAACGACTCGATGGCCTTCATCTTGGCCTGCACATCCCCCCGGTGGCTCGCGTCATCCGTCGCCTCCAGATGCACGTAGACCAGGTCACGCTTCTCCAGCTCCTTGAGCGCGCACTCGGCCTTCCCGCGATAGTCGGTGTCCAAGGCTCCCGGGGCGCCCGGCACCTTCACCACCTCGAAGCCGCAGGCGAGGCCCAGACCCCGCGGCAGGTCCAGCGCCGAGATCATGGCCGCGGAGAGGTTGTACCGCTCGGTCAGCTTCGGCAGCTTCGGCGCCTTGCCGTGCCCCCACAGCCAGATGGCGTTCGCGGGGCGCTTGCCCGCCTCGACCCGCTCCTGATTGAACTGATGGCCGCGCAGGACCGCCAGGGCCTCCTCCATCAAGGTCCGCAGGACCTTCTCGCCTTCGCCTTTCGGCAGGTACTCGCCCACCGGCTGCCCGACGATGTCCTGGGGCGGGGTCAGCGCCACGCGGTGCTTGCCCTCGGCCCAGACCATGAGATTCCGGTACGACACGCCGGGATAGAACTGCACGACTTCGGTGCCCAGTTGCTCGTTGA
>VBOD01000044.1 GCA_005877615.1 Nitrospirota bacterium | reverse complement strand
GTAGCCGAACGCCTGCTGACGCTGACGGAGCGTCGGGTGGTCTGGCTGCGGCACGTTCAGCGGCTCCGGCAGCTCGTCGAGCGAGACGCGGTACTGGGTCACCCAGGCCCGGTACGGCTTCCGCCTGACGATCTCGGCCTTGATCTCCTCGTCGTCAATGATGCGCCCTTGCGCCGTGTCCACGAGGAACATGCGACCCGGCTGCAGGCGCCCCTTCTGGCGGATGTCCTTGGCATCGTAGGGGAGCACGCCGGCCTCTGAGGCCAGCACCGCAAGGTCGTCGGTGGTGACCTGGTACCGGCAGGGGCGCAGGCCGTTGCGGTCGAGCGTCGCGCCGATCTGCTTCCCGTCGGTGAAACACACGGCCGCCGGGCCGTCCCACGGCTCCATCATCGCGGCGTGGTACTCGTAGAACCCGCGCCGGTCCAAGTCCATCTGCGGGTTGCCGACCCACGGCTCGGGGATCAACATCATCATCGCTTGCGCGAGCGAGCGGCCACCCATCACCAGGAACTCGAGCGCGTTGTCGATGCAGGCCGAGTCGCTCTGGTGCTCGTACACGATGGGGAAGAGCTTGGGGATGTCGTCGCCGAAGAGCTCCGACTGCAGGCGGCCCTGGCGCGCGCGCATCCAGTTCACGTTGCCCTTGAGCGTGTTGATCTCGCCGTTGTGGCAGATGTAGCGGTAGGGGTGCGCGAGCGGCCACGTCGGGAACGTGTTCGTGCTGAAGCGCGAGTGGATCATCGCGAGCGCGCTGACGATGCTGGTATCGGTCAGGTCCGGGTAGTACTGAGTGATCTGATCCGGTAACAGCAAGCCCTTATAGATGATGGTGTTCATGGACATGCTGGGAATGTAGAAGTGCTCCCGGCCCTCGATCGCGGACTCGCGGATGGCGTTCTCGATGCGCTTGCGGATGACGTAGAGCTTGCGCTCGAACTGCGCCTCGTTGAGGATGTCGCGGGCGATGAAGACCTGCCGGATGGCCGGCTCCGTCCGACGCGCCTGCGAGCCGATCGCGCCGCTCTTGACGGGCACGTCGCGCCAGCCCAGCAGCCGCGCGCCTTCCTCCGCGATCACCTTCTCGAAGAGCCTCTCGCATGGCTTGCGCTGCGCGGCGTTCTGCGGGAGGGAAACCATGCCGACCCCGTACTCGCCGGCGTTCGGCAGCTTCACGCCGACGTCGGCGCACGCGCGCTTGAAGAACTCGTGCGGCACCTGGAGCAGGATGCCCGCCCCATCGCCCGTGCAGGGGTCGCAGCCCTGAGCGCCGCGGTGAAAGAGGTTGTTGAGGACCTGGAGCGCCTTGCGGACGATGTCGTGCGACTTGACGCCCTTGACATTGGCGACGAAGCCGATCCCGCAACTGTCCTTTTCAAAGCGGGGATCGTAGAGACCTTGTTTAGGTGGAAACCCAGGGATACGCATCTCTCCGCTCATGGTCGGAATTCCTTTGATCGACAAGCCGTTACGAATCAACTGATCCTACTTGAGGGGGCGCGGGCGTGTCAAGCAAATCGTCGCTGGCCGGCACTCGGAAGTCCAGGCCAAATCAAGTAATTGCAACGGTAGGTCGAAAGAAGCGAGCGACTGGTCCCATTGGACTACCCAGGAGGATTCTCTAGTCAGTGGCTGCGGGTGAGCGCCGCTGCAAGCACCAGGATGATCACCCCGAGGAGGAGGTTGAGCCGGCCCACCCACGGTGCCAACTGCACCATCAGCAGATCGGTGCCGGTCGGGGGCAACCCATCGCGGGACTGGGCCCGGGCAGCACGGGGGCCGATGATAAAGTCGTGTGTCATGCCCAGCGCCACCAGGACAGCGACCAGCCCAAGCTTGATACCCAGCACTTTCAGGTAAGGGGACCCCGGCGTCGTATTCCCGTAGTAGGCCACGTTGACGATCCCCGTCAGTATCAAGACGGCGATGCAGAGCCAGACCAACCGCCTGAAGCGCAGGGCCATCTTCCTGAACAGGTCGGCGCGGAGCAGCCGGGAGTCCACCTGGCGCAAGACCGGCACAGCGACCAACGAGAGGAACAGCATGCCTCCGATCCAGATGACTGCCGCGAGGATGTGCAGCCACAGGTTAAGAAACGGCAGCATGGGCGCGAGCGTAGCACCGGACTGGACCCATCGCAATGCAACGGCCGGCGATTCCCCCGACTCTCGGCTTGACAAACCCTCCGACCCTTACCTAGTATCCGCCCATGCCCAAAAACGTTGAATCCTGCGCCATCGCGAGCATGAGCGATGTGTGGGAGTGCTACCGCCTGGAACTCATTGCCGTCGAGGATCAGATCCGCCAGAACCTGGACTCGAAGGTAGCGCTGGTCAACACGGTTGCGGCACACATCCTCAATAGCGGCGGCAAGCGGATCCGCCCGCTGCTCCTGATCCTGTGCGCCAGGCTGGCGCGCTACACCGGCCGGGACGACGTGATTCTGGCCAGCCTCATCGAGTACATCCACACCGCCACGCTCCTGCACGACGACGTCGTGGACCACGCCGAGTTTCGCCGCGGGCGGCGCACCGCTGGCGGGCTGTGGGGCAACCAGGTGGCGATCCTCGTCGGCGATTACCTCTATTCCAAGGCGATCTGCCACATCGTCGGGTTCCGCAATCAGGATGTGAACGAGTGCCTCTCGGAGGCCTGCCGGAAGATGGCGGAAGGCGAACTGATGCAGTTGTCCCACAAGGACGACGCGTCAATCTCCGAGCGGGAGTATCTCAAGATCGTGGAGTACAAGACCGGCTCCCTGATCGCGGCGGCGTGCCGGATCGGGGCCGTCGTGGCCGATGCCGATCCGGCGCTGCGGGACGCGCTGTACCAGTTCGGCCATGCGATCGGCGTGGCGTTCCAAGTGGCGGACGACACGCTTGACTATGCCGCTCCGCGGGAGTCGCTCGGGAAATCCCAGGGCAAGGACCTGGGCGAGGGCAATGTCACCCTGCCGCTGCTGCATCTTCGGAAGCACTGCACCGAGGCCGAACGGATGCGGCTTGTGGAAGTCATGGAGAATAAGTCGAACGGGAACGGCGGGCTGGCATGGGTCGTGTCCTTGATGGAACGCTATGGCTCGATCGACTATGCGATGGCCACTGCGCGCGGGTTCGTGCAGGCGGCCAAGGTCCACCTGACCCTGTTCGAAGATTCCGTGCACAAGCGGGCCCTGCAAGTGGTCGCCGACTACATGGTGTCGCGCGATCATTAGTTGATGGGCGCGGCTTCTCCCTCTCCGGTTCATCCCTACGTGCAGCTTGCCACCGATGCCATCGATGCCTATGTGCGGGATTTCCGCGTCATCACCCCGCTGGACTGTCTGTTCGAACGGCATCCGGCCCTGCGGGGACGGGCGGGAGTGTTCGTCTCGCTGAAGAAGCGAGGCGAGTTGCGCGGTTGCATCGGCACGATCGAGCCGGCGCAAGAGAACCTGGCCCTTGAAATCATCGAAAACGCCATCAGTGCCGCGACCAAGGACCCGCGCTTCCGGCCGGTCGTGGAAGAGGAGTTGCCGGAGCTGCGGGTCTCGGTGGACATTCTGACAACGCCGGAGCGCGCGGCGGGCCACGAAGACTTGGACGTGCGGCAGTACGGGCTGATCGTGAAATCGGGCACCCGGCGCGGGCTGCTGCTGCCCGATATCGAGGGGATCGCCTCGGTGGACGAACAGATGGCGGTCGCGCGGAAGAAAGGCGGTATCGGCGAGCAGGAGCCGGTCGAGCTGTATCGGTTTACGGTCGAAAGGTATTTTTAGGAGAGGATGTAGGGGCGGACCTATGTGTCCGCCCGAATACACAGGGGGACCATTTACGGACGGGCGCACACGCAGGTGCGCCCCTACAGGATAAGGCAACCGCAGGGGGTAGCAGACGATTGCATTTTATGGTGGGTGATTAATGGCAGAGATCACACCGTTCCATGGTGTCCTGTACGACCCGGCCAAGGTGGGCGACGTGACGGCCGTGGTGGCGCCTCCCTACGATGTGATCGGACTCGCCGAGCAAACGGCACTCTACGAACGGCATCCCTGTAACGTCGTCCGGTTGGAACTCGGCCAGGAGCATTCGGGAAACGGCCCGCAGGACAACCGCTACACCCGTGCCAAGCAGTTTCTGGAGGAGTGGCTGCGCGGCGGGGTTCTCCGGCGGGATGGACGTCCGGCGATCTACCTGTACGCGGTCGAATACCGGCTGCCCTCCGGGGCTGTGCGGACGATGCGCGGCTTCCTCTCGCTGGTCAAGCTGGAGGAGTTCGGCACCGGCCGCATCTTCCCCCACGAGAACACCCGCGCCGCGGCGAAGGACGACCGCTATCAGTTGCTCGAGACGTGCCGCAGCAACTTCAGCCCGATCTTCTCGCTCTACTCCGATCCGGCTG
Source organism: Nitrospirota bacterium (assembly GCA_005877615.1). Classification (GTDB taxonomy): domain Bacteria; phylum Nitrospirota; class Nitrospiria; order Nitrospirales; family NS-4; genus NS-12. The sequence continues at coordinate 744 of VBOD01000044.1, read as the reverse complement.
GAGACATCATCCGAACCCTGGAGTCGGCGGACATAGGCCGCCCGCGCATCGCCGTCACGGACAGCGACGGGAGCCACCATCGGCTGTGGACCGTGACTGACCCGGCGGCGCTCGAGCGGGTCGTGGCGGCGATGAAGCCGCTCCCGCTCTTCATCGCGGACGGCCACCATCGCTACGAGTCGGCGCTCCGCTACCGGAACGCGCAGCGGAAAGCCCATGGCGAGTCGGGCACGCTGCCCTCCGACTGGGTCCTCATGTATTTCTCGAACCTCGACGATCCGGGCCTGACGATCCTCCCCACGCACCGCGTCCTGCCGGGGCCGCTGCCGTGCCCGATCGCTGTGATCCGGCAACGCCTGGGCGAGACCTTCACGCTGACGGCGTTCCCCTTTACCAAAGAGACTGAGCCAGCAGCCCGCGCGAAGTTTGTCAACGCGCTCCATGCGGCGCAGGCGACGGATGCGCATGTAATGGGGCTGGTCATCCGCGGTGAGCCGCGCTACGACCTGCTCACGCTCAATCCGGCAGCTATGGCCCGCCTGGGTCCGTCCGCACGCGAACGGCTGGATGTTTCCATCCTTCAGCAATTGGTCTTTCGGGGGGCGCTGCGGCTGACGCCCCAAGACGAGGAACGTCTGGTCTATATAAAGGATGAAGAGGACGCCATGGCGGCGGTGGCGCGGGGCGACGGCGAACTGGCGTTTCTGCTGAATCCCCCCAAGGTCGCCGAGGTCAAGGACGTCG
>VBOD01000043.1 GCA_005877615.1 Nitrospirota bacterium | reverse complement strand
ATCTCGAGCACGCCGATGGGCTGGCCTTCCCAGCGCTTCAACGGGATCGCGATCATATCCATGGTCTTGTATCCGGTGGTGTCGTCGATGCCAGAGAAATGGCGGGTATCCCGCGCGACGTTGCCGATGATGGCTGGCTCTCCGGATTTGAAGACCGCGCCAGCCACGCCCAGGTCCCAGGGGATGGCAGTGCCGCGCAACTGCTCGGCTTTCTCTCCGATGACATAGCGGAAGACCAGTTGCTGAGTTTTGTCGTCGGCCAGCAGCACAGAGCCGGCGTCCGCATCAACGACTTCCAGAGCGATGCGAAGGGCGTTCTCGACCAGTTCGTCCACGTTGATGTGCTGCGAGAGGGCCTGGCAGATGAGGCGGGCGGCCTCGAGCTCGCGCTCGCGTTGGAGCAGTCGGCGGTCCTGCTGCCGTCGAGGCGCTCGGCGGCGGTCCCCGAAGTACCCGGGGTTGGGAGACGATGGGTGCCGTTCGCTCGCCACGTGCGCTTATCGGCCTCCTTCACATGTGGAGCTGGCGAGAGGAATCGAACCTCCAACCTGCGGTTTACAAAACCGCTGCTCTGCCGTTGAGCTACGCCAGCGCCCGAGGGCTAGCGCTATGTATGGTAGCATACTTCACTACGGGGAACACTACCTCGCCTGTGTCATTGCGAGGAGCACAGCGACCCCTCGCCGTCATTGCGAGGCTGACACAGTCAGCCGAAGCAATCTCGTTGCAGCGCTGGAGCAGAGGGACGGGATTGCTTCGCTTCGCTCGCAATAACAGGGTTGGCGGGGAATGCGGCAATCAGGGCGCTGGCTGTGTTATAGTTTCGTGGCTACTTGGATGTTAAAGAGATCGATGGTCACGTTTCGTTTATTGGGAAACCTAACAGCGGCGAACGGCGAGCGCGTCCTGGAGTGGGAGCTCAAGGAACCGGCATCCTTGGAGCAGTTACTCCTGGCGCATCAGGAGGAAATTCCCGACGTGATCAGGCTCTGGAAAGAGGCGGAGTGCATGTTCACGGTCGGGGTCCGCATCGCGGCGGAATCGACGGTGGTGAAAGACGGCGATATCGTGAAAGTCACGCCCCACAACACCCAGCTTCACTCCGCCGACTTCCCGATCGGCACCGGCGGCACGGTCTAGCTTCGGGACTTCTTGGCTTTTCTCCGCTCCTCCGGCTCCAGCAGGCGCTTGCGGATCCGGATCGAGGCCGGCGTCACTTCCACCAGTTCATCCGGGCCGATGTACTCAAGGGCGAACTCGAGCGTCATCTCGCGGGGCGGGGTCAGGACGATCGCCTCGTCGGAGCCGGAGGCGCGCATGTTCGTCAGGTGCTTGGCCTTGCAGACGTTCACGTCCAGGTCTTCATCCCGCGCGTTCTCTCCGACCACCATCCCGTGATAGACCTCCACGCCGGGGCCGATGAACAGGGCGCCCCGCTCCTGCGCGATGTTGAGCCCGTAGGCGCTACTGGTCCCGGTCTCGTACGCGACGAGCGAGCCGTGGGGCTGCACTTGGAGGGCGCGCGGATCGACCTGCTCGTAGCGGGCGAAGATGTGGTGCAGGATGACGGTGCCCTTGGTCCTGGTCAGCAACGCGTTCTTCAAGCCGATCACCCCGCGGGTCGGGATGTGGTACTCGAGCTGCAGGTCGCCGTGGATTGTCAACCGCATGTGGCGAAGCTCGCCGCGGCGCAAGCCGACTTCTTCGATGACCGGGCCCTGGAACTCCACCGGCACCTCGATGGTCAGTTCTTCGTAAGGCTCCAGCGTCACTCCGTCCGCTTCGCGCAAGATCACTTTCGGCTGGGAGACCTGGAGCTCGTAGCCTTCCCGGCGCATTGCCTCGATGAGGACCGCAAGGTGCAGTTCGCCCCGGCCGGCGACCAGGAATTGGTCGGTGGAATCGGTTTCTTCCGCCCGCAGGGCCACGTTGGTCTCCAGTTCCTTGTACAGCCGTTCGCGCAGGTGGCGGGACGTGACGTACTTGCCTTCCCGTCCGGCGAAGGGGCTCGTATTGACCGAAAAGGTCATCTGGACGGTCGGCTCGTCGATCGCCACAGGCGGCACGGGGATCGGCTGCTCGGGATCGGCCAGGGTCTCGCCGATCCCGATCTCCGGGAAGCCGGCGACGGCCACGATCTCGCCCGCCTCGACTTGGGCCACCTCCTTGCGTTCCAATCCTTCGAAGACGAGGAGGTCAGTGGCCTTGCCGGGAATCTGGGTCCCGTCGGTCTTGATCCGCACCAACGCCTGGCGCTTGGTCAGGGTGCCGGAGAGCAACTTGCCAATGCCCATCTTGCCCTTGTAGGGATCGTGGGCCAGGGCGAGCACCAGCAACTGGAGCGGGCGGTCCTGCCCGATCGCCGGCGGAGGGATTTTCCCGAGAATCGTGTCCAGCAACGGCGCAACATCCACGCCCGGCTTCTCCGGATCCAGCGAGGCCGTACCCTGCAGCGCGGAGGTGTACACGATGGGAAAGTCCAGTTGGTCATCGCTGGCGCCCAGGTGCGCGAACAGGTCGAACGTGCGATTGACCATGTCGTCGATCTGGGCATCGGGCCGGTCAATCTTATTGATGACGACGATGGCTTTGTGTCCCAGGCCTAGGGCCTTGCGGAGGACGAAGGCGGTCTGCGGCATGGGACCTTCCTTGGCATCCACCAGCAGCAGGACGCCGTCCACCATGCGGAGGGTGCGTTCCACCTCGCCGCCGAAGTCGGCATGTCCGGGCGTATCCACGATGTTGATCTTGACCCCTTTATAGACCACGCTGGCGTTTTTGGCTTTGATGGTGATGCCGCGCTCGCGCTCCTGGTCCATCGAGTCGAGAATGCGCTCGCCCATGCTCTCGATGTTGCGGTGCACATGGGTCTGCTTCAGGATCGCGTCCACAAGGGTCGTTTTCCCGTGATCCACGTGAGCGATGATGGCGATGTTGCGGATGTCTGTTCGGCGCATGGTCAGAAGAACCCTCACTCTAACGCAACCGCGCCGGTGGAGTCAAAGCTTCCTCTCCTGTCCTTGTGCTTTCGGTGAGAGCACGGTATCATGGGTAACCCGTGCGCAAGGTAAGGCATGACACTCGCTGAGCTCTTCTCGTCCTTCCGGCGTCCCCAGTCCGTCAGGCAAGCCCTGCTGTGGGGTGTCCTCACGGTGGTGCTGATCGGCTTTGTGGCGGGTCTGGCCACGGTGGGGTACCTGCTTCAAGACCTGCCCCCCATAACCGGCCTGCATGAGTACCAGCCCAGCCTCGTGACCCGTGTCTACTCGGCTGACAAGCAGGTGATCGGCCAATTCTTTGTGGAACGGAGGATCCTGGTCCCACTGGAGAAGATCCCCCGGTATTTGGTGAATGCGGTGGTGGCGATCGAGGACTCCCGGTTCTTTGAGCATCGGGGCCTGGACTTTGTCGGCATCGCGCGGGCCGCAATCACGAACCTCGTGTCCGGGAAGATCCGTCAGGGCGCGAGCACCATCACGCAGCAGTTGGCGCGCTCGCTCTTCCTCTCTCCCAAGCGGGACTATGAGCGCAAGGCGAAGGAGGCGCTCCTGGCCCTGAAGATGGAGCAGGTTCTGGGCAAGGAGCAAATACTAGAATTGTACCTCAACCAGATCTACTTCGGACACGGAGCGTACGGAGTGCAGTCCGCCGCCCAGACCTACTTTGGCAAGGAGGTGGGGCAGCTCACCGTGGCGGAGGCGGCGTACTTGGCGGGCCTGCCCAAGGGGCCGGCGGACTACTCCCCGTACTACCATCCCGAAGCTTCCAAGAAGCGCCAGGCCACGGTACTGAGGCGGATGGTGGAGGAGCGGTTCATCACCACGGCGGAAGCGGAAACGGCCATGGCGGAAGACGTAGCGTTCAGGCGTCAGACACGGGACGAACCGGCGCCCTATTTTGTCGAGCATGTCCGTCAACGGTTGATGGCCACCTACGGCGAAGCCATGGTGTACAAGGGCGGGCTCCAAGTGTACACGACGCTGTCCTTGCCGGAGCAGCAAGTGGCGACGACCGTCCTCCTGGAGGGTCTCCGTCAGTTGGACAAGCGGCAGGGCTACCGCGGGCCGCTCCGCCGGGGAGTGTCGCCTGACGAGTTTTCCGCGAAACTCGTCGGCAGCGGGGCCTCGGCCGACCCGCCGCTTCGCCCCGGCGAGATCATCGAGGCCGTCGTGTCGAAAGTGGGGAAAGACGGCCTCACGGTGCTGGCGCGGGGACTGACGGGGCGGATCGCCGCTGACGATGTCATGTGGGCCCGCCGGAGACTGAAGGGTCCCGACCCGGTCAAGCACGTGAAGGACACCGGCGCCAAGACGCCAGTCGAACTGTTCAAGGTCGGGGACGTGATCGAGGTGAGTCTCAAGAAGATGGTGGGCGACGTCGCCCAGATGACCCTGGAGCAGACCCCCCTCGTCGAGGGCGCAATGCTGTCGCTCGATCCCCGCACGGGGGCCGTCCGGACGATGATCGGCGGCTACGATTTCCTACGGAGCGAATACAACCGCGCGACATCCGCCAGGCGACAGCCTGGTTCGGCGTTCAAGCCGATGATCTACGCTGCAGCGATCAACGAGGGACTCTCCCCGGGGACCCCGATCGTGGATTCCGGGGTTGTATACAACGAGAACGACCCCGATCTGGTCTGGCGGCCCGAGAACTACGACCAGAAGTTCGAGGGGTTGATCACCTTGCGGGAGTCGCTCGCGCAATCGCGCAACGCCGCGACCGTGCGCCTGCTTGAGAAGATCGGCATCAATCCGGTGCTGGACCTTGCCCAGAACCTCGGAGTTACCTCGCCGCTCGCCAGCGACCTCACGCTGGCATTGGGATCCTCCGGCGTGACGCTCCAGGAGTTGACGGCCGCCTACGGGACGTTCTTCAACCAGGGCATTCGGCTGGAGCCCTATACGATCGAATCCGTGCTGGATTCGAACGGCCAGGTGCTGGAGATGCATGTCCCGGAACCGCGCTCCGTGATGTCGAAGGAATCCGCCTACCTGATCGCCAACATGATGGAGGACGTGATCCAGCGGGGCACGGGGCAGGCAGCCAAAGGCAT
>VBOD01000042.1 GCA_005877615.1 Nitrospirota bacterium | reverse complement strand
GTTCGGGCTCGTGGAGTCGGAGATGGATGCGCGCTTGAGGGACCTGTACACGGCTGAACGGAGCGCCGTCCTCGGCCTGCAGGCCGGCATCTATGGCGTGGACGTGTCGCTCACGGTTCGGGGCCGGGATCCGGACTCGGCCGAGGCGGTGATGAGGCGAATGGAGCGCGCGGTGCGGGATCGAATCGGGGACTACCTGTATGGAGCCGGGGATCAGACCATGGAAGGCGTGGTCGCCTTGAAGCTGAAGGCGAAAGGCCTCACCGTGGCTGTCGCGGAGTCCTGCACGGGCGGCCTGATCAGCCAGCGGCTGACCTCCGTGCCGGGCAGTTCCGTCTACTTCGACCGCGCCGTGGTGCCTTACAGCGACCGGGCGAAGGTGGATCTTTTGAAGGTGTCGGAGGCGCTCATCCGCACGAAAGGCGCGGTCAGCGGGGAGGTCGCCCAAGCCATGGCGGAAGGGGTCCGGGAGCGAAGCGGGGCCGATCTCGGCCTCGCGGTGACCGGCATCGCCGGGCCGACGGGTGGGACGAAGGAAAAACCGGTGGGCCTGGTGTATCTGGCCTTGGCCGACAAAAAGACGGCGGTTGTGCGGTCCCAACTGTTCAGCGGGGATCGGGACGGGATCCGGGGCCGTGCCTCGCAGGCGGCGTTAGACCTGTTGCGGCGCTATTTATCGGGAAAGGAGACAGGGTAAGGGCGAAAAAAAATGCTCCGCGCGTTTATCGCCATTCAACTTTCCGACGAGATGAAGCGTCAGATAGGAAGTGTGCAGGCAGAGTTGAAACGGGAGGTCTCCGGTTCGGGACGGGGAGGCAAGGCTGTCAAGATCGGATGGACCCAGCCAGAGGGCATCCATCTGACGCTCAAGTTTTTGGGAGACATCCAGGAAACGCAGGTGGAAGCCATGCGAGAGATCCTACGCAAAGCGGCCGCGCCGGCCCGCCCCTTCACGCTGGAAGCCCGCGGGCTGGGTGCCTTCCCGAATCCACGCGCGCCTCGCGTGATCTGGCTGGGACTGCACGGGAGCAACGACGACATGGCGGAACTGCAACGACTTCAGGCGGCCGTGGAGGATGGCGTGGCGAGTCTCGGGTTTCCGAAGGAGCCCCGTACCTTCACGCCCCATCTGACCCTGGCCCGCATTCGCGATCGCGTGGAGGCGGGCGCGCTGGAGCTGGTCCTCACCGCCCAGCAGAACCGCGTTGTGGGAAAGTTCGCGGCGTCCTCGGTGGAACTCATCAAGAGCGAGCTTCGTCCGAGCGGCGCCGTCTATACAACCTTGGTGGAAGTGCCCTTCGGCGCTGGAGTATAATCGAGCACTTTGGCACCGATCAGCATCGAAAAGGAGAACGCGATGGCCGAGCGGGAAGAAAAGAAGCGAGCCATGGAACTGGCGATAGCCCAGATCGAAAAGCAGTTCGGCAAAGGATCCATCATGAAGTTGGGGGACACCGAAGCTCCTCCGCCTGACGTGCCGGTCATCCCGTCAGGCTCGCTGGGCCTGGATCTGGCGCTGGGCACGGGCGGGCTGCCCCGCGGCCGCGTCATCGAGATCTACGGCCCCGAGTCGTCCGGGAAGACCACGCTCATGCTGCACACGATCGCGGAAGCCCAAAAGACCGGCGGCACGGCCGCCTTCATCGACGCGGAGCATGCGCTGGACCTGACTTATGCAGAGAAGTTGGGCGTCAACACCGCCGACCTGCTGGTGTCTCAGCCGGACACCGGCGAGCAGGCGCTGGAGATCACTGAAACCCTCGTCCGCAGCGGCGCCGTGGACATCATCGTGATCGATTCGGTGGCCGCGCTCGTGCCCCGCGCCGAGCTCGAAGGGGAGATGGGTGACGCCCACATGGGTCTGCAGGCGCGGCTCATGTCCCAGGCGCTCCGGAAGCTGACCTCGTCGATCTCCCGCTCGCAGACCACCGTGGCGTTCATCAACCAGATCCGCATGAAGATCGGCGTCATGTTCGGCAACCCCGAGACGACCACCGGCGGGAACGCGCTGAAGTTCTACGCCTCGGTCCGGCTCGACATCCGTCGGATCGAGTCCATCAAGGACGGCCAGGACGTCATGGGCAGCCGGGTGCGCGTGAAGGTGGTGAAGAACAAGATGGCGCCGCCGTTCAAGCAGGCCGAGTTCGACGTCCTGTTCGCCGAGGGGGTTTCCAAGGTCGGCGAGCTGATCGATCTCGGCGTGGACCGGAAGATCGTCGACAAGAGCGGGGCTTGGTTCTCTTACGGAGGCGAGCGGATCGGCCAGGGCCGCGAAGCGGCGCGGGACTATCTCAAGGCCCATCCGGCCGTCGCACGCGAGATCGAGACCAAGATCCGCGAGACCGCCGGCGTGGGCGCCAAGGCCGAAGGGCACGCCCGGCCGGTTGCCGAGAAGCGTCCCGATGACAAGCGCTCGCCGACCGGCAAGGGTGTTTCCTAAAGCTGATCCTATTGCGGAAGCGGTCCGATATCTGGCGCGAGGGGATCGGAGCGCAGCCCAGGTCCAACATCATCTGGCGGGACGCGGGTTTCCCGGCACAGAGATCCGCCGCGCGCTCCGCACCCTGCAGCGACTGGGCTACGTCGACGACGAGGCGGTCGCGCGCCGCATGGCGGAAGCCCGGTTGGCCCGCCGTCCGATGGCGCGAGAGGCCTTGGCGGCCGAGCTTGAGGCGCGGGGGTTTTCCGCCGGAGCCGTGGCCCGCGCGGTGCAGCACGCGTATGCCGGGCTTTCGGAAGAAGCCGTCGCACAGCGGTTTCTCAAGTCCCTGCCGCGCCGGTTCAGCGACCCGGCGCGGGAGGGCCGCCGGCGGGCGGGCTTGCTCCGGGGGCGCGGGTTCTCCGCCGACGTCAGCGAGAGCGTGCTCGGAGTCACGGCGAACGATTCATGACCCTGGCTGGTGATCCATGCCGACGGCGAACGACTTACGACAAGGCTTCCTGGACTACTTCCAAGGGCATGGCCACGCCATCGTCCCGAGCTCCTCGCTGATTCCGCAGGCCGATCCCACGCTGCTCTTCACCAACGCCGGCATGGTCCAGTTCAAGGGCGTCTTCCTCGGAGAGGAGCGCCGCGCCTACACCCGGGCCGCCTCCTCGCAGAAGTGCATCCGGGCGGGCGGCAAGCACAACGATCTCGAAAACGTCGGCCATACCAGCCGGCACCACACCTTCTTCGAGATGCTCGGCAACTTCTCCTTCGGGGACTACTTCAAGGGAGAGGCAATCGATTTGGCCTGGGAATACCTGTCGCGCGTCGTCAAGCTCTCGCCGGAGCGGCTGTGGGTGACGGTCTACAAGGAGGACGACGAGGCGTACGCGATCTGGCAGAAGAAGATCCCGGCCGCTCGCATCGTCAAATGCGGGGAGCAGGACAACTTCTGGCAGATGGCGGACACCGGCCCCTGCGGACCCTGTTCCGAAATCCATTACGACCAGGGACCCGGCGTGCCCGGTGACCCGTTCCCGAACGGCGAAGGCGACCGGGTCATAGAGCTCTGGAACCTGGTCTTCATGCAGTACCACCGGGACGAGAAGGGCGCGCTCCACCCGCTGCCCAAGCCCAGCATCGACACCGGCATGGGTCTGGAGCGTCTCGCGGCCGTCGTTCAGGGGAAGACCAGCAACTACGACGCCGACCTCTTCCAGCCGATCATCCGTGCGATCGGGGAGATGGCCCGCAAACGGTACGGCGCGTCGGCGGACGATGACCGGCCGATGCGTGTCATCGCGGACCACCTGCGGGCCATCGTGTTCCTGATCGCGGAGGGCATCCTCCCGTCGAACGAGGGACGCGGCTATGTCCTGCGCCGCATCCTCCGCCGGGCCGGCCGCCACGGGCGGCTGCTGGGCTTGGGCCTCGACGGGGCGTTCTTGCACCGATTGACGTCGCCCGTCATTGACTTGATGAAAGGCCCCTACCCAGAGCTGGGGCGGGCCCGCACCACGATCGAGCAGGTCACCAAGGCTGAGGAAGAGCGGTTCCTGGACACGCTGGACAAGGGGCTGCGGCTGCTCGATGAGATCGTCGCCGAGGCGAAGCGGGCCAATCAGCGGGTGATCTCGGGCGAGGCGCTGTTCAAGCTGTACGACACCTATGGCTTTCCCCTCGACCTGGCGGCCGATTCGGCGAAGGATCATGGATTGACGGTGGACGAGGCGGGCTTTCTGGCCGCGCTCAACGAGCAGCGGGAGCGGGCGCGCAAGTCCGCCGGTTTCGTTGCGGCCAAGACCAAGGAGATCTACGCCGAACTCGGCGGGATCGTGTCGCCGACCCAGTTCGTGGGCTATTCCCAGTTGGAAACCGAGAGCTTTGTCCAGGCCATCGTCAAGCAGGACGCGCGCATCAAGGAAGCGGTGGAAGGCGACGAGATCGAAATCGCCCTGGACCGCACGCCGTTCTACGCGGAAGGCGGCGGGCAGGTCGGCGATCAGGGGATTCTGACCGGACCGGACGGGGTGATCGAGGTGAAACAGACGACTCGGCCGGCGCCGGATTTGTTCTTGCATCAGGGCGTCGTGACGCGCGGGCGGATCCGCGAAGGGGATCGGCTGCACGCGCGTGTGGACCCGCGCCTGCGGTTTGGCGCGGCGCGCAACCATACCGCCACGCACCTCTTACATGCTGTGCTTCGAGAGGTGCTGGGGCCGCACGTCAAGCAGTACGGCTCCCTGGTGGCGCCCAACCGCCTCCGCTTCGACTTCGCGCATTTCGCTCCGGTGCGGCTCGGCCAACTGGAGGAGGTGGAGGCCATCGTCAACGAGCGGATCCGAGACGACGCGCCGGTGCAGACCAAAGTCATGGGCATCTCCGAAGCGATGCAGGAAGGCGCGCTGGCCTTCTTCGGCGACAAGTACGGGGAGGAAGTCCGCGTCGTCGAAATCAATAAGTTCAGCAAGGAGCTCTGCGGCGGCACCCACTGCCGCCACACCGGAGAGATCGGGCTTTTCAAGCTCGTCTCCGAGGGCGGCGTGGCCGCGGGCGTGCGCCGGATCGAAGCGCAAACGGGCGAAGGGGCCTATGAGCTGCTGAAGCAGCGGGAGACCGAGCTCCGCGCGCTGGCCGACATCCTCAAGACCAACCCGGCCGACGTCGTGACCAAGGCCAAAAAACTCGTGACAACGCTCAAGGAGAAAGAAGAGGAACTGGAGAAGCTCAAGGCCAGACTGGCGTCCGGGAAAACAGGTGGTGGCACACCGTACACTGTAGTAGAGGTTCCGGGCGCGCCGAACGTGTACTGGCAACAAGTGGACGGGTTGGAGATCAAGGATTTGCGGTCGCTGGTCGATATGCTGCGGGAGAAGCATAAATCCGGAATCTTCGTGCTGGGCTCTGTCAAGGATACCAAAGCAACGCTCATGGTTGCCTCTACGACGTCAGCTTTCCCGGCGAATGAACTCATCAAGCCGGCGGCGGCCGAGATCGGAGGGTCCGGCGGCGGGCGTCCGGAGATGGCCCAGGCTGGAGGAAAGGTGATCGAGGGACTGCAGGCTGCGTTCGATCGCGTGGTGGAGGAGGTCAAGCGGAAAGCGGGCGCGTGAAAGAAGCACTGGCATTGATGGGAGCCCTCGTGCTCTTCGGCACGGTGGCCGCCTACGGTTATCGCGCCCTCGGCATGCCCAGTCAAGCGACCGAAGTCCATCACGTCGTCGAAATTTCTGAAGGCGCGTCGTTCAAGGAGGTCGCCAACCTGCTCGCGCAGAAGGGCCTGATCGTGAGCCCGTTCTGGTTTCGGCTGCTGGGCAAGGTCCAGGACGCCGAGCGGAAGATCCAACCGGGCGAGTATGACCTGCATACGGCGATGCGGCCGGCTGAGATTCTCAACGCGCTGGTCAAGGGCAAGGTCATCCAACACAGCGTCTTGATTCCCGAAGGCCTCACGGCTCAGCAGATCGGCATGCTGCTGGAGGAGGCGGGCATCGCGAAGGAAGAGGACATCGCGCGCCTGGTGTCGGACCCTGCGTTCACGAAGTCACTTGGCCTTGAGGCCCAGACGTTGGAAGGGTATCTCTTTCCCGAGACGTACCATTTCCGGCGGCGGACCAAACCCGAGGATGTGATGCGTGCGATGGTCCATCGGTTCAAGGAAGCCTACACCCCGGAGTTGCAGGCGCGGGCGACGGCGCTCGGGATGGCGGAACGCCACGTGGTGACGCTGGCCTCGATCATCGAGAAGGAAACCGGGCGGGACGACGAGCGCCCGCTGATCTCAGCCGTGTTTCATAATCGCCTGAAGAAGCGATTGCCGCTGCAAAGCGATCCCACCGTCATCTACGGCATCCGCAACTTTTCGGGCAATCTCACCCGCAAGGACCTTGGGCGACGCACGCCGTTCAATACCTACACCAGCAGAGGACTCCCGCCGGGCCCGATCGCGAACCCGGGCTTGCCGTCCCTCCAGGCGGCGGTGAACCCGGCGCCGGTCAAGTATCTCTATTTCGTGTCGAAAAACGACGGGAGCCATCAATTCTCGGTCACCCTGGAGGAGCACAACCGCGCCGTGAAGCGTTACCAGAAGCGGGGCGCGCGCCGCACCGCGCCGCGTAAGGCGGCGTAAGTCGCTATGCGAGTGTATCCGAACAAGCTGTCTGCTCGGTTTGTCATCGCGTGCTGCGCCTTGGCGACAATGGCTTCCACGGCCTCGGCCGAGATGTGGCGGTGCACGCAGCCGGACGGCACGGTGATTTTTTCCGATCGGAACTTCACCGGGCAATGCGCGCGAATGGGGGAGGGGCCCCCGCTCTTGCGCGTGCCGTCTGTCGCGCCGGTTCCCGCCGAGGAGGCGAAACCGGAACCTGCGAAGCCGGCCCCGTCTGAGCCAGCCCAGGTTCCGACGCCCGGGCGCGGGCGGCGGATCGATCCACCGAACGATGCCGTCATCACGATCCGCGATCTCACGGCAATCCCGAACTTCAACAGCCTCCTCGGCACCGCCAACTATCAGGCCACGATGTTGCTGGAGAACGGCGATTCCGAATGGACCGCGGAGAGGGTCTGCATCAACGTGCGGTTCCGCGATATCAACCTGATCTTTCTGGACGTGCAGCAGGTAGGCTGTCTGGAGGGCCTCAAGCCCCTGGATGCCCGCCAGCTCACCGTCACCTATACCGGCATGGTCCCGCCGCGGCTCTTTCCGATCCGGGCGGAGGCCAAGGTGGATTACGTCAAGTGGACGAAGTGACGAAGGAGGCCTAATTGGTCCCCACGGTTGAGTGGAAAGACGGAGTCGTCCGGATCCTGGACCAGAGCCGGTTGCCGGACAAGGTCGAGTTCGTGGACTGCCGCGACTACGAGACGGTCGGCATTGCGATCAAGGAGATGTGGGTGCGCGGCGCGCCGGCGATCGGCATCGCGGCGGCGATGGGTGTGGCCCTCGGCGCGCAGGCCGTCAAGGCCGCGGACTATGACACGTTCTGTAAGGCGGTCGGGGCGATCGGCGACCACCTGGCCGCGACGCGGCCCACGGCGGTCAACCTGTTCTGGGCGATCGACCGGATGAAGCACCGCCTGGATGCGCTGAAGGCCGAGCCGATCCCGGTGATCAAGCAGAAGCTGATCGCCGAGGCGCAGGCCATCCTTGCGGAGGACATCGCCATGAACCGGGCCATCGGCAAGCACGGCGCGGCGGTGGTCCGCGACGGGCAGACGATCCTCACGCACTGCAACGCCGGGGCGCTCGCGACGGGCGGCTATGGGACGGCGCTCGGCGTCGTGCGGGCGGCCTGGGAGGCGGGGAAGAAGATCCGCGTCGTCGCCGGGGAGACCCGGCCGGTCCTCCAGGGCTCGCGGCTCACGGCCTGGGAGTTGATGCAGGACGGCATCCCGGTGACGCTCATCACCGACAGCATGGCGGGCGCGCTGATGCACCGGGGTGAGATCCAGGTCTGCGTGGTGGGCGCCGACCGCATCACCGCCAACGGCGACGTCGCCAACAAGATCGGCACGTACAGCCTGGCGGTGCTCGCGCACGCGCACGGCATTCCCTTCTACGTGGCGGCGCCTAGCTCCACCGTGGACCTGGCCACGCCCTCGGGCGACCGAATTCCGATCGAGCAGCGCGACCCCCGGGAAGTCACGCATCTGCGGGGCAAGGCGGCGATCGCGCCGGAAGGGGTGGAGGTGGTGAACCCCGCCTTCGACGTGACGCCGGCCAAGCTGATCACCGGCATCATCACCGAGAAAGGCATCTTCGCGCCGTCCGAGCTCGCCGCCAAGATGCGACAGAGCTGATCCTGTGGCTACTTCGCGGGTCCTGCCGCCGGTTTCCCCCGCCTTCCAGCGGCCCGTCGCAGCCCCGATGACTCGGGCTCGCTTCTGCGGGGGGCCCCCAACCGGCGTCACCCGCTCCCGCCGCTGTAGGGAAATGGTGTCTAACCTATCTTCTTCCCTTCTTCCTTCACCCCTCAAGCTTCTTTTCGTTGGAGCGGGATTACTGCTTACAGGCTGTTTTCCTGTTTCCGAGTCAGTTTATCGACCAGAGGCATCAGGCGGTAAGCTGGTTGAAACTACCCACCGATATAACTCTGGGCCGGGAAGATGGGATATGGTTGAATTCTCCGATGGCGCAGTGAAGTTACAAATACGAGCAAGCGATAAAATTGAAGCAAAAGAGAATGTATTAGAAATTAACCTCACTATGATTATTCCTGACGGAAGCCATGTTCAACCTCTCTCAGATAGATTTATTTTTCTGAGAGAAGGTGATCTTCCCAGAACACTAAGAGCCGTAGAAATACATACCTGGGTCAGAGATACCTCACTTAAGCCTCGGCAAGTGACTGAAAC
>VBOD01000118.1 GCA_005877615.1 Nitrospirota bacterium | reverse complement strand
GGACGGCCGACTTATGGCCTTTCGCCCCGCACTCAGTTGTGGCCGGGTTCGCTCAGCCGCGATCGAAGCGACGCGATGAATTGCGAAGAACGCGCCAAAGCGGATCGGACTCCGCCGTGCGGAAAGCTCTTTCGCGTTGGCGATGATGAGCACCGAGGAACCCAACGGATTCAATGGTGTCTACCGTGCCGTCCGCGTGGCTCACGATGGAGAACGCACTCGCCCGGCTTGCGAGGGACTTCACGATCTTGACGATCCTCCCGCTCGTTCTCGTCGTCGTGAGCCTCCTCTCCTGGTTCCGGACCGGGGTTTGGATCTCGGGTTTGTCCTCGCAATCGCGGTCCTCATCGCCCTCCGCGACCTGGATTCGTTCTGTCGCGGAGCGATGGAGCGGATGCGTCAGTTGAGCCGGATGGTCTGGTTGACGAGCCCGTGAGGAGGAGCGACGCGCGCCGATCCTGAAACCTTCGAGATTCCGAAGACGGCGACGGATCAGTTGTAGAGGTTGAATTCGTCCTTCTCCGGGACCGAGTCCCAGTCTTCGTCCCCTTCCTCGAAGACCGCGTTGAAGAGCGCGCTGACGACCTCGCGGAGCTGTTGAATCTCCGTCCGGAGGCGCGCCAATTCCTTCATCACTTCCTCGTTGGAAGCAGGCATTCACAACCTCTAACCCGTGCTATCACGGGGTAGGTTCATATCTTTTTGCCTTCGATTCTTGATGCTAATTCTCGGAACGGAACGGTCACGGCATTTGCGACGGTTTTACCGATGTCGTCCGCGGTCTCGATCCCTTCCCCCGCGGCCGCCAGGACCGCGTCCGTCGCGACCTCGACCCCCGCCTCGGTCTCGGTACCGATCGCGCCCACCGCCCCGATCTCGGTCTCGTCCACCGCGATCGTGACCCTCGCTCCGAGGCTCCCGATGTTTCGCCTCGACCTTCCCACCGCCGAGTTCGGTCGCGGGCACAAAGAGCCTCAAGTCTGCGTAGTCGGCCGCGAGCTTCCGTCGTTCCGTGCGCTCGTCCCGCGGGCAGTAGAGTTCCCGATCCCGGAGCTCGAGAGGCCCTCGGCAGATCGAACAGAGGGCCTTCACGACCCCAAGATTCCGCTCCGCCGTCGTGAGCTGGACCGACGGCTTGACCTGGATCACCTTGGCGCGGATGATGTCCCCGAGGCGGAACATGTCGCGAATGTCCTCGGTGTACTCTTCCGATACGTTCGAGATGTGGATCGTCCCCTCCGATTCGCCGCTGATCTGGCGCGTCCGTCCATGGATCGCGAGGATCGTCGCGGTCGCCATCATGCCGCGAATATCGTCCACGACGCCGTACACGATGTCCCCGACTTTGAGCTCCGCGGGCGGGTTGAACGCCCGCACCCGCGCGACGCGGTTTGCCGGGTCGAGGATGAGGACACCCGGCGTCGCCGCGAACACAAGCCCATTCCGCTCGTAAGTCCCTTCCCCGGGCTCGAATTCCTCCGCGACGGCGATCTCATCGCCCGGGAGGACCATCTTTGGCTCCATCTGGTCCATCGACTCCTGCGGGTCGCACGGAGTAGAGCCGTCGGTATTTATCTCTTCCCCACTTCAAGACGATAGAGGACGACGTCGATGCGGCGAAGCTCTTCCCGATGGAAGGCGAAGGTGTGGGGAATCGGAAACGCATACGCGAGACGGTCGGTGATCTTCCCGGCCGCAGACTCGATGCGATGCCGCACGTAGGCTTCGGCCTTCGCGTTCAGGAACGTGTAGACGATGTGGCCTGATGCAAGCGCGGCGTCCAGGAATGGACGGTCTGCATGGCGCCTCTGAGAACCGAACGGTGGATTCATGAGGACGGTGTCGAAGGTCTCATGGATGGCCTGGACATCGGCGAGGCGCCACGCGACGTCGACCTGCGCACGTTCTGCGTTCCGCCGCGCGACCTCCACGGCCAATGGATCCGAGTCCACGCCCGCCACGGGCCCCGCGCCGAGAAGTTTCGCGGCGATCGCGAGCACACCGTTCCCGCATCCGAGGTCCACGACCGACCGACCCTGGATGTCGCCTTTCGCGTGAGCGAGGTAGGCGACCTCGGCCGCGATTCCCGCGGGCGTCGGATACTGCTCCGCGGACGGCGCCGGATTCGGGAGCGGATCGAGGGACTCCAAAATCCGCTCGAGCTGGACCTTCTTCGTAGGCTCACCTCGCGGAGCGGTCTTCTCACTCCTCTTCCCATGCCGACGCTCGTTTGGTGGCCGCGGTCCCGCGCGGAGTAATCACCGCGGTGAAGTCCGAGGTGCCGTGCCACAGTAGCGTGAGGAGGCCTTCTCCCTCGAGGCGAGCGAGCTCGCTCTGCAGGTCGTCGAAGTTCACGCCTCGGAGGATCTCGAAGAACTGGTTCTTCTTCAATCCAATCGAGCCGCGTTTGTCGAGGAGCACCAAGACCTTGTCTCGAAGGCCGCGCTCGACTGCCCGGGCTGCATCTTGGCGGAACGCGCGGTCGACGATCTCGATCGCCAGCGCGTTGAAGGCGTCCTCCACGAAGGTGCCAGTCCGCGCCGACGTATACACGATCGGGGCGGCAAACGGTTCGGCGACATGGCGGATCTCGTCCTCGGTGATCGCCCGGCGCTCCTCGAGGTCTTTCTTGTTCACGACCAGGTAAACCGGGACGTCGCCCGCAATCTCGAGCGCGGAGGGGATCCATTCGTTCAGGGCGTACAGGCTGTCCTTCCGCGTGAGATCGCAGACGCCCATCAGAGCCTGGGAGCCATGGTAGTACGTCTCCCGGACGAGGTCCTTGAATCCCCGCTGGCCCATGATGTCGAAGATCGACATGTCCATCTGGACCTCGGTGTCAGCGCCGTGGGGAACCGTGAGCTCGACCTTGCTCACTCGGGTCCCGACCGTGTGGAGATATGTGTCCTGGTACTCGTTGAGGACGAACCGCCGGATCAAGGAGGTCTTGCCGACACCGCCCTCTCCCATCAGGGCGAGCTTTGCCTTCATGTGTCGGACCGTCGGCATGGGAGACCCCGGGCGGCTCCTCATTCGGAGCGCGGGTATAAGCAGTTTCGTCGTGGGGATCCGACGGATTCAGTTCTCGACGCGTCGTCCGCAACGTCGATCGTCGCGGAAACTCCGTCGACAGGTCCGCCGCACGTAGAGTTCAAAAATCCAATCGATCCGTCTCCGGCAATTCGGATCGCGTCGACCAAGCGAATGTCGCGGGCCATTATCAGGTCCCGGCGCGCTGCGTTCTATCTACCGAGAATTGAAATCAGCACGAGCATCGATGCCTTTATCCCTCAAGGGTGCCAAGTCGTCGTCATGCGATTTCGCCCCGAGGGGCCACGGATTCCCGTACCGAACTGGCTCATCGAGTGGTCGAAGTCCCGCGACCTTTTTCTGACCCTCGCTCACGACCCATGGGTCTTCCGGCCGAACTGAGTGGCCCGGAAAAACCGAAGACGTTATAGGAGCCCGATTGATGCACTGCGCCGGTCCGAGTATTCGATGGCGCACCCGGAGCCCGCGGGCCATGAAGAGGAGGAGCATCATGGCAGCCCGTGGCCCGTCATCATCGCCGTGGGGATGGGCGTCGCCTACGTCGGAATCGTGACCGCGAGCATCCCGATGCTCCTGGCGGGATTCGTGATCTTCGCCGGCGGCGCGGGCGGCTGGATTCATCAGGACATGCAGCGGCCCTCGAGCGCGTTCTACGGGCTCGCGGCCGCCGTCGAATCGAAGTTGCCGAGGGTGAGCGCCCGGAAGCTCGGGCTCTGGCTGTTCCTGGCGACCGAGATCATGTTCTTCTCCGCGATCATCGGGGCCTCCTGGACCTTGCGACTCCGCACGACGACGCTCGGGGACGCGTTCCAGGGACCGTGGGCTCAGCCGGGAGAGATCCTCAATGTCCCCCTCACCGGCCTGAACACCTTCATCCTGATTTGCAGCAGCCTCACGATGGTCGAAGGGCTCGCCGCGGCCGAGCGGGGCGATCAGAGGAAGCTGCGCATCTTTCTCCTCGCCACGTTGCTCCTCGGCATGACGTTCCTCAGCATCCAGGCGTTCGAGTACCAGAAACTGTACTTCGGCGAGGGGCTCACGTTCAAGACCGCCCCCTTCGGGGTGAATCCGCTCTACGGCCCGACGTTCTACGCGCAGACCGGAGTCCACGGATCCCACGTGACCGCAGGGGTGCTCGCGATGGCGTACATCACCCGGAAAGCATTCAAAGGCGGATTCACGAAGGAGAATCACGAAGCGGTCGAGCTCGTCGGATTGTATTGGCACTTTGTCGATGTGGTCTGGATCTTCCTCTTCACGATCGTGTATCTGATTTGAGGTGACGAATGGCGACGGCTACGGCAACGGAGACCGCAGGCCCCCATAAGGAGGCGAGGAAGCGCCCCTACGTGGTCGTCTTCGGCATCCTTGCGGTCGTGACTCTCGCCGAGCTGAACGTCTACGGTCTGGGGATTCCGCACCTCGAGACAATCACGATCCTGGTCGTCCTGGCGACCATCAAGGCAAGTCTCGTGGTGGCGTACTACATGCATCTGCGATACGAGCCGCGGTGGATCGCGCTGATTCCACTCGGAGGACTCGCCCTCGTCGCGGTTCTCGTCGCGGCGCTCACCGCGACGTCGGTCCACCCGTGACGCGGCCGCGAATCCCTCGGCCTGCGAGCCCGGTCAAAGGGAACGATGGGCTCGACCGGATTCGAACCGGTGACCTTCGCTGTGTGAGAGCGATGTCATAACCGCTAGACCACGAGCCCGCGGGGGCGCGCAAGGGCCCGGACGGTATAAATCTCCATCGAAATGCGCGTTTGTCTACGCCCGCCCTCAGAGCTTTTATTACCGCTGACCGGTTTGGGCCGGCGGGAGGCGCTCTCGATGGCAAAGGAAGAGAAGTCCGAGATGGCGACAATCGCGAAGAAGCAGCTAGAGGGCCGCGGCTACGTGCTTTCCCTCTCGACGACCCGGGACGGTGAGAACCTGATCGGCAAGGTCCGCGTGACCGAGGCGTCCACACAGC
This sequence comes from Nitrospirota bacterium, assembly GCA_005877615.1. Taxonomy (GTDB): domain Bacteria; phylum Nitrospirota; class Nitrospiria; order Nitrospirales; family NS-4; genus NS-12. The sequence continues at coordinate 115 of VBOD01000118.1, read as the reverse complement.
GGACCGTCGCGAGTTTCGTCAGCGTCTGGAAAATTGACAACATGGAACTCGTGTTCGGCATCGATGCGGGCGAGGGCATCGCACGCGACCTGGTGAACCAAGCGATGAACCTCTT
>VBOD01000106.1 GCA_005877615.1 Nitrospirota bacterium | reverse complement strand
GTCGCGTTCGAGAAACTGAAGCGAAAATACGGCATTGAAGTGAATGTGCATACCCCCAAGGTGCCGTACAAGGAGACCATCCGCAAGACCGCCTCCGCGCAGGGGAAGTACAAAAAACAGACCGGGGGGCACGGCCAGTACGGCGACGCGTGGCTGAAACTCGAACCGCTCAAGCGCGGAGCCGGGTTTCAGTTCGTGGATGAGATCGTCGGTGGGGCCATTCCCCGGAACTTTATCCCCGCGGTTGAAAAGGGAGTCGTCGAGGCGATGCACGAAGGCATCCTCGGAGGCTTTCCCGTGGTCGACTTCCGCGTGACCCTCTATGACGGGTCCTACCACGACGTGGATTCATCGGAAATGGCGTTCAAGATCGCGGCTTCGATGGGGTTCAAGAAGGCCATGGAGCAGGCGGCGCCGGTCCTGCTTGAGCCGATCATGACGGTGGAGGTCAGCACGCCGGACGAATTCATGGGGGCGGTGATCGGGGACCTGAACGGCCGGCGTGGGCGAATCCAGGATACTGTGCCGAAGGCCCACGGCACCATCATCAAGGCCGCAGTCCCGCTGGCGGAGATGTTGAAATACTCCTCGGCCTTGAACTCCTTGACGGGGGGACGCGCGACCTATTCCATGGATTTCTTGACGTACGAGGAGGTGCCTCGCGAGCTGGCGGTGCGGATTCTCGAGGAGCAGAAGCAGGCCAAAGCGGCGGCGCCCGCACACTGAGCGGGGCGCGCCGCGGGAGTGGTTTATTTCTCTCTGGGGCTCAGGACGGAATAGAACGCGCGATTTTCCCGCACCACACGCAGGAGTACCGAGTCGCCCGTCTTGGTCTGGGCCACCGCCGTCTTGAACTCCTCCGCTGAGGTGACGAGCTGCCGGTTGACTTCCTTGATGAGGTCGCCTTCACGCAGGCCCTGCTCCTGGGCCACGCTGCCCGGATCAATTTTGCTGATCAGCACTCCTCGCTGGTCCTTGATCTTGAACTTTTCGGCCAGGTCGGGGGTGAGATCCTGCACGTTGAGCCCGAGCTTGACCTCCGGCTGAGGAGGCGGGGAGGGGATCGACGCGACGATGGTCTCCTCCTTGCGCTCGCCCAAGTCGACGGTCAGGGGGCGGTGTTCGCCGTTCCGGATGATCTCCAGTTCCACCTTGGTGCCCGGGGCCAGCCCGGCCACGCTACGGGACAGGGCGGAGGGCGTCTCCACGCGGCGCCCTTCCACCTTCGCGATGATGTCGCCCGGCTTCAGACCGGCGCGCGCGGCGGGCTCGTTCTCAAAGACGTCGTTCACCAGGACGCCGTCGGATTCCTTGATGCCGAATTTGGTGGCCAGCTCCGCGGTGACCTCCTGGATGCCGATGCCCAGCCAGCCGCGGACGACCTTCCCCTTGGAACGGAGTTGGCTGACGACCTGTTGCGCCATATTGGAGGGGATGGCGAACCCGATGCCCTGGGCGTAGTTGATGATGGCGGTGTTGATGCCGATCACTTCGCCTTTGATGTTGAACAGCGGGCCTCCGCTGTTGCCCGGGTTGATCGAGGCGTCGGTCTGGATGAAGGCCTCGTAGCGGGACAGCCGGACGGCGTCGCGTTCGAGGCCGCTGACCACCCCCACGGTGACGGTCCGGTCCAGGGAGAACGGATTGCCAACCGCCATGACCCACTGGCCGACGCGGACCTTGGAGGAGTCGCCGAACGGCACCGTGGGAAGCGCCCGATCGGCCGTGATCTTCACGACAGCCAGGTCAGTATCAGGATCGCGGCCGATCACCTGGCCGACGTACTTGCTTTTGTCGGAGAGCCGCACCTCGACCTCCTTGGCGTCCCCGACGACGTGATTGTTGGTCACCACAATCCCGTCTTTGTCCACGATGACCCCCGAGCCGGTCCCTGGATTGTTCTGGCCTCGCTCCCTCGGGCTTTCGCTCGATTTGGTGGAAACGGACACCGGGCTGATATTGACCACGGCCGGCTTGACTCGGTCGGCTAGGTTGATGAAGACATTCTGAATTTCCTCGAGCAGGCGGATGCCGGTCAGCTCTTCAGCGAAGGTCGCGCCGGAAAACGGCGTGACTGTCAGGAATCCGAGTATGAGGACAACTCCGAGGACCTGATAGGCCACGGAACGGTCTCGAAACATCATGGTGCGCTCCTCATGGTTGAGCAAGATCGCTCTTATCTTAACAAATGGCCCACGCGTTTACAACGTCTGATCGTGATCGGGAGGCAGCTCAGGCGCGAAGGGACTGGAGCGCGGCGGGCATGGCGGACCGCCGGCCGACGAGAGTGACCTGATCGCCGGCCTTCAGCACCGTCTCGGCATGGGGAAACAGGAGCGCCTCGCCCCGCCGGATCAGGACGATCCCCACGCTTTCCGGCAAGGACAGGGCGGCAAGCCTCCGGCCATCGGCCCCGATGCCCGGAGCGATGGTGACGCGCTCGACCGTGCCGCCACCGGCTTGGAGGTCTTCGTGGAGCCGGATCAAGGGCACGGTAAGGACGTCCTCGTATTGGGAGGCCAGCCGGTCCCGTATGGCTTGGAGGGTGTGTTGCTCGGCTCGAATGCTTTCACACACGGGGAGTGCCTCATCGATGGCCTTCAAGGTCTCCGGGGTCTGAGCGGTGTGGGTCGTGTACAGGCATTGCCCCAGAGATTCGTAAGCTTGGCGGAGGCGTGCCTCGGTATCGTCGGCTTGGAGCTGGAGCTTGGCCGCTTGGACCCGGCGGGCAACCCGCTCAGCGACGGCCATGAAGGCCTCTTTAAGACCGATTAAGCCGATTGATAGGGCCCGGTTGGAGGATTGGAAGAGATTCATTGTGTCGGATAAGAGCGATTATGTAAACTCTTATGTTCCAAGAAACTTCCCTTTTTGGACTACGAAAACCTTAACTGGAACATGAGAAACAGCACGGATCACCTCACCCCTATTGTTGTTTCAGTCCCTGCCAAGAGACGACCGATGTTAGCGCGATGCCCATACACGATCAAGACGGTGGTGCCGATTGCGAAGATCGCCATTGGTGCGCTGGGATGGAAGAGCCATACCCAGAGCGGAAGGCTCCCGAAGGCGAGCAACGCCGCCAGGGATGAGACCCGCCAGATCGCCGCGCTCATGAGCCACACGACGAGCAAGCTGCCCCCGACGGTCCAGTCGGCGGCCAAGAGCACGCCGAAGGCGGTCGCCACGCCTTTGCCTCCTTTGAACCGCAGAAACACGGGGAACATGTGTCCCAGGATGGCAGCACTGCCTGCCGCCAGCTCCCAATCACTGCCTGTAGCCCCAAGCAGGTGACGGGCAATCAGTACCGCCAAGGCTCCCTTCCCCATATCGCCGATCAGCGTGACGATCCCGGCGGCTTTGCCGGCCACCCTGAGCACGTTGGTAAATCCGATGTTGCGACTGCCCGCTTCGCGTGGGTCGATCCCTCCCAACGTACGTCCCGCGAAGATGCCGACGGGAATGGCCCCGAGGAGATAGCCGATCACGAGCGAAGAGGCGAGGACTGTGCCCATCAGGAAGAGCGGGAATTCGCGCCGTTACGAGGACGCACGGACATGACAAACTGCCGGACGTATTGAGCGGCGGACACGAGGGAGAGAACCAACGACGCGAGTAGGATGACCGTCCCCCAGTAATAAAGGTTTAGCACACTGGGCACGGCCTCGTCCAGGATCAACAATAAGATGGCCACGACTTGGGCCGCCATCTTGAGCTTACCGGTCGTTTCGGCGGCCAGGACGATCCCCTCCCGGGCGGCGACGACCCGTAAGCCGGTGACGGCCAGTTCGCGGCCGGCCAGCACGATGGCGATCCAAGCGTCAACCCGATCCTGGTCCACCAGGAGAAAGAGGGCGGTCAGGACCAGCAGCTTGTCGGCAATCGGGTCCAAGAGCTTGCCCAGTCTGGTGATGTGGCCCCATCGCCTGGCGATGTAGCCGTCCACGGCGTCGGTCAGGGCCGCCAAGCCGAAGACGGCCGCTGCAGCCAGCGAGCGATTGGCCGTCGGTTCCAGAAAGACGAGGACAAACACAGGGATCAATAGAATTCGGCTGACGGTGATCGCGTTCGGCACATGTTGCAGCAGCCCTGCCCGTCTCCGCGGAGCCGGTTGCCCGTGCGCCTGTGCCAAGAGGGTCTGTTGCTCTGAGAGAGCGATGGCCCGCCTCCCCTTCTTTTACATCTACATCGGCACGCGTCCGATGGCCGCCGCCATGCGGACGATCTGTTCGAGCAGAGCCCTGACTTCCTTCAAGGGAACCATGTTGGGTCCGTCAGAGAGAGCCTTATCGGGTTCCGGATGGACTTCCATGAAGAGTCCTTCACACCCGACGGCCACGGCGGCCCGGGCGAGCGGCGCCACGAATTCCCGCTGCCCGGAGGAACGTGTGCCCGCCCCGCCCGGCAACTGGACGCTGTGGGTCGCATCGAAGATGACCGGATAGCCGAGCCGGCGCATGATCGGCAGCGAACGGAAGTCCGTGACGAGGTTGTTATACCCGAACGAGGCGCCGCGTTCGGTCAGGAAAATGCGCCGGTTGCCCGCCGCCTCGATTTTCTGCACCACATTGGCCATGTCCCACGGGGCCAGGAACTGTCCCTTTTTAACGTTCACCACCCGCCCCGTCCGCGCGGCGGCGACGATCAGGTCGGTCTGCCGGCACAGAAAGGCCGGGATCTGGAGGACGTCCAGGACGTGCCCGGCCTCAGCAGCTTCTTCGGGCGTGTGCACGTCCGACAGGATGGGAGCCCCCAGCTCCTCCCGCACGCGGTTCAACACCTCCAGCCCCTTCTTGAGCCCCGGCCCGCGGAACGATTGGCCGGAACTGCGGTTGGCCTTGTCGTAGGACGACTTGAAGATAAAGGGGAGCTTTAAGTCTCCGGTGATCTTCTTCAATTCCTTGGCGGTCTCCATGACCAGGCCCGCGTCCTCGATGACGCACGGGCCGGCGATCACGAGATGGGGCAGCCCCTCCCCGACCTTGAGCCCGGCGATCTCGATCGTCTGCATGGGCTGGGTCACCCGCCGACCTTATGTTGCAGGGCCGCCCGCATGAATCCCTGGAACAGCGGGTGGGGCCGGCGCGGGCGCGAGTTGAACTCCGGATGGAATTGCGTGGCGACGAACCAGGGATGGTGCGGCAGCTCGATGATCTCCACTAGCCGTCCGTCGGGTGACAGCCCGCTGAGCACCAACCCGTGCTTGGTCAGCCGGTCCCGGTAGGCGTTATTAAACTCGTAGCGGTGCCGGTGGCGTTCCAGGAACTCCGTGCGGCCGTACGCCTCGTGGGCGCGGGAGCCCTTTTCCAGCACGCAGGGATAGGCTCCCAAGCGCATGGTCCCCCCCTTCTCCTCGACCTTGCGCTGGTCGGACATGAGGTCAATGACGGAGGTCGGCCCGTCCGGGACGAATTCCGAGCTGTTGGCGTCGCGGAGGCCGGCCACGTTGCGGGCAAACTCGATCACCGCGCACTGCATCCCGAGGCACAGACCGAGGAAGGGCACCTGCTTCTCCCGTGCGTGGCGGATCGCTGCGATCTTGCCTTCGATGCCCCGCCCGCCGAAGCCACCGGGGACGATGATGCCGTCCACGTCGGCGAGCACGCGCTCGGCGCCCCGGCGCTCGATGTCCTCGGACTCTACCCAGTGGATGATCGGACGCGTTGCCGATTCGATGCCGCCGTGCACGAGGGCTTCGGTCAGGCTCTTGTAGGATTCCTTGAGGCCGACGTACTTCCCGACTAAGGCGATGGTCGCTTCGTGCTGGGGGTACTTGATCCGCTGGACCAGGCTGTCCCATTCCCGCAGATCGGGCTCGCCGAGCTGCAACCGGAGCTGCTCCACGATCAGGCGATCGAGCCCCTCCTTGTGAAAGACGAGCGGTACCTCGTAGGGTGTGTCCACGTCCTTCGCCGTGATCACTTCATCTTTCTGGAGGTTGCAGAAGAGGGCGATCTTTTGTTTCAGCTCGGGAGGTAGGTAGCGATCCGTCCGGCAGAGGAGGATGTGGGGCTGGATACCGATCTCCCGCAGTTTGTTGACGCTGTGCTGGGTCGGCTTGGTCTTGAGCTCGCCGGCGGTGCCGAGGTAGGGCACCAGCGTGACATGGATGTACAGGACGTTCTCCCGCCCCACGTCGTAGGGAAGCTGGCGGATCGCCTCCAGGAACGGCAGGCTCTCGATGTCACCCACTGTCCCCCCGATCTCGGTGATGACGATGTCCACGCCGTCCGCCCGGGCGCGGATGGATTGCTTGATCTCGTCGGTAATGTGCGGCACGACCTGGACCGTCCCGCCCAGGTAGTCGCCCCGGCGTTCCTTCATGATGACGTCATAGTAGATGCGCCCGGTCGTGAAGTTATTGCGCCGCCCGACGGTCACGGACGTGAACCGCTCGTAGTGCCCGAGGTCGAGGTCGGTTTCCGCGCCGTCCTCCGTCACGTAGACTTCTCCGTGCTGGTAGGGATTCATCGTCCCCGGGTCAACATTGATATAGGGGTCGATCTTTAGGAAAGTTAAGCGGGCGCCGCGGCTTTCCAGGAGATTTCCGATGGAGGCGGACGCGAGGCCCTTCCCCAGCGACGACACCACCCCGCCGGTCACAAAGATAAATTTCGCCATGCCGGCTTCCCTCCTGTGAGAATCTGTTCCGCGCGCTCAAGGTCCGCCGGGGTGTCCACCCGCAGCGAGGCCTGTTTGGTCTCCCAGACCCGGATGCGCACTCCGGCTTCCAGCAGCCGTAACTGCTCCAACTGTTCGGTCACCTCCAGCGTCCCGGACGGCATCTCGGCAAAGCGGGCCAGGGCCGCCTTCGTATAGATGTAGAGGCCCACATGCTTCCAGTGCAGGCCCGGCACCAGGCTGCTGCGCCCGGCGTTCCGGTCTCTCAGGTATGGAACGGGACTACGCGAGAAGTACAGTGCGTCCCCGTTGCGGTCCGTGAGGACCTTGACCACGTTCGGATCCAGCAACTCATGCTCTTCGGTGATGGCCCGCTTGAGCGTTCCGACCTCGGCATCGGAATGGATGAAAGGGTGGATCAGGTCTTCCAACAGGCCAGGGGCCAGCGGAATCTCATCGCCCTGGAGATTCACATAGGCGTCCGCTGGAACCTCGCGGGCGACGGCCGCCACCCGATCCGAGCCAGTTCGCAGGTCGCTGCCCGTGAGGATCGCCTCTCCGCCGAATCCCATCACGCAGTCCCGAATGCGCACGTCGTCCGTGGCAACGACGATCCGGCTGACACCGCGCGCCGCGCGTACCCGTTCGTAGACGTGCTGGACCAGGGGCTTGTCGCCCAGCCGCGCGAGCGGTTTGCCCGGAAACCGGCTGGAGCCGTAGCGCACCGGGATGACGACGGCCACGGTGGTCCTGGGAGGCGGCTGTCGCACGGCATCACTCATGGAGAAAGGCCTCTTCGAGTTGGGCGGCGGTCACGGCGGCGGTGCCCACCATGCCGACGACAACCCCGGCGGCGTAGTTGGCCAGGATCGCCGCCTGCCGCATGGGCGCGCCGGCGGCCAGGGCCAGCGCCAGGGCGGCGACCACGGTGTCGCCCGCGCCGGTCACGTCGAAGACTTGGCGCGCCACGGTGGGGATGTGCGCGACCCGCCCGCGGTCTTCAAAGAGGCTCATGCCCCGCTCTCCGCGCGTGATCAGGACGGCCTGGCAGCCGAGCCGTTGGTAGAGCTGGCGCCCGGCCTCCAGCAGGGTCGCCTCGTCCTCACCGTGGAGCCCTGCCGCCTGGACGGCTTCCAGGTGGTTCGGCGTGATGATTGTCGCGCCCTTGTACCGGCTGATGTGGGCGACCTTGGGGTCTACGATCACGGGCACGTTGTGCCGGTGGGCGAGGGCAATGACGTCGGTCATGACGCGGGGGGTCACCACGCCCTTGGCATAATCCGAGACCACCAGGGCCGATGCCGAGCGGATGCACGCCGCTACATAGCGGGTGATCCGCGCCTCCAGCGCGCCGCTGATCGCCTCGCAGCGCTCGAGGTCGAAACGCACCAGTTGCTGATTGTGCGCCACGATTCGCGTTTTCTTGGTCGTGGGCCGAGCATGGTCGGTCAGGATGCCGTCGCGCCCGATCCCCTGGTTCTCCAGCACCTGGAAGAATTGCCGGCTGCCCTCGTCCGTGCCGACCACCCCGCAGAGGTCGACCCGGCCGCCGAGCGCCTTGATGTTGTTGGACACGTTGGCCGCGCCGCCGAGCTGGAGCGTCTCAGACGCCACCGCTACTACTGGCACTGGCGCTTCGGGTGAGATCCGGCTGACCCCTCCCCAGATGTAATGGTCCAGGATCAGGTCGCCGACGACCAGGACCTTCCCGTTCTTGAACTTCTTGATGTAGGCCCGCAGGGCGTCCTTCTTCATTGGATCGTCTTCCCCAGGCGCTCCCAGCGAACCCAGTGGGCGAGCGCCCCCTGCCCGTTCCAGGACCAGTAGATCAGGAACGCCTTGCCCTTGATTTTCTCCAGCTTGACGAAGCCCCAGAAGCGGCTGTCGAGACTCTGATCGCGGTTGTCGCCCATGACGAAATAGGAGTCCGGAGGGACTTTCATCGGGCCGAGATTATCGCGCGGCTGGACCTGGTGGGGAAGGATGTTCGGGTCCAGGTGCTGGACGTAGGGCTCCACCAGGGGTTGTCCGTTGATCGAGACCTGCTTGTTGCGGATTTCCACCGTGTCGCCGGGCAGGCCGATCACGCGTTTGATGAAGTCCTTGCTCTCGTCCTCCGGAAACTTGAACACGATAATGTCACCCCGCTGGGGCTCGGAGAACCGGATCAGGATCGTGTCCCAGTACGGCAGTTTGAAGTCGTACAGGAATTTTGTGACAAGAATGTGGTCGCCGATCGTCAGGGTCGGCACCATGGAGCCGGAGGGGATCTTGAAGGCCTGGACGATGAAGGTCCGGATGAACAGCGCCAGGATGATAGCGATGAGGATCGCCTCGCCGTACTCGCGCCAGAGGGGCTTGCTGCGGACGGACTCGGTCCGCTCCCCCTCGGCGGGGGCCCCGGTGATCGGCGCCGGCTCGATCGACGGGACGACTACTCCGTCACTTTCAGCAGAGCCAGGAAGGCCTCCTGCGGCACTTCCACCCGCCCGACCTGCTTCATCCTTTTCTTGCCTTCCTTCTGTTTCTCCCATAGTTTCCTTTTACGAGTGATGTCGCCTCCGTAGCACTTTGCCGTGACGTTCTTGCGCATGGCTCCCACGGTCTCCCGCGCGATGATCTTGCTGCCAATGGCGGCCTGAATGGCCACCTCGAACATCTGGCGCGGGATATGTTCCTTCATCTTCTCGGCCACTTGCCGCCCACGGGCGACCGCCTTATCGCGATGGACGATGAAGGACAGCGCATCCACGCTCTCCCCGTTCAATAAGATGTCCACTTTCACAAGGTCCGACGGCTGGTAGCCGATGATCTCATAGTCCAGGGAGGCATACCCCTGCGTCTTGGACTTCAGGCGATCATAGAAGTCTAGCACGATCTCGTTCAGCGGCATCTCATACGTCATCATGACCCGCGTGGGGTTCAAGTAGGTCAGGCCCTTCTGGGTGCCCCGCCGCTCTTGACACAGGGCTAATAGATTGCCGACGTACGCTTCCGGTGTGATGATCGTGGCCTTGATGAACGGTTCCTCGAACAGTTCAATGTGGTTGGACTCAGGCAGCTTGGTCGGATTGTCGATGTACAGCACCTCGCCCTTGGTCGTCGTCACACGGTACACCACGGTGGGTGTCGTGCTGATGAGCTCCAGCGTGTACTCCCGCTCCAGCCGCTCCTGGATGATCTCCATGTGGAGCAGCCCTAGGAACCCACAACGGAAGCCGAAGCCAAGCGCTAGCGACGTTTCAGGCTCGTACACAAAACTGGCGTCATTCAGCCGTAACTTCTCGAGCGCGTCCCGCAAATCCTCGAAGAGGTCGCTGTCCGTGGGATACAGTCCGCAGAAAACCATCGGCTTGGCTTCTTTATACCCGGGATAGGGCTTCGCCGTCGGGCGGCTGGCGTCGGTGATCGTATCGCCGATGCGGGTATCTCCGAGGCGCTTGATGCCGGCCACCACGTAGCCCACCTCCCCCGTAGCCAGCCGCTCCGCTTTGACCCGCTTGGGCGTGAAGATGCCGACTTCCTGGATCTCGAACACGTTGCCGCTGCCCATCATGCGGACCTTCATGCCCGGCTCGATGGCGCCGTCACCCACGCGCGCCAGGACCGTCACGCCCTGGTAATTGTCGAACCAGGAATCGAACACGAGTGCCTTGAGCGGCCCGTTCGGGTCGCCCGACGGCGGCGGGATGCGCGTCACGATTGCATCGAGCACCTCTTGGGTGCCGACTCCGGCCTTGGCGCTCGTCAGGATCGCGTCATGCGTGTCCAAGCTCAGCACATCCTCGATCTGCCGCTTGGTCCCCTCGACGTCGGCGCTGGCTAGGTCGACCTTGTTGATGATCGGGATGACGGTGAGGTGGTTCTCAATCGCCAAGTGGGCATTGGCGATCGTTTGCGCCTCGACCCCTTGAGAGGCATCCACCAGGAGCAACGCGCCCTCGCAAGCGGCCAGGCTCCGCGAGACCTCATAGGTGAAGTCCACGTGGCCCGGCGTGTCGATGAGGTTCAGGAGATACTCGTTCCCATCGTCGGCCTTGTACCGGATGGTGACCGTGTGGGCCTTGATGGTGATCCCCCGCTCTCGCTCCAAGTCCATCGCGTCTAGGATCTGCTCGCGCGATTCCCGGGCGCTGATGGCCCCGGTGTATTCGAGCAACCGGTCCGCGAGTGTCGACTTCCCGTGGTCTATGTGGGCGATAATGGAAAAGTTCCGGATCAGTGCCTGCAAAATGGGGGTCCTTTTGAACTCCGAAGCTCGCTGATTATAATAGTTTTCACGCAGATTGTCAAAGACGATTCCCCTCCCTATAATGGCCCATCTTCATGGCTTCCCCGACCCGCACCGCGAGGCTTCAGACGGAGGATCACCGCCACCTCTGGCATCCCTTCACCCAGCAGCGTGAGTGGGAGCACGAGCGGCCCCTCATCATTGAACGGGGCCGTGGCGTCTATCTGGAAGACACCGACGGCCGCCGTTACCTGGATGGGGTCTCCTCGCTCTGGGTCAATCTCCATGGCCATCGCAAGCGGGAGCTGGATCGCGCGCTCGCGGCGCAACTGAGGAAGATTGCGCACTCCACGCTACTGGGACTGGCCAACGTCCCCTCCATCGAGCTGGCGAGCCGCCTGGTGGCCCTAGCGCCGCAAGGGCTCACGCGGGTCTTCTATTCGGACGACGGATCAACGGCGGTGGAAGTGGCCCTGAAGATGGCCTACCAGTACTGGCAAGTACGGGGCGGCCCTGACAAGTCCAAGAAGAGTTTCCTGCACCTGGGGTTGGCCTACCACGGCGACACGCTTGGGGCCGTCAGCGTGGGTGGCGTCCCGCTTTTTCACGAGCGGTTCAAGCCGCTTCTCTTCCCGACCTACGAAGCCCACGCGCCCTACTGCTACCGCTGTCCGCTGAACCTGACCTACCCGCAATGTCGGGTGGCCTGCGCGGATGCGGTGGAAGACGTGCTCAAACGGCACCATGGGCACATCGCGGCGCTGATTGTCGAGCCGATGTTGCTGGCGGCCGGCGGTATGATCACGATGCCGCCGGGCTACCTGACCAGACTCCGCCGGTTGTGCTCACGCTATCGGGTGCTGCTGATCGCTGATGAAGTGGCCACCGGCTTCGGCCGCACGGGTCGGATGTTCGCCTGCGAGCACGAGAGCGTGAAGCCGGACCTCATGGCGATCAGCAAGGGGATGACCGGCGGATATCTGCCCCTTGCCGCCACGTTGACGACCGAGCGTATCTACCGGGCGTTCCTCGGCCGCTACGAGGAGTTCAAGACCTTCTTCCACGGTCACAGCTATACGGGCAACCCGCTGGGCTGCGCCGTGGCGCTGGCCAACCTGGACGTCATTGCGCGGGAGCGCACGCTGCAAAAGCTCCGTCCCAAGATCGCGGCGCTCCATCGCCTCCTGCAACCGCTCGGCCAACATCCGCACGTCGGCGACATTCGCCAGCTCGGCTTTATCGTCGGGATCGAACTGGTACGGGACCGTAAGACGAAGGCGCCCTACCCGCCGACCGAGCGTGTCGGCATGCGCGTGGCGGCGGAGGCCAGGCGGCTTGGCCTGCTCATCCGGCCACTCGGGAACGTCATCGTCCTAATGCCGCCGCTGAGCACCACAATGAAGGAATTGCGCAGGATGGTGGAGATCGTGGCGACGGCGATCGGGCTGGTCCTGCCCCCCCGTCCGGGGCGTAAGGAGGGAGGAAAAAGGCCTTGACAAAGTGGGTGGAGTTTTAGTAAATTGAGAATCAAATTCAAGATCATAGAACGCGATGACACTAGAGAACGTGTGGCATCTGATCGGGCTCGGGGGCATAGCGGGAGTCATCCCGATCTATGTCGGGCTCGCTGCTGCCCTCCTCGCTATTACAGTCTCGAATCGGTCCTGGGAGGGATTTCTCACAGGCATCGCGACCGGAATTCTTGTCTATCTCTTCTTTGATCTGATGCATGAGGCCGTTGAACAGACGGCGGCGCAAGACCCTCTTTCGTGGCTCGTCTTCCTCGGCAGTGTGCTCATTGGTTTTGTGGGCCTCGTCGCTTTTGAGCAGCACCAGGGAAGAAACAGATCGGAAGCCTTCCGTCTTTCCCTGCCTTATATGATCGCACTGGCCTTAGGCCTGCATAATCTCGGAGAGGGATTGGCCATAGGTGCAAGCTATGCCCAAGGGGCCTGGGTCCTGAATGGGCTTCTGGTTGGGGGGTTCGCGCTCCATAACGGCACCGAAGGTTTTGCCATTATCGCATCAGCAGGAAAGTCGAGACTTGCCGTCAAGGAAGTTGTCCTTATGGGATTGGTGGCCGGCCTGCCGACTTGCGTTGGCGCCGTGATAAGCGGCCTGGTGGTCTCGACCTATCTCTCGATAATCTTTTATGCCTTGGCGGCCGGCTCGCTGTTGTATGTGATTTTCTCTCTCGTCGCGATCTTCTATACCGCAACAAGGAAGATGCAAACCGCGACAGGAGTGTTTGCAGGTTTGAGCCTCATGTATGTGACCGCGATGCTGCTGACAATAGTCACGGGCATCAAGAGCTAAAAAAAGCCTTTATCATCTTGACGGTTGATATGCTCCGTCCCTACCGCCACGTCACTTCCTCCCAATACAGATGGATGAAAGTCTCAAAGGGCGGAAAGTTTTTAGTGTTCTGGTCCTTTGATCGCACCCACAGGTCGATCTCCATCCCGGCTGGATCGGTCTCCCCGCCAGGGAGGGACCGCTTCATCGGATAACGGACCTCGTGGGTCTTCGGGTCCCGGGACCGTTCCATCACCATGAAGTGCGCCGCATAGTCTTTGAGCAGGAGATCGCCGTTCTTGAACACATCCGCCTTGCCCCATCCCGCCAGGTAGAGCCAAGTCTTTGGATAGAGTGGATCGCCGTTTCCGGAGTCCCCGTGCTCATACACGCGGGTCGCGATCCCGCCGTCCTGATACGGAGCGGTCCCCGCAAATCGGTCGAAGACAATGCGATAGCGGTCTGTCCCCTCGGCGAACTCCACCAGGACCACGCCGGTGTTGGCCCGCTCATCAACTTCAATCGAAATCCTGCCGGGGACCGGATTGAGTCGCTTGCCGTTGTAATCCAGGTGATCCCACGGTGGGAGGTCGCGCATACTGCCGACCAAGACCGTGCCTCCCCCGGTCAACCGGAATTGGCCGCTATAGTTCGGATGCTCCGTAGCCCTAAAGATCCGTGTGCCTTCGTCACCCTTCGGCGTCCCGAACTGTCCGGGCTCGGCACCCAGGCATACGAAAGACAGTAGGACAAGAAGAATGAGATACAGGCCCGGACTGAGAACCGCAGGTCTAACTTGGCGCATGGTGGGCCCCCATTGGAGTTTGCGAAGACAGGTTGGCCGCGCTAAGCCTCGCGCTTCGCAGCCGGAAGCGTCACGGTGAACACCGATCCCTTGCCGACCTCACTCGCAACCCGGACCGTGCCCCCGTGCGCCTCGGCGATTTCCTTCACGATCGCGAGACCCAGCCCGACGCCGCCTGATTCCCGGTCCCTTGCGCTCTCCGCCCGGTAAAACCGCTCGAACAGATGTGGCAGGTGCTCCGGCGCGATGCCGGGTCCCGTGTCCTGGACTGCGATCACCACCGTATTTCCAACTTCTTCGATACTCACCGTCACAGTGCCGCCCGACGATGTATAGCGGAGCGCGTTGTCCAAGAGATTAATCAGCATGTGACGGACCCATCCTTCATCACCCAGTACCGGAGGGGCTGGCCGCGCGTCAACCGCAAGCGTGATATGGCGATTCTCGGCCAGCACGGCCAGCTCCCCAACCAGATCTTTTACCAACGGCTCGATGGTCAGGGATGTGACGTGAAGCGGAGGACGCTCGCCTGCAAACCGAGCCATCGTCAACAAGGAGCGTGTCAACGCGATCAAGCGCTCAACCTGTCCGAGATTGCTGACCAGAACTTCGCGGTACTCTTGGGCCGACCGCGCTTTTTTCAGCGTCACCTCGAGGCTGCCCATGATCACCGTCAGTGGAGTCTTGAGCTCGTGCGCGGCGTCCGCGATAAAGCGGCGCTGGGCTTCGAAGACGTGTTGAAGGCGCTCGAGCATTGCGTTAAAGGCGCGGGCCAGCCGCTGAAACTCCGCATAGGGCGCGTTCAGGGAGACACGCGTTTTGAGAGAGGATCCTGAGATCTGCTCGGCCGTAGAGCTGAGGGCCTCGACCGGCGTCAAGGCCTGATCCGCTACCCAGCGGCTGCCGACCCAGGCCATGGCTAGAATTGAAATCGAAATCACCACCAACAGCATGCCGAGTTGCCGGAGCGCGTGCTCGATGAAATGCATGGAGGACTCGGTCTGGAGGATATATTTGACTTTGCCGTCACGGAACACGGGCAACGAAATTCGCCGGATCGATGGGGCGTTTGGAACCTCGATCGTGTCGTAGACGGTTTCGCCGCGGAGAACATTTGATAGAGTCGCCGCTGGCAGAGCAGGGAGTATCCGGGCAGCCGGGCCCTTCCATACGACCGACCCGTCTGTGGCATGAACCGTAATCGAGAGGGCGACTTCCCGCAGTTCCCGGTCCTCGTCGCTGTCCTGCCCATGAAGGCCCGATGCGGCGGTCTGACCGGCAGACTCAGGCAGCGAGCCGGTGGTGTCTTCGATGAATTCAGCCCAGGCCTCCCCGAACGCCAGCAGGCGCGCATCCAGGTACCGGTGCAGGATGATGGACAGCCCGGAGTAGAGCAGTACGCTGAAGGCGACGAGCAGCGAGCCGATCAGCAGGAGAGCCGAGAGGCGGATCCGGCTCCGGAAGGAGGACATGGGTCAGTCCTCCTCTGTCTTGAGCACGTACCCGACGCCGCGCACGGTGTGGATGAGCGGAGGAGGAAAGTTGCGGTCTACTTTGGCGCGCAGGGCCCGGATGTGCACGTCCACGATGTTGGTCATGGAGTCGTAGTGAATGTCCCAGGTGTGTTCGATGATCGCCGTGCGTGTGAGGACTTGATTCGCATTCCGGAGCAAATATTCTAGTAGCGAGAATTCTTTGTTCGTGAGGGGAATCTCCTGGCCCGCGCGCCACACCCGATGCGACATCGGGTCCAGTTCCAAATCGAGCGCCTTGAGTCGTCCGGCGGGCATGGCGCTTCCCCGCCGCAAGAGCGCCCGCACACGTGCCAGGAGTTCGGCGAACGCGAAGGGTTTGGTCAGGTAATCATCCGCCCCCGTGTCGAGCCCAGCCACCCTGTCCTCGACAGTCTCCCGTGCGGTGAGCATCAGGACTGGCGTGCTCTTGCGTTCGACGCGGAGCTTGCGGCAGACACTCAGGCCGTCGAGTTTTGGGAGCATGATGTCCAGGATGACCAGGTCATAGGCGTTGACGCTCGCCAGCAGGAAACCTTCCTCGCCGTCCATGGCCACGTCGACGGCGTAGCGCTCCTCCTGGAGACCCTTTTGAATGAACCGGCCCAGATTGGGGTCGTCTTCGACGAGCAGAAGCCTCATGTGGTCAGTGGCTCGATCCCCTGCTGCTTGATGATACGACAATCGGCATCGAACCGCACGCGTTTTCGCTCAGGGGCGGTCCTGCCGGAGCCCCTAACACAGCTCCTCCACGACACATCGCTCGGCTTCCAGCCAATCGTCCACGTCATGGCCATGTTCTCCGCCCCGTCGTTCGAATAACTCGTAGGCTTTCTCAGCGACCCTGGCGTAGAGCTGCTCGTCATGCTGCTGGTTCCCGTCCGAAGATGGCTTTTGTACGGTTTTGTGCTTCGACATTTGACGCATCGGGATCTCTGGTGCTGATTGTGCCATGGCTCTGCCTTTCTGTTAAAGACACAGAGCGGCATGTGATGCCGCCCCTTTAGAAGGATATCACCCTGCGGGAACTTCTCGGACACACATTCATTTGGCTGAGGAAACCAGAACACCTGAATCGTGTACAAGAGCGTCCAAGTTGTCTTCCGTGACGAGGCGTACATTCTCAGAAGCCTTCATCACGGTAGCTTGCTGGTTTCTCAAAATGACGGTGTCCAGAATGTTTCCGCAGCAGAGGCACCGCCAGCCATCGAATGTCCAATACCCGCCGTCATTGATCAAATCGAAAAATTGATCCGGTACCATCAGTCCTCGACACCGTGGGCATTGCATGGTTACCTCCTCACCGGCCACTAGCGTCGGACGTATAACTGACCCGTCACCGTCTTGTGATCAAGCGGATCATAGATTCGATACGCGCTCTGTTCTGACCCACCTAAGGAATCTAGGTCCGTCACCGAAATCTTGATCGTCTTTGTCTCATTGGGCTTCAAGACTTCCTTCACGTTCAACTTGTCGATCGCGAAGCCGTGCTTGTGTTTGGTGTCATTGGTCACGACGAGCTCCATCGGCTGGCGCCTTGCCTTCTCGTCCACAATGATAGCCGAGGGCAGGATCACGGTATGTTTGCCCATCGTGATGATCGCGGCATGGAACTCTTTGGGCTCGCCGCCCAGCATCTCTTCGGCGTAGGCTTTGGCCCCCGAGGTGGCCAGCATCACCAGCATCCCTGCAAGCAAGAGCATTGCTTTTTCTTTCATGACGTCACCTCACTTCCCGGTTTCGATCAGCAAGTGGGCTCTGCGATTTTTCCAGTAGCACGATTCATCTTGCTCGGTGCAGACCTGACGCTCCTTCCCGTAGCTGATGACTTTCAGGGGATTCTTGATCCCGAGGGTCTCGAGGTACCGCGTGGCTTCCTGCGCCCGCTTCTCCCCCAGCACGAGGTTGTATTCATGGCTCCCGCGCTCGTCGCAGTAGCCCTCGATCACGAGTTTCGCCTCGGGGTGTTGTTTCAGCGTCTCGGCATCTTCAACGAGGTACTTCTTGCCGTCTGAGGAGAGCCCCCAGCGGTCGAACGCGAAATAGATGTCCGCGAGCTTTTGCGATGCCACTTCACTGCCCTTGCGGACCTGGCTTGTAGGCTGCTCGGCCTTGGCCATGACCATCGGTGCCGGCTGTGTCACTTGCTCCTCGACAGGATTTTTCGAAAAACCTTTCAAGGGCGCATTACCAGCGGCTTTCGTTTCGGCCTGCCCTGGCGTCGTTGGGTTATCTGCGGTAGTGACCGCGACGTTTTTAGTGGAACAGCCTGCTAGCACGAGGGCTCCAAGCAGTCCCACCATTGCTGCCATGCTAATGACTCGCTGGCCTTGGTTCATCATGCCGTCTCCTCCTTCCACCGTAGATAGATGGTCTTGGTCTCTTTGGCCGAGAGCGTCACGTGCTCCTTAATTGAGGCCTTCCCCGGCCCTTCCGCAGAGATGTCGTAGTTCCCGGGAGGCAGATCGACAAAGAGCCATGGTCCAGTGACCTGTTTGGGCGGGATCTGGAGATGAACCTTCCCCTGCCGATCCGTTATCGTGACCGACACTTGGCTCAAATAGGCCTTGGGACCGGCTACGAAGACCAGCTTGAGAGGAAACGCCGGATAGTGGGCCGAGCGTTCCTCCAAACCGATGCCGGCGCTGAAGTACCTGACGGAGCCCACGCGATGAATGGGAATAGTTTCCTTGATCGGCGTGCCGCTGTCCTCGTGGAATACGAGTTCCAGGCTATCGCCGGACTGCATGATGCGGACTATCGGCGCGGTTTTGCTAAGCTCTTGATCCCCTGCAGCGAACACATAGGGACTCAC
This sequence comes from Nitrospirota bacterium, assembly GCA_005877615.1. Lineage (GTDB taxonomy): Bacteria > Nitrospirota > Nitrospiria > Nitrospirales > NS-4 > NS-12. The sequence continues at coordinate 48,188 of VBOD01000106.1, read as the reverse complement.
CAAGACGAGACAAGCGGTTATACTCACTACGACTCGTAGCATGGTAGGCTGTTTCATGGCATCCTCCTCATTCCTGAACCACTAGTGACTCTGGGCAGTGCTCACGCCTGCTGCTGAACCAGGCCGCAACAGCTCAGGATGCTCGGTTGCGATCTTGACCAGATTGCTGATGGCGGGCTTGAGAGTCTCCTGTACGGCATTGGCATAGTTCTCCACTGATTGTTCCATCCCGTAATAGATGCCGAACAGGTGGTTGTCCTCGAATTCCATCGTGAATTGCCACATCGCGCGGGACGGCTCATTCGCCGGCGTGAGTTGGAGATCCATGGCGACCGTATTGGTGGCCTTCCCCATGGGAGCGCCTAAAATCCAGAAGAAAGGCCCCAGGGGCCCTAGCCCGTAAGTGGTGAAGGATCGCCGCCAGTTGGTGGAGCGGATCGTCCCGCTTAGGACGAGATCCGGCTTCGTTGTGAGCGATTCGGCGAAACTAACCGTCGAAAAGATGCCAGCATGTCGCAGTTCTCTCGCGATCGCCATGGCGAAGTCTTGCGATGGGTTCATGCGGATCAGCCGCACCCCTTCCGGATCCTGAACGGTTTCCGGGCGGTCGAACGAGTTCACGGCATACGGGACCAAGGGGAGGGCCAACCGCCCGCTTCCTCGCTCGACGTTCGCTCCGCGGAGATCGCGGAGGGGGAGCACCACCACAGTCACGGGAAGGGTTCTCGACCCTTTGACGCTGAGCAGCGTCCCGGGGGGATCGGGCGGGTACTGCCAGTTTCGGGTGACCGTGCAGGCCGCCAGCCCAAGAGCCATCACACTTGCGGAAAGCGTCATCAAGGCCCACGAGACTCTCGGCTTCATGGGTATCCTCCTTTGGTACGAAGGTTGTCGATCAGGCATGGGAGGCAGACTACTCGGCGAAGATGAATGATTTATGAAGGAAGCATGAAGATTTCTTCAGCTTTCGATTCTCGGCTGGGTATGGGATTACGAGCGAATTGTTAAAGTGGCAGGTGAGTGTTTAGAGGAGGCGACTCACTTCAGCAGGTATTCCTGGACGAACAGGACCGATGCGTAGAAGAGGTAGTCCACGTTTTTCTTCTTCGAGAAGCCGTGCCCCTCGTCCTTGGCCAGCAGGTACCAGACGGGCGTGCCGTTCTTCCGGACGGTCGAGACCATCTGCTCGGCCTCGCTCAGTGGCACGCGCGGGTCGTTCCTGCCCTGGACGACGAAGAGCGGTTTCTTCAGCTTGTCCGCGTTGTGCACCGGCGCGATCCGCTCCATGAACGCGCGCGTCTCCGGGTCGCGCTCATCCCCGTACTCCACACGGCGCAGGTCGCGCCGGTAGCTTTCGGTAGCCTGCAGGAACGTCACGAGATTGGAGATGCCGACGATGTCCAGCAGGCAACGGACCCGGTCGTTGTAGAGCGTGCCCGCCATCAGCGTCACGTGTCCGCCGTAGCTCGCGCCCCACACCATCACGCGATCGGCGTCCAGTTCCGGCCGGGTTCTGATCCAGTCCAGCAGCGCGCCGACGTCTTTGTAGGCGTCTTGCCGGAGTTGGCCGTTGTCGAGTTTGAGGAAGGTCTTGCCGTACCCGGCCGACCCGCGGATGTTCGGGTAAAGCAGGGCGACCCCCAGCTCGTTGAGCCAGAAGTTCTGCCGCGCGAGGAAATGCGGGCGGGCCTGGCTTTCCGGGCCGCCGTGGATATTCACGGCGACCGGGCGCTTGCCGGTGAAGCGTACGGGCGGACGGTACAGGAATCCGGAAATCGTTCGCCCGTCGAAACTCTTCCAGCGGACCAGCTCCGGCTCGGGGAAAGTCGCGGTGTTCAGGCCACCCGTCTCGCTGTATGTCCAGCGCTCGACGGTGTCCGTGGTGACGTTGTACGAGTACACGTCGGCCGGGGTGCGCACGGATTCGAAGGTCACGCCGAGCTCGGTGCTGTTGGCGTGCCACTGGAGCCCGCCGATGACGCCGACCGGGAACTTCGGGACCGGCCGTTCCTGCCCGGTCGCCGTCTCGAGCACATGCAACACGCTCACGCCGTCCTCGTTGGTGACGAAGGCCAGCCATTTCCCGTCCCGCGACAGGTCGAAATCCTCGACCCCCCAGGTGATGTGGCCCGTCAGAGCGGTATGCTTCTTCGTTGCGAGGTCCAGGTACGCGAGTTGGTGAAACTCCGCGTCGCGGTCCGTCGTGACGTACAGCCCCTTCCTGTCTCGCGAGAACCGTCCCCCGCCGTAGGATACCGGCTCGGCGCCGCCTTTGGGTGTGAGCAGAGTGCGCTGCCCGGTCGCTGCGTCGAACAGCCACAGGTAGCTCTCGTTGGCAGAGATGAACTCCAGGACGAGCAGCGTGCGGTCGTCCGGCGACCAGTCCAGGGCCCGCCACCCACTGCCCTCCAGTTGGGCCAGCAGTCGATCGCTGCTGCGATCGGCTGGTTTGAGGGCGTAGAGGTCCGTGTCCTTCCCGTTCCGCCGGGTGGAGCTATAGGCCAGCCGATCACCGGAATTCGAAAAGACGGCGGAGGTGTTCCGGGACTTGCCGTCGGTCAGAAGGATCACGTCGCCGGAGTCCAGATCATAACGATAGTACTGGTAGAACTCGTTCCCGCCGGTATCCTTGCTGAAGATGAACCACCGCGCGTCCTTCGGCGGGTACGAGGCGCTATGGACCGGATCGGAGAAGAAGGTGAGTTGCGTGCGGGCCCCGCCCGGGAACCGGACCTGGTGCAACTGCACCGTCTCGGCGAAGCGCGTGCGGACGAGCATTTCGCGCTTGCTCGGGTGCCAGCTCAAGAAGGCCGCACGACGGAACTCGGTGTACCGGCTCACCGTCTCGGCGAGCGTGGCCGGCACTCTAGGGATGCCCTCGACGACCAGGTTGTCGCCGGGGAGAATTGCCGCTTCTTCGGCATGGACCGAGGTGAAGAAAAAGAGAAGGAGGAAACCAATGCAGGGAAGGCGTCTCACGGCAGGCGAGGAGTCCACCGGGATACAGATTTGCAATACGACTCGTATGATGCCCCGAACAATCGCCGCAAGGTTGGCTCCTCGTAGTACACGATGAACAGATGGGCGCACACAAGCAGGAGTCCGGCATAGAGGAACAGGACTGCCGCCTCGAACAGCAAGGCCTCCCCGAGCAGGATGAGCGTGATGCCCACATACATCGGATTTCTCACGTAGCGATAAAGGCCTTTCACCACTAATTCCTTCGGCGGGTCGATCGGCGCGGGTGTGCCTCGACCAGTGAAGGTGAAGTCCCAGGCACACCACAGATAGGTCACGGCGCCCAGCAGGATCGGAGGCAGTCCCAAGAACCGAATGGCGCCGAGCTCAAAGGAGAAGACCTGGATGTCCCAAGAGAGCAAAAGATACGGAACAAGGACCGTCACCGTCCCGGGGACCAGGGTCGTGAAGAGCAATGTCTTGAGCGCAACCATACGACTATTTCATTTCTTGCTGCCCATGTATTTCTGCTGCAGCGCCTCTCTTTCGCTATGATGCCGGTCCTCCATGGCCCGCATGTCTTGCTTGCACTTGTCCTGGTGCGAGCGCCGGTCCTGCTCGTGCTTGTCCTCCAGTTGGCGCATCTCGTTTCTCATCTGCTCGTGCATCTCACGTTTGCCCTGCTCGCTCTGCTCGATCGCTTGCGACGTGCCTGCCGTGAAGGCCAGCGTCGCCGCCAGCACGAACCCGCCCAACCCCAGCGTCTGCCACGTGCTTGTCATGGTATCCCCTCCCCTGTTGGACTTATTGATCAATATGAGTGATTCGCCTTGCAAATGAGCTCGATGAGCACCGAGCGGTGACACCGGGCTTCATCCTCGCAATAACAGCAGATGGCGATCGGCGTTCGTTTGGCGATCTCCGCCAGGAGCTTGATCACCTGGCGCGGTTCCGTGCCCTCCATCTCCTTCCGGAATTGTCGGAAGAAGGTCGTGATGGGCATCCCGGATTTCAAAAACCGCGAGAGCAATGGCCGGCTGGGGGCCAGAGACGGGAGCCAGACATCGAAGTAGTTTTTCCGGGCATAGTCTCTCTTGCTGACGCCCCGCGGGAGGAACCGGACGACCCCGATACGGAGCCCCTCGCCGCGTTGACGCGGAGACCCGGCTTGGGCGGTGTGGACCCGCGGCAGAGCGCTCACGCCATCCTCACCTCGACGCGCTCGCCGATCTCCGCCTTCACCAGCTCATCCGCCCGGCCTTGGTTGCAGAACAGCTCTAAAAGATTATCGCTGTTGATTAGCGCCGCCAGGGTTTTCGGCGGCGCGTCGGCGTAGAAACGCCGGAGGCCCTGCACGTCGGTGTTCCTGATGCGCACCTGGACCCTTGCCCACTCGGCCGTTCCCAAGGCCTCGCGCAAGATGGTCTGGCTGATGTTGGTAATGAGATTGCCGAAGCGGTCAACGTGCAGGACTTCACCCACTAGCCGGCCTTCTTCTAACGTGGGCTGGCGCACTTCATAGCGGACCGGATCGTCGATCCGTGGCCCGAAGGCGTCGGTCGGTTCGTCCAGGGAGAGCCACGCGGCTGCCGGCGCGAAGAGGTCGCGGCCATGGAACGTCGAGCCGACCGTGCCCAGGAAGTACTGCTTCGCCGTCAGCTCGCGGATTTCAGCTTTCGGTTCTGCTGCAAGGATGTAGCTCAGGAGACCGTTGTCGGGCGCCAGGAAATGGTACGAGCGTGTGGTCACGAGCAACGGCCTGCGCTCGCTGCCGACGCCCGGGTCCACCACTGCCACATGGATCGTGCCGGGTGGAAAGTGACGGGACGCGGAATGCAGGAGATAGGCGCCGGCGCGGATGTTGTGGGCGGGGATGTCATGGGTCAGGTCGATGATCTGGGCGTGCGGGTTGATCCCGAGGATCACGCCCTTCATGCTGCCGACGAAGACGTCGGCGGCGCCGAAGTCCGTCAGCAGGGTGATGATGGGCGGCGGGACAGATTCAGGGCTGTCCGGCGACCGTGCCATGGAAGGGGCTAGCTGTCCTCGAAGCAGATGTTGCGCACTTCGTACTCCACGACTTTGGCCGGGGTCTTGACCTCGACGGTATCCCCCACGCGCTTGCCGATGAGGGCGCGCCCGACCGGTGACTGGACCGAGATCTTGCCGTTTTTCAGATCGCCTTCGTCCGGGCCGACGAGTGTGTAGCGCTGCTCTGTCTCAGTTTGCATATCTTTGACCGTGACGGTCGCGCCGAAGACGACCTTCTCAGTCGAAAGGTTCGAGGTGTCGATGATCTGCGCCTCCGCCAGCTTGTGCTCCAGGTCGCGGATCCGCGCATCAATGTGGCTCTGGCGTTCTTTGGCGGCGTGGTATTCCGCGTTCTCGCTCAGGTCGCCGTGGCCCCGTGCCTCCTCGATCTCCTTGATGTTCTTGGGGCGCTCGACCTTCTTCAACCGCTCGAGCTCGGCCTGCAACGCCGCGTATCCTTTCTTCGTGATCGGGATCTTCACGCTCGTTCCTCGCTATACTTCGTTCCTACTGCGTAGTACTCCTGCAGGGGCTTGACGGTGAGCTTGCGTTTCAAGCCCGCCTCGATGGCCATGAGAGTCGCACGGGCGCCGGCCATCGTGGTCTGGTAGGGCACGTTCTGCACCAACGCGGTCCGGCGAATGGACGCGGAGTCCGCCTGGGAGACCTTGTCCCCCACCGTGTTGATGACAAGCTGGATCTCCCCGTTCTTGATGTGGTCCACGCAATGCGGCCTGCCCTCCTTGACCTTGTTCACCGTGTCCACCATGAGGCCGCGTTCGGCCAGGTAGGCGGCGGTGCCCCGCGTCGCCTCAATGGTAAAGCCCAATTCCAGGAACCGGCGGGCCAGCGGGACCGTCGCCGCCTTGTCCTTGTCCTTCACACTGATGAACACCCGCCCCTGCATGGGCAGGAAGGAACCGGCCCCGTGCTGGGACTTGAGGAAGGCCGCGCCAAAGTCGTCGGCGATGCCCATGACTTCGCCCGTCGATTTCATCTCGGGACCGAGAAGGACATCGATGTTGGGGAACTTGGTGAAGGGGAAGACGGCTTCCTTCACGGAGAGATGTTTCGGCGTCCGCTCAGCGGTGAACCCGATCTGCTCCAGCGTGCGTCCCATCATCACCTGCATGGCGAGTTTCGCCAGAGGGACGCCGATGGCCTTGCTGACGAACGGCACGGTGCGGGACGCGCGCGGGTTCACCTCAAGGACATACACGATCCCATCGCGGACAGCGAACTGTACGTTCATCAGGCCGACCACGCGAAGCTCGAGAGCCAGGGCCACAGCCTGCCGGCGGATCTCATCCAAGATCGCCGGCGACAGCGAATACGGCGGGAGCGAGCAGGCGGAGTCGCCCGAATGGACGCCGGCCTCCTCGATGTGCTCCATGATGCCGCCGATCACGACACGCCGCCCGTCCGAGATGGCGTCCACGTCGATCTCGATGGCGTCCTCCAGGTACTTGTCGATCAAGACCGGATGCTGTACCGAGGCCTTGATTGCCTGGCCGACATAGGCGTTGAGGCTCTTCTCATCGTAGATGATCTCCATGGCCCGGCCGCCCAGCACGTAGGATGGGCGGACCATCACCGGATAGGTGATCGAGGCCGCGACGGCGACGGCCTCGGCGACTGACCGTGCGGCGCCGCTGGCCGGCTGCTTCAGTCCCAGTTTCTCCAATAAAGTCTTGAACCGTTCACGGTCCTCGGCCCGATCGATCGCATCCGGCGACGTGCCCAGGATGGGAACGCCGTCCCTTTCTAATGGCAAGGCCAGTTTCAGCGGGGTCTGCCCGCCGAACTGCACGACGACCCCCAGGAGCGTGCCCGCACGCCGTTCCGTGTCCACGATGGCGAGGACGTCTTCCTCGGTGAGCGGCTCGAAATAGAGCCGGTCCGAGGTATCATAGTCGGTGCTCACCGTTTCGGGGTTGCAGTTGACCATGATGGTCTCGTACCCCATGTCGCGCAGGGCCAGCGCCGCGTGCACGCAGCAGTAGTCGAACTCGATGCCCTGCCCGATCCGGTTCGGCCCGCCGCCCAGGATCATAACTTTTTGCCGGGCCTCCGGCCGGCTCTCGCATTCCGATTCATAGGTGGAATAGAGATAGGGCGTCAGCGCCTGGAACTCGGCGGCGCACGTGTCAACGCGCTTGAAGACTGCCGTCACTCCTTCATCGTTCCGTAGTCGGCGGATCGTCTCTTCCGAGACCTTGAGCAGCTCGCCAATCCGGTGGTCCGAGAAGCCCAGTTGCTTGGCCTCGCGGAGCAGCGGCGTTGGCAATGGGTGTTTCGCGCGTGCAAGCTGATCCTCGACCGCCAGGATGTCCTTCATCTGGTTGAGGAACCAGCGATCGATCTTCGTCAGCGCGTAGATTTCATCCACGGAGATCCCCATGCGCAGCCCGTCGGCCACGTGCCACAGCCGCTCCGGATCGGGACGCCGCAGGCGCTCGCGGATCTGCGCGACGACTTCATCCGGATCGCCTTCCGCCAGCGAGGGGTGCGGCTCGAAGCCGTAGCGGTCCACCTCCAGCGAGCGGACGGCCTTCTGCAGGGCCTCCTTGAACGTGCGCCCGATGGACATGACCTCGCCCACCGATTTCATCTGTGTGGTCAGGACCGGATCGGCCTGCGGAAACTTCTCGAAGGCGAACCGCGGGATCTTCACGACGACATAATCGATGCTCGGCTCGAAGGAGGCTTTCGTCACGCGGGTGATGTCGTTGGGAATCTCGTCCAGGGTGTAGCCGACGGCCAGCTTGGCTGCGATCTTCGCGATCGGGAAGCCTGTCGCCTTCGACGCAAGCGCTGAGCTGCGGGAGACCCGCGGGTTCATCTCGATGACGACCAGCTCGCCGTCCATCGGGTTCACGGCGAACTGGATGTTGGAGCCGCCGGTGTCCACGCCGATCTCTCGCATGATCATGAGCGAGGCGTCGCGCATGAGCTGGTACTCCTTGTCCGTGAGGGTCTGCGCGGGCGCAACCGTGATGCTGTCGCCGGTGTGGATCCCCATCGGGTCGAAGTTCTCGATGGGGCAGACGATGACGACGTTGTCCTTCGTATCGCGCATGACCTCGAGCTCGAACTCCTTCCAGCCGATGATCGAACGCTCGACCAGGATCTCCCCGACAGGGCTGGTGCTGAGCCCCCATTCGGCGTAGGCTTCGAACTCCTCCCGGTTGTAGGCGATGTTGCCGCCGGTGCCGCCGAGCGTGAATGAGGGCCGCACGATGACCGGGAACCCGCCGATCTTGTCGACCACGTTGGGAGTTTCGACACGGCCTCGAATGACGATGCTATCGGGAGTCTTCAGGCCTATTCGCATCATCGCCTGCTTAAAGGACTCACGGTTTTCGGCCTTCTGGATCGACTCGGCGGAGGCCCCGATCAGGTGGACACCATGCTTCGCCAGTGTTCCGCGCGCGGCCAATTCCACAGCGATATTCAACGCGGTCTGTCCTCCCATCGTGGGCAATAATGCGTCGGGGCGTTCGCGTTTGATCACTTCCTCGACCACGTCGAGCGTGATCGGCTCGATGTAGGTGCGGTCGGCCAGCTCCGGATCGGTCATGATGGTGGCCGGGTTGCTGTTGATCAAGACGATGCGATACCCCTCCTCGCGCAGGGCCTTGCAGGCCTGGGTCCCCGAGTAGTCAAACTCGCAGGCCTGGCCGATGACGATCGGGCCCGAACCGATCAGCAGGATCGTCTGGATGTCGTGACGCTTGGGCACCGGTGTTTAGCCCATGGCCTTGGACGGAGGAGCGGTGGGTGGCGCGTCAGGAGGCGGGTTGTAATAGTGCATGGCCTCGGGAATCCAGCGTTCGATATTCTTGATCCGGGTCTCTTCCGAAGGATGCGTGCTCAGGAACTCCGGCACGCCTGCGCCGGACCGGAAGCAGAGCTTGCCGATCATGTTGCGGGGGCATCCGCTCATCCGCTCCCAGAAGGCGATGGCTTCGTGGGGATCATACCCGGCCTGGGCCATCAGGCGGAGCCCGATGTAATCCGCTTCACTTTCTTGGACGCGGCTGAACGGCAAGGAAGCGTTGACGCCGTATGCCATCAGGACGCCCTGGACCGCCCGGGGATCCACCCTCCCTGTTGCCGCTCCGGCGATCGCGCCGACCTGCGCAATCTGCTCGAGGATTCCTCGGCTGATCCGCTCGACGCCATGTCGTTGGAGGGCATGGGTTACCTCATGGCCCATCACCGTGGCGACGCCGGCCTCGTTCTGCGTATGCTTGAGAATGCCGGTGAAGAAGGCCACCTTCCCGCCCGGCAGGCAGAAGGCGTTGATGATCTTATCGTCTTGGATCAGGGCAAATTCCCAGTCATAACTCGGCTTGTTGGCAGCAGCCGCGATCCGCTCGCCGACGCGGCGGATCATCGCATTGGCCTCCGGGTTCGTGCTGAGCGGGAACTGGCGCAGGACATCCCGGTAGGCCTCGATGCCCATCTTATTTTCTGTCTCCTCGGAAAAGAAAATCAGTTGTTCGCGGCCAGTGATGGGTGCGCGCGTGCAGCCCATCAACAGGTCTAGCAGACCTCCGGTCAGGCACACTCCGCACAGCCCTGTGGTGAGCCGGAGTACCTTGGCAAGGGCATCACGCCTGCCAATCATGTCTGCGATCAGGGGATCCATAGGTAGAGGAATTGGGGCGTCCCGCCGCGGACCAGCCCCATGATGTCCAGGTTCGCCAGGGCTTCCAGAGTACTTGTGCCGGGCGCCTGGGAGTAGATGTTGTTTTTGTACGTTCCGGGCCGCACGTACATCACGACGCGAGCATCGGCGAGCCCGGCCAGTTGCTTGGCCGCCGCGATCCCATCGTCCAGATAGCCGACCTGGTCCACCAGCCCCAACTGCACGGCCTGCGGCCCTGTGAGGACGCGCCCGTCCGCGATAAGCTTGAGCTGGTCGGCCGGCAGGGCCTTCCGTCCTTTGGTGACCACCTCGAGGAAGCGCGATTGGAACCCGTTAATCATGCTTTGGAAGATCGCGCGCTCATCCTCGCTCATCGGACGGAAGGGTGAGCCGATGTCCTTCTTCGCGCCGGATTTGATCGCGCCTGCCTCCACGCCGATCTTCTGGAGCAAGCCCTCCGCGTTGACGCGCAGCATGATGACACCCACGCTGCCGGTCACGCTCGTCGGGTGGGCGATGATCTGATCGGCGGCGACGGCGATGTAGTATCCGCCGGAGGCGCCGATGTCCATGATGGTGGCCACGACGGGAATCTTGCGCTTCGTTTTGAACTCGCTGATCTCGTGATGGATGACGTCCGACGCCGTGACGGTCCCGCCGGGGCTGTTGATCCGCAGCAGCAGCGCCTTGATGTGGCTGTCCTCGGCGGCCAGCGTCAGTTCCTCCTTGATGCGAGCGACCAAATCTTCCGATTCGCTCAGGGGATTACTGGAGCCCTTCTCGGAGATGACCCCGGAGATATCCATCATCAGAATCTTGTCCGCGGCAGTGCCCTGCACCGTCTTCTCCCGCAGCGGCATGACCTGCGGGAAGAGGGAAATTGAGATGCAGCCTGCGGTGACCAGTGCGAGTAGTGCCGTGGCAGCGATGCCGAGCCGAGTTGACATGGTCCGCTATGCCTTTCCTTTCGTCATCAGGTCGGTGAACCGGTGGAACAGATAACTCGCGTCGTGCGGGCCCGGCGAGGCTTCGGGATGGTACTGGACGGAGTACGCCGGCAGATCGAGACAGCGCAGGCCTTCGACGGCGTCATCGTTCAGGCTGACATGGGTCAGTTGCACGCGGCCATGGGCCGTGGTCCACGGGGCTGGTTTCGCACCGGCTCCGCTGACCTCCCCTCCCCGCACCGCAAAGTTGTGGTTCTGGGACGTGATCTCCACCTTGCGAGTCTCCAAGTCGAGCACCGGATGGTTCGCCCCGTGGTGCCCGAACTTCAACTTATACGTTTGCAATCCCAGCGCGAGTCCGATGATCTGATGACCGAGGCAGATTCCGAAGATGGGCCGCTTGCCGAGCAGCGTCCGTACCGCCTCGACCGCGTAGGGAACCCCTTCCGGGTCGCCCGGACCGTTGGACAGGAAAATCCCGTCGGGATTCAGCGCCACCGCAGCGTCGGCCGTGGTCGAGGCCGGCACGACCGTGACCTCGAAGCCTTCATCTACCAGCCGCCGCAAAATATTGTACTTGATCCCAAAGTCATAGGCCACAACCTTGAAACGGCCATTCGTCCCTCCCGCACCCATCTGACGGGAGTGGGCCCCGTCTGGTGATGCCCCTCCCGCACCCACTTTCCATTTACCGGCGCTCTCCATCCATTTATAGGGTTTGGCGCAGGTGACTTCCTTGACCAAGTCCCGGCCGAGGATGCTGGGGGCCTCCCGCGCCTTTCGCACCACCCGCTTGGGATCGAGGTCCGCATGCGAGATGACTCCCTGCTGCGAGCCGTGGTCACGGAGGTGTGTGGTCAGCGCCCGCGTGTCGATCCCCTGGATCCCCACGATACCATGCTGGCACAGATACTCGTCCAAGGTCAGCCGGCTCCGCCAGTTGCTCGGATAGGGGCACGCTTCTTTCACGATGAAACCGGCCAACCACGGGCGCGAGGACTCCACGTCCTCCGGGGTGATCCCGTAATTGCCGATGTGCGGATAGGTCATCGTGACCATCTGGCCGCGGTACGAGGGGTCCGTCAGAATTTCCTGATACCCCGACATGGCGGTGTTGAACACCACTTCGCCGACGGTTTCTCCCGGCGCGCCCAGGGCTGTGCCCTTGAACACGGTCCCATCCGCCAACGCGAGGACCGCCGGCTTCACCGCGCCTATTTCCGCACCTTCATGCACAGGAGGGTCATGCCCAATCCCAGGTTGCTGAGATAGAGAATCCGCGCAATCCAATGATAGTGGAAAAAGGCATCGTATGCCGCTTTTTTCGCCTCAGTTTCCGTTGTGGCGAATGCCAGCTCCTGCAGCCGCACCACCTCGGGATTGAGGTAAAAGGTCAACCCTACTGCCACCATCACCATGATCTCCGCCATGGCCCACTCAGGTCTGCCGATCAGGTCCTTCGCAACCACGCCGCGCGCCAGCATGCTGAGCATGAGGGCACCGGCCGAGACCAGGACCAGCCGGTCATATCCGTGAAACGTCTTCATCAGCAACCGGCCCCCCGTCTCGATCGGGATCGGGCTGTTGAAGGCCGCCGGGATGACAGCCGCGATGATGGCCGCCAGTCCCCCCACCCAGACCGCCAGCGCGATGACCTCGACGCACTGGCATACAACGATGAGCTTACGGATAGACAACCCTCCCACCGACGATCGTTGTCGTCACCCGTCCCTTCAGCTTCCACCCGGCGAAGGGCGTGTTGCGTCCCTTGGAACGAAACTGCTCGGGCTCGACGACCCACTGAGCGTCGGGGTCCACGATCGTCACGTCCGCGTCGGCCCCGACGGCCAGGGTGCCCTTGGCGAGACCGAACGTACGGGCCGGCTGCACGGTCAGCAACGCGACCACCTGTTCGACCGACAATACGCCGTCGTCCACCAGCGTCAAAGCGAGCCCCCAGGCGGTTTCCAACCCCACGATCCCGAAGGGGGCATAGTCGAACTCCCGCAGCTTTTCGAAGTCCGCGTGCGGGGCGTGATCCGTCGCGATGGCGTCGATGGTCCCATCCTTCAGTCCCGCCTTGATGGCGTCCACGTCCTTGCGGCTTCGCAGCGGCGGGTTCATCTTCGCATTGGTGTTGAATTCGCGCACTGCCTCGTCGGTCAGGAGAAAGTGATGCGGACAGGCCTCGGCCGTGACCTTGATGCCACGGGCCTTGGCCTCCCGGACCATCCGGACCGAGCCGGCCGTGCTGAGATGGGCCAGGTGCAGCCGCCCGCCGGTCAGTTCCGCGAGGGCCAGGTTCCTTGCCACCATGACGTCCTCCGCCGCGGCCGGAACGCCAGACAGTCCTAACTCGGTGGCGACCAACCCTTCGTGCATGCCCCCCCCTTCGGAAAGATGCAGGCACTCGCAGTGGTCCACGACCGTGAGGTTGAAGGCCCGCGCGTACTCGAGCGCGCGGCGCATCACCATGCCGTTCATGACGGGCTTGCCATCGTCGGACACCGCCACGCACCCGGCGTCCTTCAGCTCCCCGAACTCCGCGAGCTCTTTGCCCTCGGACCCCTTCGTGATTGCGCCGATGGGGAACACGTGGGCGAGGCCCGCGGCACGGGCCTTGTCCAGGATGAACTCCGTCACAGACTGGTTGTCATTCACCGGCGACGTGTTCGGCATGCAGCAGACGCTGGTGAAGCCGCCCGCGACGGCTGCCGCCGTGCCGGTCTGGATCGTCTCCTTGTATTCGAACCCAGGCTCGCGCAGATGCACGTGCAGGTCGACGAATCCCGGCAGGACCCACTTGCCGGTGGCGTCCAGCGCGGTGGCACCGGGTGGTACGGCCAGTCCCTTACCGACCTGCGCGATCTTTCCGTCCTGGATCAGGACGTCGGCCGGGCCGTTGATCCGGCCCGGGTCAATGACGCGGCCCTTGTGGATAACGACGGTCATTTCGCGCCCGATAAGAGGTAGAGGACCGCCATGCGGACCGCGACGCCGTTGGTCACCTGGTCGAGGATCACAGACGACACGCTGTCCGCCACTTCCGGGGCGATCTCCACGCCCCGGTTGATCGGCCCGGGATGCATCACGAGAACGTCCGGGGTCGCCAGCTTCATCCGCTCCGGCGTGAGGCAGTAGAGCCGCGAGTATTCGCGGATGCTCGGGAAGAGGGCGATGCCCTGGCGCTCGAGCTGCAGCCGGAGCATCATGATGACGTCCACGCCGCGCAGCGCCTCATCCAGGTTGTGGAACAGGGTCACGCCTAGCCGCTCGATCTCCTGGGGCATCATCGTCGGCGGGCCGGCGACCCGCACCTCCGCGCCCATCTTCACGAGGGCGTAGATGTTGGAACGGGCCACACGGCTGTGGGCGATATCCCCGACGATCGCCAGACGCAGTCCCTTGAACGCGCGCTTCTTCTCCTGCAGCGTGTAGAGGTCCAGGAGGGCCTGCGTCGGGTGTTCGTGTCCGCCGTCCCCGGCGTTGATGACCGAGGCCCGCAGCAGCCGGGCCAGAATGTTCGGCGCGCCGGCCGCCGGGTGGCGCAGGATGATGAAGTCGGCCTGCATGGCCTCGATGTTGCGGGCCGTGTCAAGCAGGGTCTCGCCCTTGACCACGCTGCTGGCGGACGCCGCGAAGTTGATCACGTCGGCGCTCAGCCGCTTGGCCGCCAGCTCGAAGGAGGTCCGCGTGCGGGTGCTGGGCTCGAAGAACAGGTTCACGACGGTCTTGCCGCGGAGGGTCGGAACCTTCTTGATCTCGCGCCCCGTGACCTCCTTGAAGGACTCAGCAGTCTCCAGGACGAGCTGGATCTCCTCCACCGTCAAGTCCTGGATGCCGAGCAGGTCTTTGCGCTTGAGGCTCATGGTTTCACGGCAGGAGCACCACGCGGTCCGGGGTCCCCGCCTCCTCCAGATAAACTTCAACCGATTCTTCAAGTGCGGTCGGTAAGTTCTTGCCCACATAGGTGGCTTTGATCGGGAGCTGCCGGTGCCCGCGATCCACCAGCACCGCGAGTTGGATCTCGCCCGGGCGTCCCAGGTCGATCAGCCCGTCCATGGCGGCCCGGATCGTCCGGCCCGTGAAGAGGACGTCGTCCACCAGGATCACCTTGCGGTGTGTGATGTCGAACGGGATGTCGGTCTTGCGCAGCACGGGGTGTTCTTTCCGCGCGTTGAGATCGTCACGATAGAGGGTGATGTCCAGCTCCCCGACGGGGACCGCCGTCCCTTCGATCTCCTGGAGCTTTTTGGCGAGCCGCTTGGCGAGGTACACGCCGCCGGTCCGAATACCCACCAGGGCCACGTTGGTGATCCCGTGGTTCTTCTCGATGACCTCATGAGCCACGCGGGTCAGGGCCCGGTTGATCTCCTGCGCGTCCATGACCGTGCGGGAAGTTTGCTTCACTTCCATCGGGAGGCTACGCAGGGCATAAAAAAACCTTCCGGGGAATCTCCACCGGAAGGCAACGGCACCCGACTGTGCAGAAGCGCAACGACCTGCGCCATACCAGACTCCTTCCCAGCCTCGCAGGACTGGTATTAAAGGTAGAGTCATGTTACTCGTGCGGGACTCTGGTGTCAAGCCGGGGTGTGCTATAGTCGCACAATGTCGTTGCCGCGCTACACGGACCGTCCCTTCCCGGCCTACCGGTTCATTCCCGGCCAATCGCCCCACCCGCGGCGGGACCGGCAGGGGCATTCTTACGGCCAGCCGGAACCGACGCCGTCCCCGTTCACGCCGGAGGAATGGTGGGACAGCGAGTGGTACCTCTACGGCATCGATCTCTACAACTATGGCTATTGGTGGGAGTGCCACGAGGTGTTCGAAGGCTTGTGGCATGCCGTGGGTCCCGATTCGCCACAGGGCCAGTTCCTGCAGGCCCTGATCCAGGTGGCGGCAGCGAATTTGAAGCGCCTGGTCAACGCGTCAGAGCCGGCCCGCACGCTATCGCAGGCAGCCCTGGACCGCCTGCAGAAGTTTTCCAGTATCTATATGGGGGTGGATGTGGCGGCGCTCACTGAAGACGTGCGAGCTTACTTTGACGGATCGCGAGAGAAGCCGGCCCTCATCCAGCTCGTGTGGCCCGAGACCTCAGCCGACTTATAATCTCACCAATCCGCGCCCAGACGGTCCACAATGATCTGGTGCACAACGGTGTAAGGGCCGAGTGTGGCGAGATATACCGCAGTCTCCGCGATGTCGTACGGGCTGATCTGCTCGCTGCGCAGGATCTCATCGGGTGTCGCGTCTACCAGTTCGTCGGCGACACCGCCCGGGCAGATGGCGCTGGCCTTGATCTTGTAAGCCCGGCCTTCATCGGCAAGAGATTTCGTCAAGGCCATGATGCCGTGCTTCGACGCGCTGTAGGTGCCGGTTCCTGTCCACGCCTGGACGCCGGCCACGCTGGACATGTTGATGATGGTGCCGCCGCCGTTCTGTTTCATCTGGCGAAAGCCCGCGCGGCAGCAGAAGAAGGTGCCGCGCAAATTGGTGTTCAATACGCGATCGAAGGTTTCGGTGCTGGTGCTCTCGATGCGCCCGCCGCCGCCGATCCCAGCGTTGTTGACCAGGAGGTCGAGCCGCCCGTACCGCTTGACGGTCTCAGTGATGAGGCGCTCCACCTGCGCCTCGTCGGTGACGTCTGTTTGAATCGCCATTGCGTCCCCGCC
Organism: Nitrospirota bacterium; assembly: GCA_005877615.1. Taxonomy (GTDB): domain Bacteria; phylum Nitrospirota; class Nitrospiria; order Nitrospirales; family NS-4; genus NS-12. The sequence continues at coordinate 31,923 of VBOD01000106.1, read as the reverse complement.
CTCTTTCCGAATTTGTGCGACCGTTTTCTCGCATAAATCTTTACGTCGAGCCGCGATGACCACCGCTGCGCCTTCTTTGCCGAATGTCAACGCGATCGCCTTGCCGATCCCGCTGCTGCTCCCCGTCACGATCGCGATCTTGCCCGCCAGGCGCTTCACGGTGCGGCCTAGGCCTCTACCTTGACGCCTTTCCAGAAGGCGACATAGCCAGTGATGTTCTTGGCCGCGTCCTTGGGCGATGGGTAATACCAGGCGGCGTCCTTGTTGACCTGGCCGTTCACATCTACGTCATAGTAGCTGGCCTCGCCCTTCCACGGGCAGGTCGTGTGCGCTGCGCTCGGTTTGAAGTATTGACGTTTGATTGCATCGGGCGGGAAGTAGTGATTGCCTTCGACGATCTCGCACTTGTTGCTTTCGGCGAGCACGGCCCCGTTCCAGATTGCTTTTGCCATGGCATCCTCCGTATGCTCTGTTGATGATCGGTTTGCGCGGTTTTAACTGGGATTCATTGTAAGCCAGATTGCGGGGACGTGCATCATGAAGTTCTCGGACCTCACGCTGGAGGAGCTCAGGGAACTGGTCAAGGGGATCGTGGACGATCGGTTACGCGAACTCCTCGGCGATCCCGACCTGGGTATGGAGATGGGCTCGGCGATCCGGGCGCGGCTCAAACAGTCCCTGGCGTCCTCCGCGCGCATCACGGGAGAGGAAGTGGCCGAGAAACTCGGTCTGCGGTGGTAAGCATGGCATGGTACCGCATCGCCTATCGGCCGGTCGTGCTGGATGATCTGGCCAAGATCGAGAAAGCTGTGGCCCAGCGGTTGCTCGACAAGACCAAGTGGCTCGCTTCCAACGTGGAGAATCTCCGACACGAGCCGATTGCGCCGGACCTGCCCGGTTTGTCCAAATACGCCGTGGGTGAGTGGCGGATCTTCTACTCGATTGATCAGAACGAGCATCTCGTGGATATACACATGATTACTCACGGCAAGGATTTAACAACATGATCACACAGAAATATCCGCGAAGCCCGAAGATCCTGCTGGGCGGGATGGCGCACCTGGCGCGCTTCATTGACAAGATTCGCATGCGCCACGCCGGCCTGATCCAGGACTACAACTACATCACGGTCGGGTTCGACAAGTACCTGCTCGACTTTCTCCAGATCAAAGGGGAAGACTTCGAAAAGCGCGTGCTGCAAGGCGTGACCGATGCGGAGATCCTTGCCTGGGTCAAGGCGCATGCCCGTCCTCTCACGGACGAGGATATTCGCCAGTGGAATGAGCGGATCCTGAACGGCGGTCCCAAGGACGAGGCCGCGCGCCAGCGCTTTCAGGCGCGCCGCGCTGAAATCGCCGCCAAGCGTGGCGTTCCCGTCGAACAGCTCCCCCGTACCGCCACGTGGGTGGACAACATCGAGCTGGATGAAAAGCGGATGTAGATTGGAAGGATTGCTCCGTTGCCTGCCTGTTGTGGGTCAGTCGCGCTGTCCCTGCAGACGCTGCAGAACCTGCAGGATCTCGGCCGGTCGCGGGGGACAGCCGCGGACCTTCACGTCCACCGGCACATGGCGCTCCACGGGGCCGGTGACCCCATAGCTTCCCTTGAACATCCCACAGTCACAGGCGCAGTCTCCGAGCGCGATGACCAGCTTCGGATCGGGCGTCGTGCGGTACGCATCCTTCAGCGCTTTTTCCATGTTGACCGTCACGGGGCCCGTCACCACCAGTGCGTCGGCGTGCCGCGGGGACGCGGCGATGTGAACCCCGAACCGGTCCGCATCGTAGATCGGGTTCATAAGCGCGTTCATCTCCATCTCGCAAGCATTGCAGGACCCGGTGTCTACCTCGCGGATGGTCAGCGACCGGCGAAAGGGTCGCGCCTTCCGGCTGGCTTCCTGTGACACATGGGCGTCGCTTGGCGAAGCCTCTTGGTAGCGTCCCGTGACGATCCGAGTTTTCAGGCTTTTTCTCAGGATGCGAAACATCGTTGGCCTCCCTACAGATCGTTCCCCGCGTAAGACAGATTGAAACTTTTATTGATCAAGGGGAAATCCGGAATGATGTTCCCCAGGACCGCGAACTGGATGGCTGGCCAATTCACGAACGATGGGTCGCGAACCTTGCACCGGTGGATCGCACCGTCCTGTCCGGCCATGATGAAATAGAGGATCTCCCCGCGCCAGCCTTCCACGGCCGAGAGCGCCCACTCACCGGCGACGGGCACGCGAGCCGATGGGGCCATGATCGAGCCCTGCGGGACCCGTGTGTGAACTTCCCTGATGAGCCGGATGGACTCGTGGATCTCGTCCATGCGGACGCGCATCCGCGCCCGCACGTCACCGTAACGGTAAAGGGCTACGTTGACCTGCAGATCATCGTAAGCCGCGAACGGACGGTCACGGCGGATGTCCCGGTTGATGTTCGAAGCTCGCCCCACCACCCCCACGACCCCGTGGTCGAAGGCGGTACGTTCATTGAGGACGCCCGTCGTCTCCAACCGGTCCGTAAGGGATGCGTTGAGAAAGATGATCGATTCCAGTTCGGTGAAGTCCTTTTCGATTTGATTGAGTTCGGCGACCACCTGGCCGAGCTGGGCGGCATCGAGATCGACGGCGATGCCGCCGACGCGGTTGACGGCGCGGAGGAATCGGGAGCCGGTGAGACGATCGTTGAGTTGCATGATCTGCTCCTTCATGCGGCTGCAATGGGCATGGGCCAACGTGTAAGCGGTATCGTTGCAGATGGCTCCGACGTCCCCGAGGTGGTTGTGCAGCCGCTCCAGCTCTAGGAACAGGGTACGTAGATACCGGGCGCGTGGCGGTATCTCGATGCCTAGGAGGCTCTCGGCCGCCTGGCAGTAGCAGAGGCTATGGCCGAATGAGGTATCTCCGGATACCTTCTCGGCGAGCGCGACGCCCGTTCCGAGAGACAGATTTTCGAAGAGCTTCTCCACTCCGCGGTGTTTCCAGAAGTGCCGAATCTCCAGTTGCAGGACCGGCTCCCCGGCCACGGAAAAGCGGAAGTGCCCCGGTTCGATGATCCCCGCATGGATCGGCCCGACCGGGACCTCAAAGACCCCTTCGCCCTCGATGTGGCGAAAGGCGTACTGCCCCTGTTGACGCTCCAACACGGTATTCCACATGAAGTCCTTCCTGAGCGGGTGTGTCCCCTTGGGCCAGTGCTCATGTCTGACGAGACGACGCAAGTCTGGATGCCCATTCGCGATCAACCCGAACATGTCTCGGATCTCGCGCTCGTACCATTGGGCGGCATGGATGTGAGGCGTGATGGAGGGAAACAGCCGGTCCTCTCCCAGCAGGTCCGTAGCCAGCAGTAACCACTGCCGTGGCTCCGACAGCGTGAACAGGTAACTGAGCTCGTAACGCTTTTCGCGGGGACGATGATCGACAGCCCACAGCAGCGACAGCGTTCCTTGCAGCTCGGGATGGGTGTGCAGGTAATGGGCAACAAGCGGCACATCGGCTTTCCCCACCCGTACGAGTGGAATCCCATGAAGGATAGCAACGTCCGCGATGGTCTTTCCGAATGCTGCACGCAGCTTCTCGACGGGAGTCGTCACATCGGACATCATGTCACCTCTCTTCCACGCTCAACTACGTCAGCCACTATGGAATCACCATTCGTCCACCCAATAGGCGAGTAATAGCCTCCAACAGACTGGCCAAGTCCGATGGTACCTGGAGCCCGATCGCACCCAGCGCCGCCAAGTTGATCACGACCGCTGTGGACAGGAGCACACGACTTCGGGCGCCTACCGCCCGACCTGTTTCTGTCGGTTCGCCCAGCGCCATCCGGAGCACGTGATACAGGAGAGTGGCGAAAGCAAGGCTCAGCAGCGACAAAAAGAGGTAGGCCACCACGGGCCTGACCGCATAGGCTCCGATGATGATCAGCAACTCGCTCGCAAACAGTCCAAAGGGGGGCATGCCCGCCAGCGCCACACCGGCAAGTACGACGGCCGAACCCGCGAGCGGCATCTGCCGAAGAAGCCCTGTCACCCGATCCAACATTTTATGTTCGTATCGCAGCAGCACCCACCCTGCCCCGTAGAAAGCGGTTGACTTGGCGAGCGCGTGGTTCAGCAGGTGCCACGCGCCGGCGAAGACACCTACTCCCCCGATGCCGAACCCGATCAGGGCGATTCCGATATGCTCGATGCTTGAATACGCGAAGAGACGCTTGTAGTCGCGCTGCACCAAGAGGAGTACGGCTGCGATGGCCACTGAGAGCAGACCCAGTCCGATCATGAGGTTCCCGGTGAACACCGTCCCGACAGCCCGATCCGCCACCGCCTTAAACCGTAGGATGGCATAGACGGCCACCGTGAGCATATTCGCCGAAAGCATCGCGCTCACCGGGGTTGGCGCCTCAGCATGCGCGTCAGGCAGCCAGGAATGCATCGGCGCCACGCCGGCCTTCGTCCCATACCCGATCAGCACGAAGACAAAGGCGACCTTGATCGCCGTCGGGTCGAGGGATCCGGCGACCCGGTACAGCTCGGACCAGCGAAGCGCGTCACTCGTCACACCGAGCACGTGCTCAGATGTGTAATACAGGATGATCGTCCCGAACAATGCCAGGGCGATTCCCACCGAACCCAGGATCATGAACTTCCACCCTGCCTCCAGCGCCGCCTTATTGCGCTCGAAGGCGATAAGCAGGGCTGCCGCAAGAGTCGAGCCCTCGATTGCGATCCACATGAGGGCGACGTCCGCGACGTTGACCGCTATGAGCATGGCAGCGAGAAAGAGATCGAAAAGACAAAAGAACTGACGAAACCGCCTGAGTGACAGGAGCCCGCGGTCGAATTGCTCATCCAGATAACCCACGGCGAACAGCGTCCCGGTAGCCCCGACCACGGCGAGCACGAGATCCAGCCAAGCGCTGAGCGCATCGGTGTACAGCAGCAAACCGACTGTCGCGGGTTCGCCCGTACCGACTCCGGCCACCACATGGGCACCGGCAGCGAACAGGATCACGGCCTGTCCGTATTGAAGCGCCTCCGCCACACGACGATCGCTGACCAGGAGGCTTCCCAGCCCTGCCAGGAGGGGCGCAGCGATCAGCAGCACAAGGGACCACAGCATGGCAGGCCTACTCCTTCAGCACCGTCAGCTTGCTCGTGTCCACGCTGTCGAACGCATCCTGGAGCCGGTGGGTGTAGATCCCGATAATGAGGGTCGCGACGAGCACATCGAAGAAGACTCCCAACTCCACGATCAGCGGCATGCCATGCGCGGCCACCGTGGCGCCCAGAAACAGCCCGTTCTCCATTACAAGGAAGCCGATCACTTGGGTGACCGCCTTCTTGCGGGCGATCATGGTGAAAAAGCCTATCATTAAGATCGCCAGTGCAATCGACAGGGAATCTCGCGTCAATAAAAATCCCAATGGAATGATGCGCTGTGTAATGAAGAACGCCAGGATGACGAGGGCGCCGCAGATCAGCAGCCCGGCAGGGATATTGACGTTCATTACCAGTTCACGTGTGACATTCAGCCGCTCGATCACTTTCTTGAGAATCCGTGGAATCACGATGACCTTGATCGCCACGGTGAGTGCTGCCGCGATGTAGATATGGTGAATGCCCGTCAGGAAGGCAACCAAGGCTGCCGTGGCGGCCAGGAAGACGGACTGCAGCGCGAACACATCCACACAGGCCGAGAGCCGCCGCTGGGCTACGATGGCAAAGCAGGTCACGAGAAGGAGGGCGGCGCACAGGTCCACCATCTGGGAGCCGATATCTGGCCGGACCATTCCCATCCTCATCCCCTCAAGGTATAGAAGAAGATCAGTGCCAGGAGGGACAGAATGAAGGCGACGCCCAGCAGATCCGTCACGCGGAATAGCCGCAACTTGGCAAACATGGACTCGATCACACCCACGAGCACCGCCAGCCCGGACACCTTGACGAGCCAGACTGCGAGTCCGAGGGTCATCCAGATCGGATCCGGCGCTGTAGCGATTCCCCAGGGGGCGAAGACATTGCTGAGCAGCGTCAGGAAGAGGAGCAGCTTCAACGCGGACGCCCATTCGATCAGAGCCAGGTACCGGCCCGAATACTCGAGCACCATCGCTTCATGGATCATCGTCAGTTCCAAGTGCGTTGCGGGATTATCCACGGGAACGCGCCCAGTCTCGGCCAGGGTGACGATGAACAGCGCGGCAAGTGCCATAAGGTGTGGAGGCGGATCGGTTACGATGCCTTCCAGCAAGGCCGTCTTGTGGACGATTGTGCTCAGATTGGTGGAGCCGGCGGTCAGGCCGACCGCAAAGATGGACAGAATCATGGCCGGTTCCGTGAGGGACGCCACGATCGCTTCGCGGCTGCTCCCCATGCCGCCGAACGCGGACCCAGTGTCCAGGCCGGCGAGAATCAGGAAGAATGTTCCGAGGGCCAGCAAGTAGACCACCGTGATGATATCTCCCGCGAAACTGAGCGGGACCTTCGACACGAAAAGGGGCACGAGCAGGCTGGCTGCCAGTGTCGAGGCGAATAGGATGTAGGGTGTCGCCGTGAAGATCCAGGAGGCGTTCGAGGAAACCACCACGTCCTTTTGAAACAACTTGAGCAGGTCGTAGTAAGGTTGAGCCGTGCTGGCGCCGCGCCGGCACTGCAGCGTCGCCTTCACCTTGCGGATCAGTCCTACGATGAAGGGAGAGACGGCCAGCAGGACGACGGTCTGGAGAATAATGAGCGTCATAGACTGCGCCATTGTGCGTTCCACTACCCTGTAATGAGTAACAGGAGAACCAGCGTGATAAAGATGTAAGTCAGGTAAAGATGCAAGCTTCCTGCCTGGATGACCCGCAGCCGATCGGCTATGGCGAAGGTAAACGTGACGACCGGATCATAGAGATACTTCTGAAACATAGGCTCGATATGGACTTCGAAGCTTCGGTGTTTGGTGAAGTAACGGGATTCCTGCAGGAACTCCGTTTCCAGCTTGATTGTCGGCTGGTAGATGGTGCTGAACACGCGCTTGATCGGTTGCACGAAGGCGATGGCTGTATATTCCATCCGCGACGTCAGGTTGAGCCCGCAGCCCCAGGTCTTGTAGATCCGTTTGCGCAGCGTTCCCCCGAGAATAACCGCTCCCAGCAAGGCGACGGGGGTGATCACGGCCAGCAGCACTCCCAGGGCTGGCGTGGAGACGCTTGCGAACTCCTCCCCCATCACCGGCGTCAGCGCCAATCCCCCTTTCGAGAGAAGGTCGTTGGCAATGGAGGTTCCCGTCAGTGGGGCGGTGATTCGGTCGAGCGCGGGGACGACCAGCATCGGAGCGAGCCCCAGCGCCACGCACAGGAGCGCCATGCCGCCCATTCCCACCCGCATCGCTGGCGAGACCTCCCTTGCTTGTTTGGCGTGGCGGCTCCGCGGCATGGCAAGGAAGCTGATGCCGAATGCCTTGGCGAAGCATGCCAACGCCAGGACGCCGGTCAGCGCCAGCATGGACGCACCGATCGGCAGCATGATCTTCATCAGGAGATCCGGGATCTGGAAGCTCAGGAAGAGGCTCTGGAAGATCAGCCACTCGCTGACGAAGCCGTTGCTCGGAGGAAGCGCCGAAATCGAGACAGCCCCGATCAGAAAGAAGAATGCCGTCCACGGCATCTTCCGGATCAGTCCGCCGTACTCCTCCATGTTGCGCGTGTGCGTCGCCGACAGCAGCGCGCCGGCGCCCATGAACAGGAGTCCCTTGAAGACGGCATGGTTGATCGTATGATAGAGGCCGGCCAGAAGCCCCAGCGCGGCGAGCGACGCCAGCCCGTAGGACTGAAAAATCATCCCGGCGCCAATCCCCAACAGAATGATGCCAATGTTCTCGACGCTGTGGTAAGCGAGGAGGCTCTTGAGGTCGTGTTCCATCAACGCATACATGACTCCTAGCAGAGCCGAGAGTGCCCCTACCGTCAGCACGATGAATCCCCACCACCATGGAAAAGCCCCGCCGAAGAAATCGAAATATACCCGCACTAGGCCATAGATAGCGGTCTTGATCATGACTCCTGACAACAAGGACGATACGTGCGAGGGCGCGGCCGGGTGCGCGTACGGAAGCCAGACGTGCAAGGGAACGATGCCGGCCTTGGCACCGAACCCGATCAGGGCCGTGAGAAAGGCCAGCGTGCGCATGCCTTCGGGCAACGGGCGTGTCGGATGCCGGAAAACCTCGAAGGAAAATGAGCCGGATTCATTGAAGAACACCAGAAACGTCACAAGGATGAAGGCCGTCCCCACGTGCGTCATGATCAAGTAAAAGAAGCCTGCGTGGCGCACGTCGGCCTTGTCGTGTTCGGTCACGACCAGGAAATAGGACGCCAGGGACATGAGCTCCCAGACCAGCAGGAAAAAGAATCCGTCGTCGGCCAGGACGACCAGCGTCATCGAGAGCAGGAATGCGTTGAAGAGCGAGCCTAAGGCCCCGATTGAGTAGTGCCCGTAGAATTCGCGGACATACCCGAGGGCGTAGACGGCGACCGCCGCACCGCAGAGCGATATGAGCAGGACGAAGAATGCGGCGAGAGGATCGATACGGATCGAGTAATTCAGCAGCGGAAGCGAGGACGGAAGGCTGACGTGGTAGGGAACCTCGGCGGTTAACCCCGCCGCGCCCACTCCGATTCCGCCCACGGCTCCCAGCAAGGCCGCACCGTGAGCCGTCATGTTCTGTATGGTTGGACGGCGGCGGGCCAGCAGCGGGAGGAGGATGCCGAGGCTGTACCCTATGAGGCCGACCAACAGCGAAAGCGGAATCACGAACCTAACGTATTACTCCGGTTAGTGTTGAATCATCCGCGCCCGACAGTTATGTAACATTCTCAGATGACTCTTGCAAATAGTTTTTAGGACACACCGCCGCGGCCGCCCAGGTTTTCCATCCTGAACTTGCTTAAACGAGCGATCGCCTTGATTTCGGGAGATGAACTTGGTACAAGAGTGAGCCTCGCGCGGTGCCGAGGTAGCTCAGTTGGCAGAGCACAGCCCTGAAAAGGCTGGTGTCGACAGTTCAATTCTGTCCCTCGGCACCACATCTTTCCGCACGTTATGCCCTCCCCTTTTTTACGTTTCGAGAACCAGTGGCACCCGCAGTGGCATTTCGAGCCGTGTTACGGCATCTACTCACTATTGTAGTGGCGGCTAGAACTAAAACCAGGTTGCAAGGCAAGGTAGATTGCCGAGGAGTAAGCCCGCTCTTGATATTAAAATTAGAGTAACAGACAATGGAAAATTATCTACGAGGACCACTTGTACCATACAGGAGACCTCAGCGATGAAAAGGTCAATTCTAATTTACTTGTTGCTCAGCTCATTTCTACCAGGGTGCGGGAGCTTTTACCATGTGCAAGTAAACGGCTTTCAAAACACCCAGCTTCCAGTTCCCGCCCAAGGCACATATACCGTAATGCCCATAGACGGCAACACGAGCGACCTTGCCTTCCAAGAATACGCTTCGATGGTTCGCAAGAAGATGGAAGAGCGAGGGTACCGGTACGTCAACGACGAATCAGCCGAGTTGGCTGTTTTCATTGCTTATGGAATTGATTCTGGTACTACGACAGTGTCCTCCTCAACTAGCCCTGTCTAGTGGAACTATTATGACTCCGTCCCAATATGGGGTCGTTGGTTCACAAACATCAACAAGCCGTCACACAGCATATAAACGAAAACTACTTGTAGACGTAGTGGATTATCAAACGCTGCGGAAGGAACGAAAGACAGTGTCGTTTTGGAAGGGGGAGACAGACAGCACGGGCAGTTCCAACAACCTTCGGCAAGTTATGCCGGCGTTAATTGAAGCGACCTTTAGAAGCTTTGGTCAAAATTCAACCGATCAAATTATGTTCACCGAGGATGACGCTGCAATAGAGAAGCTGAGAGTTGTGAAATAGGCTTGCCTCCCTTCTAAAGGAGGAGAAGATGACGCCTGACGATGTCGAAAAGCATAAGGCAATTTTCGCCTGGCTCATTAATCTAAATACGATATCAATCGCTTTACTGGGCTTGGGAATTTTCCTTGGTGATGAGGAGTGGATAAAACATAAGGCTATAAAGACAGCCGCAGGTCTTTTACTTGCATCAGTGCTGCTCGGCGTAATTGCTCATGGCCGGTATATTAAACATTTCGATCACGCAGGCAAGTACGAACCGATGTGGGATCAGATCAGTCTTTGGCTCTGTGCAGGATGTTTCGCGTTTGGCATTCTTATTTTGGCAGGGTTCGCATTTTTCACTTAAGTGTAAGTAGAAAAGGCCTCGCCGACAGATCACTACCCGCCTAAATTTTCCCCGCCCAAGAATTATTACGGATACGTTTCCCCCGTAACCTGACGCCGCAGAGTGTATTGCTCAATTTAGAAAGGCGGGTTAGGTGCGGGCGAGATCCTTGTCGATGAGCGGCGCCAGGGCCTTCTCGATGGCCGCCTGTTCGGTTCGGCCCATCTCGACCCATTGTTGGGCCATCGCCACCAGGGAGTCCACGCGGGCGGCCACACCTTCAACTCGCTGGGGGACCAGCGTCATGCTTTTGTAGACGACTTCCAGGAGCAGCGTTTCCAGGCCATGTAAGAACTGGACGATCGGGATCGCCCCGACCTCGCGGGCCATCTCGTACAACAACGAGATCTCCCGCAGACCGCCCTGAAGGTTGGCTTTCTGTGCGTGGGGATCGCGAGTGCCGGCCCTGAGCCCGGCGATGGCCTGCTTCAACGTCTCCACCCGGCGCCGGGTTTCCTCCAGGAACCGCTCGTCGAGCCCTTCCATTTGGTGCAGGATGCTGGCGACCGAGGCGGCCGTGACCTCCGCCGATTCCTGGTCAGACAGCCGGTGCAATCTGCGGAGCACGAGCTCGATCAGGTTCCTGCTGGGCTCTAATGAGGAGGGCCGCGCGTGCTTGAGGTCCAGCAACGCCTGCACGATTTTCCCCAGGTAGGTGGCTTCGGGACTGACGGGCCGCTTCGGGGCGGCCCCAGCCGCCTTCGGGATCCCTTGGACCTTAGCGACCGCACGCTGTAGACCGTCCGCCTGGAGCTGCATGATGCTTTCGAGATTGGCCTTGACGATCGTTCGCTGTGACGCCATATGCAGGACTTGCACGGAGGCGTACATGAGCGCGATCCCCTGCCGGATCGTGGCGAAGTGCTCCGGTTTGGCGGGGACTTTCTTGGTCTGCATGGCCTGCAGGAGCGGGACCAATGCGAGAGTGAGTTTCTGGAGCGCGGCCAGCTCGACGGTGGCGGCCGAGCCCATGAGGTTGGTCAGGCTGCGGAGGATGATGTCGTAATGCTTCTTTTCCTTATCCAGCGTCACCCCGCTCTCCAGCTCTTGGAGGGCGACCTTGATCTGCTTGATCCACTCCAACCCTTCCTCGGCAAACAGTTGGAGGACTTCTTCTTGAAACTGGTCTTCGCTTGTGTCCATAGGCGTAGCCAATTCTATCGCTTGTCCCCCTCGTTTTCCGACGGCCGAACGGGCGGAGCGAGCAAGGCGGTCATGGTCCGCGTCGGCCCAAGGTTTGCGTGGCTTGGCGGACGGATTCTCTCAGCATCTGCAGGAGTTTTTCCGCCGAAGCGACGGCCAGCTCCAGCGCCTCCAGCCGTTTCTGCAGCTCGGCCGTGTGCGTTGCGGCTTCTCCAAGCCGGCCCCCGAGGTCCTTGATGAGTATGGATGCCTGCCCCAGCGCCTTTTCCTGTTCCGCCAGGCGCTTTTCCAAAGCCTGCATAGCTGGCGTGGTGCTGTCACGCAACCCCCGGCCGAGGCCCTCACCCGGCGTCGCCGGGGCGTACGCCGGCGGTGTGTGAGCTTTTCGAGCGGACAGCAATTCGAGGACTCGCTCGCGCAGAACGGCCCCCTGGAAGGGTTTCTTGAGAATCCGGTCGGCGTGGCAGGCCTCGGCCTGCCGCGTGACCTCCTCATCCACGAACCCGGACACCAGGATCACCGGCGTGTCCGCCAGCGCGGCGTTCGACTTGACGAACGCGCAGACCTCGAACCCGCTCTTGTCCGGCATGATGACGTCCGCGATAACCAGGTCCGGTCGCCTGTTGTTCAACCACTTCAAGGCTTCCTCGCCGTTGGACACCAGGGCCACTTCGAGTCCGGCCTCGGTCAACTGCCGTTCGGCGACCTTTCGAACGCTGAGACTATCGTCGGCAACTAAGATTGTCGGCATGGTCCTCCATCGTCATACAGCATGAATCGTTGTTGGCAGCCCCAGCTTGGCTAGCGAGTAGAGCGGGACGTGTTCCCCGTCGATCACGCAGTATCCCAGGATATCGGGGGCGGGTTCGGCGGACGGCTGGAGCGTCTGGGGATCAATCGTCGTGAGCGTTGGGATGGTGCCATCGATACACACCGCCATCATCCCGTCTTCCCGTTTGGCAATCAGGCATAGCGGCGGCGTCCCACGGGCCTGCTGCTTCAACCGCGCGGCCAGATCGTAGACTGGAAGCACTTCCTCATCATGCCGCAAGAGGGCGTTCACGAACGGGGTATGGCTCGGGACCGGCATGGGGTCGGTCCACGGCCGGACGCCTCCGGCTTCTTCGGTCCGAACCGCGAGGCGCTGACCGCCGATGGAAAGCACAATCAGTGACCAGTTCGTGACACGCTTTGGGGCTTCCTTACTCTGCCCTCTCAGCATCGATGACTTCCAGTTCTATGATGTCTCCCGTCAGACACGGGCCGTCGGTGATGCACGGCGCGGTGTCCTCGAGGTTCTCGGCCGCGTCGGCGCCTTTGCTGGGCGCGAGCAGCCAGTCAGGATTGACCCACAAGGCGATTGTACCCCGGAACAGGAAGAACCCGTTGAACCACGTCCGTTCCTCGCAGGCAAAGTGCGATGGCAAGAGTCGGATCTGCCGTGGGGCCACTTCGATGAGACCCAGCACCTTGTCTACTGTGAACCCGCGGTGCTGCCCGCGGTATTCGCACAGGAGTAACAGCGTCTTGGGCGTCGCGGGGGAAGGCATCCCATCCCACCGGCCGGCTAGAGACGTCACGCGGTATGTGATTCCCCGGACCGTCGCGACGTCTTTGATTCCGGCCTCCCCCAGCGGCAGCATCCCTTGGACGATCGGCGCTGGCAGCGCTAGCTTCACCGGACCGCTGGCGACAACCAGCAGACGTTCAAACGCCCCACCGGCTGCGGCGGCTTTGCTCTGGCCATGCAGGCTCATGCGACTCTCGTTACACGGCGATTACGGTTTCGCCGCTGTGGGTGCGCTCACAAACTGGCTGATCTCCTTGATGAGGGCCCGTTCCTCGACAGGCTTGGTGAGGTACGAGGAAACCCCCAGGCTCTGGGCCATCTGGCGGTGCTTCTCGCCGGCCCGGGTCGTCAGCACAATGATCGGTGTGGACCTCGTTTCGGGCCGGTCGCGAAGGCACTGGATGAGCTCATAGCCGTTCATTTTCGGCATTTCCAGGTCTGCAATGATCACCTGGAATGATGTGGCGGTGGCTTTTCGTAGCCCTTCCTCGCCATCGGAGGCCGTTTGCACCTTGTAGCCCGCCGCCTCCAGCATGCGTCCGATAAATTTCCGGACGCTCAGCGAGTCGTCGACCAGGAGGATCCCGACGTTCTCCTGCTCGGCCTGGGGGCCTCCCGCCGCTTCCAACCGCAGCGGTTCAGGCAACGGATGAACCTCGGGGAAAGCCTTCTCGCCCTCCCGTTTGAACAGGCTGGGCACATCCACGACCAGGACGACCCGGCCTTCCGGATCAATGGTCGCCCCGCTGTAGCAGGAGCCTTGAAAGAGCCTGAGCGAGCCGAGGGTCTTGATGACGATTTCTTGCAGGCCCAGCAGTTCGTCCACCGCGATGCCCACCACGCCCTTGGGCGTGCGGAGCACCACCACCGGAACAGGGCCTGCGCGTGGCGTCGTCTCGACTCCCAGCAAAAGCGTGAGGGGGAACACTTCGAGGGCCTCCCCTTCTCCGATCTGCAGGACGGCACGTCCGCTGACGTCATTCATGGCCCCGGGGGGCGGCACGATGACTTCCCGGATTGCGGGGAGCGGCATCGCGTACTGCTGGTCTCCGGCCCGGACCATCAGCGCGGTTGAAATGAGCATGGTGAGCGGGAGGGTCAGGGTGAATTTCGTGCCGACCCCAGGCTCGGTTTCGATATCGATCTGCCCGTTGAGGTCGGTGACGGCGCGTCTGATCACGTCCATGCCGATGCCACGGCCCGCCTGATCGCCAACTTCTTCCGACGTCGAGAAGCCCGGGAGGTAGATCAGCTCGATCAAATCGGCGGAGGGCATCTCCGCGGCCCGCTCGGGGCGCACCAGACCCAACGCGATCGCCTTCGCCTTGATCTTTTCGATGTTCAGCCCAGCGCCATCATCCTCGATCTCGATCACGATCGTATTGTGCTGGTTGAAGGCGTGGAGGTACACCGTGCCCTTCTCGGGCTTGCCGGCGGCCTTGCGGACTGCCGGGGGTTCGATGCCGTGGGCCACGGCGTTCCGCATCATATGGATTAACGGCTCGGCCAGCCGCTGGACGACTCCGGCGTCCACCTCGGTGCTGTCTCCGGAGAAGACCACCTCGACGTCCTTGCCGACCGTCCGCGCCATTTCGCGGACCGCCTTCTGAAACCGCGTGAACAGCGAGCCGATGGGGACCATCCGGGTACGGGCAATCTCATCGCGCAGGTCGGTGGTCATCTGCTGGATCAGGCCCATGTCCTCGCGGGCTTTGTGGATCGAGGTGCTGAGTTGGGCCATCACCTCGCTGACGTCGGCCGATACCTCGGTCATGCGGCGCGCCAAGATGTTGAAGTCGTCGTACTTGTCGAACTCGAGCGCGCCGAAGTTGGCCGACAGGCCGAGCGGAGACTGGCTGCCCTCGCCGGTGCCTGTGGCCGCAGGCAAGGTGAAGGCATGCTTCTGCTCAAACGCCCGGACCGTTTCGAGCATCCGGTTCTTATACGTCTGTACCTGGCGCGCCAACTGTTCGAGGACCGTCAACCGTTGTTCCAAGCGGCCGCGCCCGATGACCAATTCGCCGACCAGATTCAACAGCCTCTCCAGACGGTCCCGGCTGACCCGGACTGTTCCCTGGCTTACCTCTTTCGCGCCGACAGGTTGCGGGAGTGTTACCGGTTCCGCGGCCGCCGGAGCTGGGGGCTCCGCCGTCGCAGGATCCGCGACGGGAAACTCTTCGCGACGTGGCTTGGTCTCTGTGAGCGCGGTCGTCGGCGTGACCACGGGCGGGGCTGGCGCTTTCTCAGCCTGGCCGACGGCCGTCTGCTGGAGTCGTTGCTGGAGGGGCGAGAACTCCTGTCGGATCTGCGGCAGCTTGGTCGGGTCTCGTCCCAGGAGGAGGCGGACTTCATCCACGGCGTGGAAGAACAGGTCCGTCAATTCTGCCGTGACCTGCATCTTCCCGTCACGGATCGCGCCCATGATGTCTTCCAGGTGATGGGTCAGATCCCCGATGGCCTGGAATCCGACCGTGTACGCGGACCCCTTGAGGGTATGCGCCGCACGGAACAATTGGTGGATCGTGTCCGTGTTTGCCGGATCCTTCTCCATTCGCAGCAGGCAGGAAGAAATGGCTTCCAAGTACTCCTGGGCTTCAGGAACGAAGTACTCCAGGATTTCAGCTTCCAAGTCCGGCCGGAAGTAACTGTCTGGCAGCGAGGCTTCTTCCGGTGCAGGCTCGGCGCTGGGCGGCGTCGGTTCGAACTCCCTCAGTAGGTGGGTGTAACGGGCTTTTAGGTCCTCGAAAATGGTGGGGTCTTCCGTGCTTTTCTGATTGATGTTGTCGATCTGGGCTGTGAGTATCGTGACGATATCGCGCAGGATCGTCACGGTGCCGGGCCATTCCGCCGGCGACACAGTGCCTGCCTGTTCGAGGATCCGGGCGAGGATCTTGGCCAGGCTGGCGCAGCCTGTGAACCCATAGAGAGCTGAGGCGCCAGTCAAGCTGTGGGCGATGATGAAGTGCTCGCACAACGCCTCCTGTGTCGGCGTCGAGCCGTCCCTCGGGTCCAAGGCATTGGCCAGTTTGAGCAGGCCGTCCGAGGCTTCGGTGGTGAAAATATTCAGCAGCGCCTGTCGATCAAAATCGGACGCCATCGCTTTCCTGCCTGCCTGGTGTCAGACCGTTCTCGGTGCGGTTATGCGGCTTGCGCCAGCTTGAATTGACCGACCGAGGCCGTCAACCCTGCCGCCAGCTTGGCTAGGTCTTCCACCGTGTGTCGCGTTTCTTCGGCCGCTTTCCGGGTCGTGCTGGCGCCGGTGGCGAACCGGTGAATCGCTTCCGTCACGCCTTCGGTCGCGGCGGTCTGTTGCATGGAGGATTCCGCGATGGTCTGCGCGAGCTCTGCGGACTTCTTGGCGATCTCCGAAATCTCTTTGAACACGTCGCCGGATTTCATGGCCGACGCCGACCCGGCTTCCACGGCTTGAGTTTCCTGTTCCATCGCGACGACAGTGGCCTGGGTCTCCGTCTGGATGACCGTCACAAGGTCGGTGATTTCGCGGGCGGCCTGGGTCGTGCTTTCCGCAAGTTTTCTCACCTGGTCGGCGACGACCGCGAACCGTGCGCCGGCCTCTCCGGCGCCGGCTGCCTCGATGGCGGCGTTGAGCGCTAATAGATTTGTCTGGGCGGCAATTTCTCGGATCGTGGACACGATGTGTGAAATTTCCAGGGAGCGGTCGCCCAGCCCTTTCACCTGTTTCGCCATGCGCTGTACTGCCGCCCGGATGCTCTGCATGCCTTGCACGGTTTCCTGTACGGCGAGTCGGCCTTTCTCTGTTGCGGTCAGAGCCTGCTGGGCGCTTTCAGAGGAGGTGCCCGCCGTCGAGGCGACCTGCCGCATGGCCGTTGCCAGACCTTCGACGGCGGCCAGGGTCTGCGTGGATTCCTGCTCCTGTTGCTGGGACATCGTGGCCATCTGGCCGGCCATGCCCCGCATCCCTCGCGCGGACTCGTTGACGCGGACGGCGGCTTCGTTCACCTGGCCCAGCAGCTTGCTGAACCGGTCCAACATGAGATTGAACGCGTCGGCTAGGTTTCCGAACATGTCGGCGGTCACCTCGCCGCGCCGGGTCAGGTCCCCTTTGCTGACTTCCGACACCAGCTTGAGGAACTCCATCGTGCGCTTCTGCATCGATTTGCGTTCGGCTTCGCTCTGGACCAAGCTGGTGATCCGGTCGAGCATGGTATTGAACGCCTTGGCCATCTGGCCCAGCTCGTCCTCCGTGTCCAGTTTGGCACGCGCCTGGAGGCGCCCAGAGGCGGCCTGCATGGCGACCTCCGCGATGTGGGTCACGCCCTTCGCCAGGAAGCGGGCAACCAGATACCCGAAGCTCACTCCCAAGACGATGGCAAGGAACGCGCCGCCGATGACATAGATCGTTTGCTTCCGCGCCACCGCCTGACCCTCGTCGTTCAGGTCTTTCGCGACCTCGCGGGCGGAGATCACCATCTCTCCGAGCTTTTTGGTGGCGTCTGAATACCTAGAAGCCACGTCCGTCGTGACAGAGGTAGCGGCCAGTTCCTTGAACAATTCGCGTTGCTCTTCCGAGTAGTTCGGGTTCAGACTATCCTGCACCGTGCTCAGTACGCCGTCGGCCGCCTTGAAGTAAGCGTTCAAGGCGTCCTGGAGGGCCTGCTGGTCTCTCGATTCGTCCCGGCCGCTTTTGGAGACCCGAAGCTGACCGCCGGCCAGGCCCGTGATCGGCTCGAGCGTGCCGCTTTTCCGGGTGTCAAGAGGCTTGACGACGACGTCGAACTCCACTTTGGTCCGTGCCCGACTGGCTTCGAGGAGCGAGTCGTGGTACAGACCCAGGCTGTTGGCGGCTGAAGCGAGTGCGGCCAAGCTTTGCGTTGAGTTGTCGTACACGACCCGGAGCTTCTCCCGTACCTGTTGAAGGCCGAATACCCCCAGGAAACCCACGATCGCGATGACGACGCCGATGATCGAGAATCCCACCATCAGCTTGGTCATGGTCTTGAAGTTCTTGAATCTGTCCAAGAGCATTGGCATGGCTATGAGACGCCTCCTTACTTGTTCCTCCCGGCCGCTCCCGTCATGTCCATGTGAGCGAGGAGAGTCGGGACCTGCAGCAGCCCACCCAACCGCTCTTCGATTCGAAGAATGGTCGAAACAAACGGGCGCGCTTTCTCCTGGCCGGTCTGTGGCGCCGGCAGGAATTGGTCGGACTGCACGGTCCTGATCTCCGGGATCTGATCGACGAGCACACCTACCTGGTTGCCGCCATGGTGGATGACCACAGCGTACTTCAGGGGCGCGCCGGAATATTGCAGGCCGAGGAGTGGGCGCACGTCCACCAGCGGCACCACGACCCCGCGCAGGTTGGTCACTCCGGTGAGGACGGTCGGCATGCCTGGAACCGGTGTGACGGAGTCGACCGGAAAGACTTCACGGATGCTCTGGAGGTCGATGGCGAACAGGCTGTTGGAGATGGTGATCAGGCAGACTCGTGAAGGAAAGCCTGCGTGCGGGGCGGCGCTGGCGTACTCAACCACCGATGTGTGGGGACCAGGAAGGTCCATCAAGGATCAGTCACCTGTTGATCTGCCCACGTCATGCGAGAACTTTCTTGACTGCCGCCAGGAGATCTTCCGGCTTAAAGGGCTTCGCGATGTACGCATTCGCGCCCTGCTGCTGGCCCCAGAACTTGTCGCTTTCCTGTCCCTTGGACGTACAGAGGACGACCGGGATGTTCTTGAACCGGTCGTCACTCTTCAAATCCCGGCAGGCCTGAAAGCCGTTGCGGCCCGGCATGATCACGTCCAGGATGACGAGGTCGGGCTTCTCGATGGCGAGTTTCTCCTCCAGTTTGTCGGCGGTCAAGTAGGAGACGACCGTGTGGTTCGCCGATTTTAAAATGCCTTCAATGAGTTGCACTTCTGAATAGACGTCGTCCACGATCACGATCTTGCTCATTGTGACATGCCTCCTTGCACTCAACTCCCGCGGTCTGAATTTCAGGAGATGAATGCTAACCCCGCTTCATCATAGCGAAAAGAAATGGTAGAGAAGTTTCCTGCCCTTGTCAAGAAATCTGAGTCTCATTGTGACGCATGTCATGCAACTCATGTTCCTGACAAGATTGTCTTTTCCATGCAATTTTCGCGAGGCTGAATCATGTTATTCGTAAAGCCCTTACGATCTAAACCCACATGGGATGTGCCGATAGAATGTCGCGATCCTCTGGTGCTGTCTTGTACGAAATGATTATCAATGTACAAATCTGGACGTGAGGCGCAAGCAGGTTGACAACCTCGAAGGTTATGGTGTTTAGTGACCGCATGGATGCCAGTCCCCTCATCACCGCGGTGGAGCAGTTGATGGGGCCTATCACGGACATGTATCGCCAGCAGGTCAAGGCCCGCTCCGAGAGCATCAAACCCCAGCCGGTTTCGGTCCGTCAGTATGAGACCGCCGTGTATGGATTTCGTGACCAGCGCCTCCCTGGTGAAGTCAAGGGCGTCAGCACGCTGTTGGTCGAATCGTTGGACGCGTTCGAGGCGGGGCGCGTGCTGGAAGCGGGACGGTTCGTCATGCAGGCGGTCGAGCAGTTCGAGGCAGCCGGCAAGGAGGCGATCGTGACGATCACCGAGGAACAGGCCGCCAAGCTGGGCCAGTTCCGCAGCGCCCTGTTCAAGATGATCAATCCGGGTCACGAAATCAACCAGCAGGATCTCGCTAAGAAGCGCGCGGCCGCCCAGAGCCAGTGGTAAGAGAATCCCTGCAGGATTCTAGATGACGCAAAAGGTTGAGTTCGTCGGCACCGTCCAGTTCTGGCCGAATGGCGCGCGGGGTAATCCTGTGGCCCTGTACATGGAGAAACTGGAGAATGGGGAATGCCGGATCAGCGCGCGGCTGCCGGAATGGTGCCACATCGTCGGAGTGGGCGCGACTGTTAACAAAGCGGCCGGCAATTACGAACTGAACCTCAAGGCCGCGGCGCCGGCCGATGGCGCCTACGAAGGCCCTTACTGGAACAGCGGCATCAAGGCTGAGAAGCCGGCGTTGCCGAAGCCTGCGGGCGCGACACCTCAAGCGGGAGGGGGCCCCGCGGACGCCCCTCCCGCACCCACTGGGACGCCGTCACCCCCTCCTCAAGGAACCACTCCGGCATCTTCCTGATCTCTTCTCGCGCATGACCTGCCCCCGCTGTGCCAATCAGAATCTGCCGGACGCGGCCTATTGCAGCCGATGCGGGCAGCAGCTCTCCATCGGCGGCACTGCGCCGGCCGCATCCCTCCTGACCGAAATGGCGTTCTGGCGGAAGTTCATCGGCCCGCGCGCGGACTATTACCTGGAACGCTTCAGGCTGTTTCGAGAGGAAGGGCGCGAGCGGTTTGCGCCGACCTGGCACTGGCCGGCGTTCGGCGTCGGATGGCTCTGGTACCTCTATCGCAAGATGTACGTGCATGCCGGCGTGTTTCTCTTCGGCGGGCTCTTGCCCATGGTCTTGGGGGCCGGACTGGTCGGTGTGGTGATCTGGAACGTGTTCGCCGCCGTGGCCGCCAACTACCTTTATTACATGCACATCAAGTTGTCGTTGGCCGTGATTGAACAGCGGACCGGATTGGATGAAGCGACGCGCGACCGCCTTATTACGGATGCCGGAGGCGTCCAGCCGTACGTGTGGTGGCTGGGCATTGGCCTGACGGCCATGGCGATCGCGGCGGGAATCATGGAGACCCCCGCCCCGGTCAAGCCTCCATCGTCCGGAGCGCCTGACTAACGCTCGTCCGTAGCAGTCGCTCCTGCGCCGACCAGCGGCTCCCGCCGCGGCCATTCCTGGCCTGTGTGTTACAATACGACCCGATAGCGTATGCCTCCTTCAATCCATCCGGTTCACCTCGTCACGGTCCTGCGCCAGAAGTCGCTGACACCCGCGATAGTCTTTCTGACGTCCCGCCGGTCCTGCGACGAGGCGCTGCAGGCGTTCGAACACGCGCCCGACTCCTTGCCGCCCGCTCGCCAGGAGAGCATCACAGCGGTTCTGGACGAGCTGACCGCCAGCTACCCGAGCCTGCAAGATCATCCGCTGCGGAAGACGGTGACCACCTGCGGCGTGGCCGCCCACCACGCGGGACACCTCCCATCCTGGAAAATCGCCATCGAAGAACTGATGCGTCGCGGGTGCCTCGACGCCGTCTTTGCGACAACGACCCTGGCGGCTGGCGTGGACTTTCCCGCGCGCACCGTCGTGCTCACGCAGTCAGGCGTGCGGCGCGACCAGGACTTCACCGACCTGACGATTGCGGAGGTGGCTCAGATTTCCGGGCGGGCGGGCCGTCGCGGCAAGGACAGCGTGGGGTTCGCCATCGTCACTCCTTCTCCATATATGGACCTCGGCGTCCTGATTCGCGGACTCACCGGCCGCCCCGAACCCGTGGACAGCCAGTTCATCATCGCCTACCCGATGATCCTCAATCTGCTCAAGGCGCATCCGCTGGACCACATCCAGTCTATCCTCGCGAAGAGCTTCGCGCAGTACCAGATGAACGCCCAGGCCGCCCACCTGGAGCACCGCATCGAGAAGCTGCACGCGAAGCTGGAGTCCTACAAGCCACGCGAGTGTTCTGACTGGCTGACGCAGTGGAGCGCCTACGACCAGGCCACGCGGCAGACGGCCATGAAACTCCATGCGCGGCGCCACCATCCGCCGGAGGTCCGGGCGCGGCTCCCTTACCTCACGCCCGGGCGGGTCGTGGCCTTTCCACGGTTCCGCGGGATTGTGCTCCGGCGCTACCGGAGCCGGGGCCAGCGCCACGAGATGGTGACCGTCCTCCGGACGGGCGGCGTGGTGGCGGAGTCGCCGGTAGCGGACATCATGGGCGTGATCGACCGCACCTTTGACTTCGCCCCGGCCCCGGCCTTCCCCTGGGCGGCCCCAGAGGCCTTGTCCTGGCTGACTCAGCAGCTTGAGGACTTGCCGAAGCACCTACCCTTCCTGACGGTTCCACCGGCACCGGACGAAGGAGAAGGCGAACTGGTGAAGAGTCTCGGCGACCTCTTCCCCTGCCCCACCTGCCCCTGCCGGCCGACCTGCGCCAAGGAGTTCAAGGCCGGCAACACGGTGAAGCAGGAGTGGCTGCACCACACGCGGACCGTGCAGTCGCTGCGCACCGGGCTCTGGCATAAGTTCCAAGAGCGCGCGGAGATCCTCCAGGACCTCGGGTACCTGGACGCTGCCTTCAAGCTGACCGCGGACGGCGAATGGGCCCGACTGATCCGGATCGACTTCTCGCTGTTGATCACCGAGTTGATCCGCGCGCAGGCGTTCAAAGATGTCACGCCCGCGACGCTGGCGGGCCTGATGGCCTGCATCGCCTACGAGAACGATCGGCCGGACTCCTTCCCGCGCATCACCGGGGCGCTGGCAAGCCTCGTGGCCACGGCTCGCCGGATGACGGAAGCGCTGGCTCCGTACGACGATCCCCCGCTGCTGCGCGCCGATGTCGGCGGGTTGGCGGAGCGCTGGGTGGGCGACACCACTGTGACCTGGGCGCAGCTCTGCCGCACCACGTCGATGGCCGAAGGCGATATCTATCGGCTCTTGTCCCGCACGCTCGAATACCTCTCCCAAGTCCATTCCCTGCAGGCCACGCATCCGGACCTGGCCACAGTGGCGGCGGAAGCCCTGAGCCGCATCCGGCGCGGCGTGTTAGAGGAACTGCCGTGACACGTGACGAATTGGAACGGGCGCTCGCCAATCTCCCCTTCCGGCTACTGCGCCGGCTGGGGCGCTCCATCGCTGGTCCCCCGGCGCTACGGATGGGGAAGCGACGGCTCATGCACACGATCATGGCGGGTGCCGAAGCCAACATCGCGCGCGTCGAGGCGACGATTCGTACCCATCAGGCCGAGCAGCAGGCGTTGGCCGCAGTCCCGGCGTCGGGGGGTGGGGCATCCTCCGAACACAAACCGGGAAAGCCGGCTGACCTGCGCGCGCTTCTGGAAGGTATTGGGGTGCCGGAGCCGCGCCCCTTCGTGCCGGATGATTGGCAGATGGAGGCGGTAGAGGCACTGGAACGGGGTGACGTGATCGTAAGCGTCCCCACGGGCAGCGGCAAGACCTACGTCGCCGTGGAGGCGACCCGCCGCGCCATGCACGAGGACCGGACTGTCGTCTATACTTCGCCGCTCAAGGCCCTGTCGAACACGAAATACACCGAGTTCTGCAAGATCTTCGGGCCGGAGTTCGTCGGCATCATCACCGGCGACCGGCGCGACAACCCCACCGCGCCGATCCTGATCATGACGACGGAAATACTTCGTAACCTCCTCTATGACGCGGCGGGGGGCGAGATCGATGTCCGGCTGGATACCCTTGGGCTCGTCATCATCGATGAGAGCCAGTTCCTGGGCGACTCGGAGCGCGGGGTCGTCTGGGAAGAAACGATCATCTTCTGCCCCTCCCAGGCCAGACTGCTCCTGCTTTCGGCCTCGATAGGCAATCCGCACGAGCTTGCCGCATGGCTGACCAGTATTCGCCCGACGCCGTGCCACCTTGTCCGCCACCAGCACCGATCGGTCCCGTTGCGGGCCGGCTACCTCCATCCCAACGGCAAGCTCACGCCGTTGTTCCGGACGGTCACCATGCCGCCGTCGCCCTCGCAAGCCGTTCTGCACCCAGAGGCCAAGCGGCTCTTCACGATGTTCGAAGAGGACACCTTGTACACCAGGCGCTCCGGATGACGCGCCAGCGGTTGTTCGCCTTCGGTTTCCTCGGGGTGCTGCTTGTTCTGCTCTACCAGCTGGCCGAGGTTTTCAGCCCGTTTCTTCGCCCGCTGCTATGGGCGGTGATCCTAGCCCACGTCACCTTCCCCCTGCACACTCGTCTGACAAGTCTGCTCCGAGGGCGCGAGGTCGCGTCGGCCGCGCTGTTGACAGTGGGAATCGTTGCGTTGATCGTGGCGCCGGTGGTTTTTTTCACCTTCCTGCTTGTCCAGGAGGCTGGCAACGGCTACGACGCTGTCAATACCTGGGTGCAGTCGGGCGGCGTGACGCGCTTGCCGGACGAGCTGGCCAAGCTCCCCTTGCTGGGCGGGCGTCGCATGCAGCACATGCTCCATAAGCTCGTCGGGTCGAAGGCGCACGTCGAAGCCTTCCTGTTGCAAAGCGCGAAGGCTATGAGCGGGTTCATCGTCGAGCAGGTGACCGGCCTGGTCAAAAACGCCTTCCTGCTGGCCGTCAACTTTCTGGTGATCGTCATTGCGCTGTTCTTTTTCTTCAAAGACGGCAAACGACTGTTCCTGAGTGTCTACCGAGGGATTCCGCTCGACAAGGCGCACAAGGACAGGATGTTTTCACGCCTGGATCAAACCATCACGGCGGTGGTCAAGGGAATCGTGATCACGGCAATTGTACAGGGAGTGGTCGCGGGCCTCGCCTATGCGGTCCTCGACGTGCCCTTCCCGGCTTTCTTGACAGCGCTCACGATCGTCCTGGCCCCGCTGCCTTTCGGCGGCACGGCGCTGGTGTGGGGGCCGGTGGCGCTGTACCTGTTCTGGACCGGCCCCATGTGGAAGGCGATCGCGATGCTTGCCTGGGGAGTGGGCGTGGTGATGATGGTGGACAACGTGCTGAGGCCGATACTCATCGGGAAAGGGGCCAAGCTGCCGGTGCTCCTCCTCTTCTTCAGTATCCTTGGCGGCTTAGCGGCCTATGGGCTGATCGGGCTCTTCCTCGGGCCAATCCTTCTCGCCATCCTGCTCACTGCGTTTCAGATCTACCACGAAGAATATCTGACTGAGTCGGCGCCGCCGCCGATGACCGCTTAGACGACCCCGCTACTTTCCCCTGCCCCCTTTAGATCCGGAGGCATGGGCATGCGAGTGGCCCTTCGCTGATAGCGGGTGACTTCCCCGCAGTCTGGGTCGCAGGAAGGAACCGCCGAATCCATATGGATAGGGCCAATACGGCTCCCAGTAGAAGCCCCAGTAGGGGTCCCAGTAACGATACGTGTAAGCATAGGAGTAGAAGGGAGTGTAGGGCGAGTCTCTCGCGTAAGGCATGGGCGTCTGCGGCCAGATCTGAAGATGGCGGATCTCCAGGGTCACGTAGGAGTATTTCATGTCATCGAGGTCGCCCTCGGTTGTGCCGATGACTTCACCTACCAGCGTGATGCGCGTCCCAGGGGGCACCGTCGCAGGGTCCAAAAACTCCTTCTGGAAAGCTAGGTAGCGTCCTTGAGAGGCGGTCCGGTTCATGACGGGTTCATTAAACTCGTTGAGTGGAAGGTGAAGGATCTCGAGTCTGGTACGGTCTACCAACCGTTTTGCCTTTAGCACCTCACCGCCCAGTAAGATGATCCGACCCTTATAGGCCGCCGGATCGGCTTTGACATTGGCAAAAGACACCCGCTGCTCGACCTGGCGTTGCAAGTCGGGCGGAAGCTGGTATTCGAGCGGGAAGGTATTTTGCCTAGAGGACGCGCACCCGGACACGAGGAGGCAACACACCCCAATCAGAGCCAGGCCCGCGCTCCTGTCCATGGTTTAATTATACTCTGTTGTCCTAGGACTTCGGACAGGCTGCGGGGGCGGGAGTGGAGTCGGAGGGCGGGTCGCCGTAGATGTGCTCAGCAAGGCTCTTGGCGAGGGCGGAGGAGACTTCCTGCTGGAGGGACTTGAGGGCACGGTTGGAGGCTTCCGGGTAGTTCAGGTGGCCTTCTCGGCCTGAGCGGGCCACGCTGCCGACGATGCCCTGGTCCCCTTGGCTCAGCACGACAAAGTCCGCGCACCAGCGAACATAGCGAAAGTTCGGGTCCGGAACCTCAATAGGCCACAGGCGGGCCTCACCTCTGATCAGCAGGTCCGCGTGGCCGAATTCCCCTGATGCCGGCTGAGAATTTGTCGCGGTCACCGGCAGCCCTTCGCGCGCCAACCCCTCCATGATGGCCTGCCGCACGGCATCGGCCTGGTCTCCATGGACTTCAACCGTTAAGATCAAGCTTTCTTGCAGGAACTTTTCCAGCTCCCTCGTCAGCCCTGGCACAGTGTACTCGGACGGGACTCCCCTGCCGCCGCTCACGACCCGCAGGTCGCTGTTGTAGGTGTCCCGGACGATGTGGGTCCGGATCGCGCGCCGGAGGCCTCGGATCCTCATGAGCTTGTCCGTCGCCGCGCGGGCCTCTTTCACGTCATGGGCGATCGCCTCGTCCAGTTCCGCGATCCGGCTTGACAGCAACATTCGGGCGACTCCGCGATCCATGACGGCCAAGGCAGAGTAGAGACCGGTCTTCGCGTCCTGCCAGGTTTCGGCGATCTTCACGTTCTCCAGCAGCTTGTCGGTGGACACCTTTGTCATCGTGTCCACGACCAGTTTCCGCTCGGCCTGGACATCCCCCTTCTTCTCCAGGCTCAGGTAGGACTCCCAATCCTGGGACTGACTGATCACTTCCGCTTTGAAGATCCGGGAAACTGCCGCGTAGGCGCGCTCCTCCGCCACCGGCCTGGAGTCCGCCTGCCCGACGCCGATCAGGAACTGCTCGTCCGGATAGCCGGCGGTCTTCACCCCGATGACCCAGTCCGGCGGCTTCGGGGTTCCGGCGCAGCCTGTGAAAGGTAAGGATAGGAACAGTGCGAGAAAGATGACAGTTGTCACCCTGAGCTTTCGAAGGGTCTCAGTTCTGCCTAGATTCTTCGCTTCGCTCAGAATGACATTTACGTTCATTGCAGGACTCGCGTGCTGACGAAGTGCTTGCCACGTTCGGTGATGGTGATGCCCTTGAGTACCTGGGTGGCCACCACACCTCCGTAGGTCCCGATGTGGCGCAGTTCCACGTCGTAGGTTCCGGGCGGGACCTTCAATCGCCCGACGAAGATGCGGTCCGGGAGGGTTGCCCAGCTCCGCTTGTCCGCTTCCTCCGATCCGACGGCGATCATGTGCGCCACCGCGCCAGCGAGGGCGCCGGCAACCGCACCTGCTTCCTTGTCCTTGATTGAACTACGCACCCCAACCCGTACAGCTTCCGCGAGGGCGAATTTCCAAGCCGCGCGCGCCACTGCCTTGACCGTCGTTCTGAGGAGACGGTCATCCAGGTCCTTTATGGCGATCGCCGTGATGTCTTCCATCAAGGCCGCGCGCGCCGTGTATCGTGCGGTCCCGCTCAGGATGACCGCCTCTGTGTGCGCGATCATCGAGCGTCGTGGCACAAACTGGGGGACTGCCAGCCTCATCACCCTGCCCGTCAGGCCATAGAGAATGCTCTCGGCCGCACGATGATTGTACGTATCGTACCTGTCATAGCGTTTTGTGGCCAAGACCACGGCGAGTGCGGCAGGGCTGAACGGGACATCCACGAAGAGGTCGCGCTTGATGGGCGCCCGGCCGGCGTGGGTGACGAATACCAGCTCACCGTCCGACATTGAGGCCGCCTCCGATTGCCACGTAAGACCCGGAAAGGACTGTTGGTACTCCTGGTGTTCCTGATTGAGTCCGAGTGCCTCGGACACGCGCAGCAGGTCCTGACGGACGAGGTCCGGCACGGCGGTGCTATAGTTCTTCCGGTAGTCCTCGAACGCCTCCAGCGCGAGCCGGTAAGCGACGAAGGCATTGCTCAGGTCGCCGGTGGCTTCGTAGAGGATGCCGCTCAGATAGCGGGCGAGCGCGTCACGGGTGTACGTCATGCGCTTTTGATTTCGGTCTGCCAGCACAGTAAGCTTGTGGTCCACCTTGCGCGCCTCGACAAGCGCGTCGTTCCATTGCCCGAGATGGACGTAGTCGATAGCCAGGAAGACGTTCAGCAGCACCTTTTCGAACTCCTCGCCCTCATACGGCAGGGCGTTGTCCGACGTGAGAAAGGCCTCGACTTCGGACCGGATGCGGCGGGTATAGAGGTCCTCGGTCAGCGCCTCGGCGGCAGACAGGGACTGAATGCTGTCGGTGTAGCGGCCGGCTAGGTACTGGACCATCCCTTTGTCCATGAGGTACAGCGCCGTACTCTTGCTTCCATAGATGTCCTGAGCCGTTTCAAGGAGGGCCACTCCTTCAGCGGGATTGCCGTCCTGGAGCGCACGATCAATGCGCGCATAGGGAAGCTCGTGTGCGCAGGCGGATACGGCGGTGACGGAAAGCAGAACCAGGAGGACGGGACTCCAGCGTCCCGTGGACGGAGGTGTGAAATGTCTGAACAAGCCGGACCGTCGCGTCAGAACACGACGCGCTTCCGTTCCACGACCTTCTTGATCTTCTTCTGGCCGAACCAAGACTTGACGTTGTTGGAGAGGTCGACCATCTCAAGATCGACCTGGTAGAAGATCGCCTTCGTCCCGTCGGCTTCATCCTGGATAGTGCTGATCGTGCCGCGCAGCAGGTAGTCGGCGCCGATTTCCTTGCCAGGCGGCTTCTGCGTGGACTCGAGGGCGTTGGCGGCCTGCTCCCGGCGCTCTTCGCGGACCTCTTCCCGCTCGCCTTTGCCGGCCACGAAGGTTACCTTGCCTGAGTTGGTCAGCTCGCGCTGGAGGTCGTTGATGAAGGTCTGCACGTTGATGTGC
Organism: Nitrospirota bacterium; assembly: GCA_005877615.1. Classification (GTDB taxonomy): domain Bacteria; phylum Nitrospirota; class Nitrospiria; order Nitrospirales; family NS-4; genus NS-12. Next base: position 3,396 of record VBOD01000106.1, on the reverse strand, counting down.
TCGTGGCTCCGGTTGGCCACCGTCCCCACGACCACCACCGGGCGTCGCTTGTTCGCGCCGGTGTAGGTATCGAGCCAGGGGCCGGACAGGGCCTCCTTGACCATCTCCTCGGCGACCAGCCGGGAGTCAGCGTCGTTCCAGTGGCCGCTCAGGTCCGTGACAGACGCTGTATCCACGCGTGTGACAGTGGTGGAGGCGCAGCCGGCGGACGCAAGCAGGAAAGCTCCGGCGCCCCATCCCAGGAGGACTGTTCCGATGCGAGGCCGGCCGTCACTTGGCGCCACGTTTGTCCTCCTCCTGTTGCAGGCGTTCGAACGCCTTCTCGGCGTTCTTCCGCACAAAGTCCCGCGCCGCATCGTTGAGCTCCTTCATCTGCCCGACCTGTTCCTTGAACTTGTCAAGGTCCAGCTTGGCCAGCGAGTAGATGATCTTGCCGGTCTTATCATCCTTCTCCCAGCGGTCCACGACCAGAACGCCGGAGAGGTGGGTCGAGACAAAGGTCTTAAGGGCGCGCTCGACGTTCTGTTCCTCGCTGGTCTTCGTGAAGTCCCCGGCCGTCGTTGACGCGGCGTAGTCGCGCATCAAATAGGACGTATAGGTGTCCATGTACTTGGCCAGGTCGGCACGGGCGCGGTTGTCGGCGGTCTCTTTGGCCAGCGGCTCGTTCCGGATCCCCGTCACGGCCCCGACTCCGTAGAAGGCCTTGCCGTCCTTCTCGGTCATGTACCCGCCGCCCTTGTCGACCCATTTCGGAACACTTGAACAGGCAGCCAGCAGAAACGACCCGGTGGCGACAACCACCGTCAGGATCAGTGTCTTATCGCCGTGAAACTTCATAGCAGTGCCTCCTTATATGTGAGAAAGGCTAACATGGGGGTCCCCCCCTGTCAAGAAAGCAGGAGGACCGTCGTTGACGCGGTGTGCGACAGGTCTGTAAGATACGGAAATTCTTGGAAAGGTGAGCCATGGAACAGGCCCGAGAAATCAGGATCGAAGATGGGATCGTATACATTACCAACTTCTACTTGCAGGACCCGAAAGCCGCCGCTATCTTAGCTGAGTACCCCGAGAACCGGTGGCCGGAGATGACCCGCCGCGCGCTGAAGATCGGCCTCAACTATCTTAAAGGCGGCGCGGACTGAGGCGAAGAGAGACGCGGAGCACACCATGGAAGAAAAAGTCGATAGCTTCTTGAAGGTCCAAGAAGTCTTCTACCCATCGGCCGGGACCATGGAGAAGGCTTGGATCAAGGACTATGACAAGGCCTACGCGGAGTCCATCAAGGACATGCCGGGGTTCTGGGAGAAAGCCGCCCGCGAGTTGGAATGGTTCTCCCCGTGGACGCAGGTTCTCCAGTGGGATTATCCCTGGGCGAAGTGGTTCGTGGGCGCCACGTGCAACATCACGCACAACTGCCTTGACCGGCACCTCAAGACCTGGCGCAAGAACAAGGTGGCGCTGATCTGGGTTGGCGAGGACAATGCTGAGCGGGTTTTCTCCTACGCCGAGCTGTACCGGAAGGTCTGCCGCTGCGCCAATGCCTTGAAGGCGCTCGGCGTCCGTAAGGGGGATCGGGTTGCCATCTACCTCCCCAAGATCCCCGAACAAACCGTGGCCATGCTGGCGTGTGCCCGCATCGGGGCTATTCATACCGTGGTCTATTCCGGCTTCAGTGCGCCGGCACTGGCCAGCCGGATCGAAGACAGCCAGCCCCGCGTGATCGTCACGGCCGACGTCGGGTACGACCGGGGCAAGGTGGTGCCGCTCAAGCCGGTCGTAGACGAAGCCGTCGCCCACTCCCCGTGCATCGAGAAAGTGGTCGTCGTCCGTCGGCAGAAGCCTGGGGTCACGCTTTCCTCTCCCAAGGAGATCGACTGGGACGACTGGTTGAAAGTAGAAAATTCATTCTGTGCGCCGGAAGTGATGGACGCCGAAGATCCGCTGTATTTCCTCTACACCTCCGGCACGACCGGCAAGCCGAAAGGCGTCCAGCACGTCCACGGGGGATATATGGTCGGCACCTATCTGACCACGAAGCTCGTCTTCGATCTCAAAGACGAGGATGTCTACTTCTGCGTGGCCGACCCGGGATGGGTGACCGGGCACAGTTACATTGTTTACGGGCCCCTGTTGAACGGTGCGACCATTCTGATGGCGGAAGGCAAGCCGGACTATCCTACGCCGGGCCGGTGGTGGGACCTGATTGAGCGCTACGGGGTCACGATCTTCTACACGACGCCGACGGCCATTCGCCTGCTGATGAAGTACGGCGAAGAATGGCCGAAGAAGTCTGACCTCAGCAGCCTGCGCATCCTGGGCTCGGTCGGCGAGCCGATCAACCCGGAGGCCTGGCTGTGGTTCCACCGGGTCACCGGCGGCAAGCTCCCGATCATGGACACGTGGTGGCAAACCGAGACCGGTGCCATCCTCGTCACGCCGCTTCCCTGCACCAAGCTCAAGCCAGGCTCGGCGGCGCGGCCCTTTTTGGGCATTGAGGCCGATGTGGTCGACCGGGCAGGCAAGCCGCTCCCGCCCAATACCGGGGGCTTTGCCGTGATCAAGAAACCCTGGCCCTCTATGATGCGGACGATCTATAAGGATCCAGACCGCTATAAGGTCTACTGGAACACCATTCCGGACTGCTATACCGCCGGGGACGTGTGCCGGAAGGACGAGGACGGGTATTTCTTCTTCATGGGACGGGCCGACGACGTGATCAAGGTCGCCGGCAACCGCATTGGGACGGCCGAGGTGGAGAGCGCCCTGGTCAGCCATCCCGCCGTGGCTGAGGCGGCCGTCATTGGCAAACCGCACAAGACGGCCGGCGAGTCCATCAAGGCGTTTCTGATCTTAAAGCAAGGCTTTAATGAATCTCCAGAACTCATTCAACAGATGAAGGATCACGTCAAGCATGAACTGGGCAAGATCGCGGTCCCGCAGGAGATCGAGATCGTCTCGTCGCTCCCCAAGACCCGCTCTGGCAAGATCATGCGGCGGGTGCTCAAGGCCAAGGAACTCGGTCAGAACCCAGGCGACATCTCCACGCTAGAAGATTAGCTAAACGAGAAGCACGAAGGGCGAGGCCCCCTTGCGAGAACCTCGCCCCCGCGTGTTCGTTAGTCGTTATTCGTTAATCGGCCGAGGGCTTTACCCTCCTCCACGATTAACGTTTCACGTTTAACGTAGAACGACGCCCCGGCCTTTTAGAGCCACTGCACGCGTTCCGCCGGGCGGATGTAGATGGGCTCCTCGACCTGGATCCGCACCACCTCCTTGCCCGACTTGTTGAACGCCAGCACCGTGTCGTTGTACATCTCGAACTTCCGCCCGTGAATCTGGGTCTCAAACACCTTCGGCCCCGGAATCACGTCGTACCGGAAGATGATCTGCTGCGTC
>VBOD01000105.1 GCA_005877615.1 Nitrospirota bacterium | reverse complement strand
AGCACGGGCAGCGACAGGCGGGGAGCTTCGGGGGCGGCGGCCGCGGGGAGTACACGTTCTTCCTGGAAGATAACCGTTGGGAGCGCTACGCGAAAGAGGCGGCCCGCCAGGCCGTGCTGAACCTGAAGGCGGTGGACGCGCCGGCCGGGCCCATGGTGGTGGTGCTCGGTTCGGGTTGGCCGGGTATCCTGCTCCATGAGGCGATAGGCCACGGGTTGGAGGCCGACTTCAACCGCAAGAAGACCTCCGCCTTCACGGACCGCATGGACCAGGTGGTCGCCTCCGAGTTGTGCACCATCGTGGACGACGGGACACTGCCGTTCCGCCGGGGTTCGCTGAATGTGGATGACGAGGGCACGCCGACGAGCCGGACGGTGCTGATCGAGAAGGGGATCCTGAGGGGGTACATGACGGACAAGCTCAATGCCCGGCTCATGGGCATCCCGCTGACCGGCAACGGGCGGCGGGAAAGCTTTCAGTGCATCCCGATGCCGCGCATGACCAATACCTTCATGCTGCCGGGCGAGTCCACGCCCGAGGAGATCATCCATTCGGTCAAGCGCGGGCTCTACGCGGTGTATTTCGGCGGCGGGCAGGTGGACATCACCAACGGCAAGTTCGTCTTCTCGGCCAGCGAGGCCTACCTGATCGAGGATGGCCGGGTGACGACGCCGGTGAAAGGCGCGACGCTGATCGGCAGCGGGCCGGAGATCCTCAAGAAGGTGTCGATGGTGGGCAACGATCTGAAGTTGGACGAGGGGATCGGCACTTGCGGGAAGGACGGGCAGTCCGTGCCGGTCGGGGTGGGCCTGCCGACGATCAGGGTCGATGAGATTACCGTTGGAGGCACGCAGGCATGACGAGCAGGCGCATTGACCAGAACCTGACGTCTGAGTTGCTTGCCCAGGCGAAACGGAAGGGCGCGACCGCGGCAGATGTTGTGGCCGTCGAGGGGGACTCCGCCTCGGTGCAGGTGCGCCTGTCAGCCGTGGACAAGCTCTCGAAGGCGCAGGAGAAGCGGCTCGGCCTGCGCGTGTATTTCGGCCAGCGCTCGGCGGGAGCCTCCACGTCGGACTTATCCCCGTCTTCGCTGGACGAGTTGGTCGAGACGACGTGCGCCTTGGCCCAGGCGGTCGTGGAAGACCCCTGCGCCAGCCTGCCCGATCCGGCTGCCCTGGCGAAAGAGTGGCCGGATCTCGACCTCTACGACAGCCAGACGGTGCCGATGGACGGGATGATCGAGCTGGCCACCCGCGCCGAGAAGGCGGCGCTGGCGGTGGATTCCCGGTTGACCAACTCCGAGGGAGCGGATTTCAGCGCGTTCGGCGGTCGCACGGTCTTCGCGAACAGCCACGGCTTCTTCGGGGAATATCAGGGCTCCAGTTTCTCGTGCGCCGTCGCGCCGATCGCTGTGCAGAACGGCCTGATGCAGCGCGATTACTGGTACGCCGTTGGCCGGAAGTTGAACCGGCTGGACTCGCCGGAGGCCGTCGGGCAGGAGGCCGGCCGGCGGACCGTCCGCCGGCTGGGCGCGCGCAAGATCGCCACCTGTCGCGTGCCGGTGGTCTTCGAGCCGGAGATCGCCGGCAGCTTCCTGGGCAATCTCTGCAGCGCGGTGAACGGCTACGCCATATACAAGGGCACATCCTACCTCGTCGGACGACTGGGGGAGCGCATCGCCCCCGACTTGGTCACGGTCTGCGACGACGGCCGCATGCCCGAAGGCCTGGGCTCCAAGCCGTTCGATGGGGAGGGGCTCCCCACGCGTAAGAACGTCGTCGTGGAACGGGGCGTCCTCAAGAGCTACCTGCTGGACACCTACGCGGCCCGTAAGCTGGGGCTCGCCTCGACCGGCAACGCGTCGCGCAGCATCGGCGAGGCGTCCTCGGTCGGGGCAACCAACTTCTACCTGGCGCCAGGCACGGCCACGCCCGAGGAGATCATCCGCTCGGTCCAGCGCGGGCTCTATGTCACGGAGCTGATTGGGTTTGGGATCAACATGGTGACCGGCGACTATTCACGCGGCGCGGTCGGCTTTTGGATCGAGAACGGCGAGCTCGCGTATCCGGTCGAGGAGATCACGATCGCGGGCAACCTGAAAGACATGTGGATGGGCGTCCAGGCGATCGGAAACGACCTCGTGTTTCGCGGGCGCATCGCCAGTCCGACGGTGAAGATCGCCGAAATGACGGTGGCGGGAGAGTAAAGCGGTGCCCTCGTCGCCGCACCTGCTCTCGACCCTCCATTCCGAAGACTGGCATACTCCGAAGGGCCGGTTCATCCGCGAAGTCATGTTCGGGATGAACGACGGCCTGGTCTCGACGATTGGCTTCGTCGCCGGCGCGACGGGCGCGCTCATGCAGACGCGCGTGGTCCTGCTGGCGGGCATCGCGTCCGTCGTGGCCGGCGCCCTGGCCATGGGCATCGGCGCGTACCTCGCGAGCAAGTCCCAGCGCGATTTCTTCGAGAGCGAGAAGGAGCGGGAGCGGCGTGAGATCGAGGAAGTTCCCGAGTTGGAGCGCAAAGAGATCCGGGACATCTTCACCAAGCTTGGGTTCCTGAAGGACGAAGTGGAGATGATCGTCAACCGCGTCACCTCGGACAAGGCCCTGTGGGTGCGATTCATGATGCGGGAGGAGCTGGGGATCCTCGAGGAGTCCTTCGACAATCCCGTGACGGTCGGCTTTTTGATGGCCGGGGCCTACGTCGTGGGCGGAATCGCGCCGCTGTTGCCGTACCTGGTGATGGAAGATGTCCTGATGGCCCTGAAGGTGGCGGTGGCCGTCTCGCTTGTGGCGCTCTTCATCATCGGCGTGGGCAAGACGGTCCTGACGAAGCAGCCGTGGCTCAAAAGCGGGATGGAAGTGATGTTGCTCGGCTCGCTTGCGGCCGGGGTCGGGTTCGGGATCGGTAAGCTCGTCGCCTTGCTCTGGCCGGAGGTCGGAGCGGTGGGGATATGAGGGTGTGATAGCCGTGGATGGCGAGGAGGAGAAGGGGAGGGCAGGGAGATGAACAGAGTGAACGCACTCATAGCTGGATGTCTCATGGCCATAGTCGCAGCGCAGCCGGCTTTCGCGGCGGTGGATCGGGAAAAGCTCCTGACCGAGCCAGGGGTCTTCGGCACCTTTGCGGTCTTCAAGGTGGACGACAGCTGGTGGAAGCTGGACAAGGCAGCGCGTACCTTCGCAGCGACAGAGGTCAAAGCGGTGTTTCAGAAGCACGGCGACAACATCATCACGGATACCTATCTGCTGCGGGGGCTCATGGGGAAGGCCGACTTCTTTGTCCGGGTACACTCGACCGAGATGCTGCACAACCAGAACTTCCTCGTGGATCTGATGGGCACGAGGCTCGGGAAGTACCTGGCGAACACGTACACGTTCAACGGCATCACTAAGAAGCCCAACTACGTGCCGAGTCTTCCTGACGATCTCAAGACGGCGCTGAAGACGCCGCCGGACCCAGGCCCCAAGCCGTACGCGATTGTGGTGCCGGTTCGGAAGGACGCGGAGTGGTGGCTGATGCCGCAGGAGAGCCGGAACGCCATGATGAAAGAGCACACGGAGGCGACGGTCGCGTACCTGAAGACGGTCAAACGCAAGCTGTACCACGCCAGCGGGCTCGACGACCTCGACTTCATCACGTACTTCGAGACGGCGAAGCTGGACGAGTTCAATAACCTGATCATCGCCCTGGAGCGGGTCAAGGAGAACCGGCACAACAAGCAGTTCGGGAGCCCGACGCTCCTTGGCACGATCCGCCCGATGGACGAGATCCTGGAGATCCTCGCGCGCTAGGACTGGGCGTTAGTTGCCTGTCGGCCTGATGACGGCCGAGACTTCGTTGGCCAGCAGGATGGTGATGGAGTACGGGACCGCTTGGTCCCCCATCGCGATGGCATAGAGCGGGCAGAGTTGCGGGACCGGCTCCGGAGGGAACGGGAGCAGCGCTGGAAATTCCATAGCCGGGGAGGCCACAGGGATCGTTGCGAGACGTAGTCTGAGCGCTATGAGCACATCCCGGACGCGTGACTCGTGCTGTTCGTCCGGCAGCGTGTGGGAGGCGGTGATGACGAAGTCCCAGAGCGGCTTGCTGAAGCAGACCGGCACCGGCAGGCCTACGCTCTGCGCGATGGGCGTGACGTCGATCAAGTACCCGGTCTGGAGGGCCTCTTCCCGGGTCATGATCGGAGTCTGTGAGCCCTCACCCTGAGGGTTTGACGAGGCTCCTGTCTCACCCTCGGTCGGCGTCTTCGGTTGGGCGTGCCCATCTGCCTGGGAGTTAACCGTCTCGGCCATCGCTCCTTCGAGGATGGGGGCTCGGGTTCCCATCGTCTGTAAAATACCGTCATAGACGGCGCGGGCTGCGTCGGACCACTTAGGATCAAACGGGTCCCTGCGGAATGCCGCCTCCGCGGCTTTCTTCTCGTCCGTGGTTAATGGACGCGGCGTTGATTGGGTGCTCATGCCTGACAGATAGATACGAAGGCAGGCCTTGTCAACCCCCTTATTACCCGAACAGGTTCATCTGTTCGACCGGCGGGACTGGCTCTTGCTGGCGGTCCAGGAAGGCCTTGAGCTTGCGGAAGTCTTCCCGGAGCGGCTCGTTCAGGTTGCCCTGATGCAACGCAGCGGCGGGGTGGAGCATGGGGAAGACGAAGAAGTCCTTGACCTGAAACGATTGCCCGCGCACCTTCATGATGCCGACCTTCTTACCCAGCAGCGTCTGCATGGCGAAGTTGCCGAGCGTACAGACGACCTTCGGCTTGATCAGCTCGATCTGCTGAAGTAGGAATGGCTTGCAGGTCTCGACCTCGTCCGTCATCGGGTCGCGGTTGTCCGGCGGACGGCACTTGATCACGTTGGCGATGTAGACGTCGTCTCGGGAGAGGCCGGCCCCTTCCAGCAGCTCGTTCAGCAGCTTCCCGGCCGCGCCGACGAAGGGGATGCCTTGCTTGTCTTCGTAGAAGCCGGGGGCCTCGCCGACAAACATGATCTTCGCATGGGGGTTCCCGGTCCCGAAGACCACCTGAGTCCGCCCGGACGCCAGGCGGCAGCGTTGACAGTCCTTGATGGAATCGTGGAGTTCCTGGAGCGTCACGATGGGTTTCAGGGTTGGGTGGATTGCATGATAGGTGTCAGTTATGACGAAGTCAATCCGATTTTTCCAGAAAATTGACCGCTTCCGAAGGCTCTGTTAGACTCGCCAAATTATGGACGCAGGCCACAAGATTCAGGCCTTGAGAAGCAACATCGAACGGGTCATCAAGGGCAAGCCCGCGGTGGTCGAGATGGCAGTGGTGGCCCTGCTGGCGCGCGGGCATCTTCTCATCGAAGATGTGCCCGGAGTGGGGAAGACCACGCTGGCCCACAGCCTTGCCCGCTCCCTGGGCTGCTCCTTTCGGCGAATCCAGTTCACGAGCGACCTGCTCCCGGCCGACATCCTGGGAGTCTCAGTCTTCCATCAACAGAAGCAGACGTTCGAGTTCAAGTCGGGGCCCATCTTCGCACACATCGTGCTTGCGGACGAGATCAACCGCACCACGCCCAAGACGCAGAGCAGCCTCCTGGAAGCGATGAACGACGCCCAGGTGTCCGTGGACAGCCAGACCTACCCGCTTCCCCGGCCGTTCATGGTGATCGCCACGCAGAACCCGTGGGAATACCACGGGACGTTCCCTCTGCCGGAGTCGCAGCTCGATCGCTTCATGATGCGGATCCGGATCGGCTACCCAGACCGGGCCGACGAGAAGAAAGTGCTGGACCGCCCACAATTGCTGCACCCGGCCGACGAACTAGAGCCTGTGCTGACGACCCAGGAGGTCTTGGATCTGCAGGAGCGGGTCGAGAAAGTCCGGCTCGACGACAGCCTGATGGAGTACCTCCTGGCCATCATCGCGGCGACCCGCCGCAGTGCCCTCTTGATGCTGGGGGTCAGCCCGCGCGGGGCGATGGCGCTCCATAAAACGGCCAAGGCCCTCGCCCTTGTCCGCCAGCGGGACTACTGCCTGCCCGACGACATCAAGGAGTTAGCGCCGATGGTCCTCGCGCACCGCGTGATGCTGAAGACGAGCCAGGGCTCGCGCGGGCATCGCTCGGAAGAGGCCGAGCGGGTCATCCAGGAAGTCGTGGAGTCGGTCCCCGTCCCGCTATAGCCCGCATGCGGTTCGAACGCATCCGCGAGTTTTTCCGCTGGTTCTACCGCTACCGGTCCCTGCGCCTGACGCCGGAGGGCGTGCGGTTCCTGCTGTTGACCCTCGCGGTGGGGGTCGCTGCGCTCAACACGGGAAACAACCTGCTCTACCTGCTGCTGGCGATGATGCTCAGCCTTATCGTCATGTCCGGCATCCTCTCCGAGCAATGCCTGCGTCACCTTGTCATTCGCCGCCGGATTCCTGAGCATGTCTTCGCCAACAGCCCGGCGTTGATCGCGCTGTCCCTCACGAACCGCAAGCCACGGTTGCCCAGCTTTTCGCTCCGCGTCCTGGACGTCGTCGAAGGCAAGAGCGTGGACCGGGGCGTCCATGTCCTACACCTACCGGCCGGCGCCTCGGTGATCCAGTCCTATCCGATCCTGTTCCCACGACGAGGGCGGCACCGGATCGAGGGGCTCAAAGTCCAGACGCGCTTTCCCTTCGGCCTCTTCATCAAGGCGGCGCACGTTCCCCTGAGCTCCGACTTGGTGGTGTACCCTGAACTGCGGCCGCTGCCGGAGGGTTTCCTCCATGACCTCGCCGTGCTGGGGCACGACCAGGCCGTCTCCCGGCGGGGACAGGGGGTCGGCCTTTACAACCTCCGGGAATACCTCCCGGGTGATGATTCGCGCATGATTCATTGGAAGACCTCGGCGCGCCAGGCGCGGTTGATGGTGCGGGAGACCGAGACCGAGGATCTGCGACAGGTGACCCTGGCGTTGCCCACGGTCATCCCTGCAGACGGCCAGCGCTTTTTCGAACAGGCTGTCAGCTTGACGGCCTCCCTGGCGGCCTATTTTCAGGAACAAGGATTTACGATGAGCCTGCTGGTCGGCGAGCAGGAGATCCTGCACGGCGTGGGGGAGGAGCATCTCTACCACATGATGCACGTCTTGGCGCTCTGCGCACCGACGCCGGCTGAGGGGGGGGCGTCAAGCGCCCCCGAGGGTTTCGGGATGCTGGGGGAGCGGACGATGCGTGGCGAGATCACTCTTGTCGTCCTACCCTGGCCCGACCCGTCGATTCAACGACTGGCTCGGGGTGTAAGCCGGGTCTTTCACGTCTGGGAACGGCCATGATTCTTGAACGCGCGTTTCCGGTGAGCTCGATCCTGTTGGCCGCCATCGGGTTTCTGGGCCTCGTGCTCACCGGTGAGATTCCCGGGGGGTTGATCCTGCTAGGTCTGGCCAGCCTGGTCGTGAGCGCGGCCCAGGCAATGGAGTTCGCCGGAGAGCGGCTGGCCCGCCAGATCGCCAACCTCTCAAGCGCCACCTGGAATGTGTTCCTGATCGCGGTCTTCGTGTTCTTCGGCGCGGATCTCCTGCTGATCTCCCGGGACATCCTGCCGGCGGCCGTGCATTTCCTGATCCTGCTGATGAGCATCAAGCTCTTTCATCTGCGACAGCGCAAGGACTTTCTGCAGCTCTACGCGATCAGTTTCCTGGAACTCCTGGCTGCGGCGGCGCTGACAGTGGACCTCTGGTACGCGGGCGTGTTCATCGCCTACGTGTTCGCGGCGATCTGGACGCTCATCCTCTATCATTTGAGAAACGAGGCTGAAGAGGCGCGGGCGGCCGTGCAGGCCGGGAAGGAATTGCATGATCCCTCTCCGATCCCGCGCCCGGTCACTGCGCAGTTCTTCTGGGCAACGAACGGGATCGCGGTGGTCTCCTTCTGCCTGACGATGGCCATTTTCTTTCTGATCCCGCGCATCGGGGCCGGGTTCTTTCAGAAGAATCGTGTGGACCTGATCCGCACGTCGGGATTTTCCGAAAAGGTGGATCTGGGGGTCATCGGCGCGGTCAAGCTCGACCCCACCGTGGTCATGCGAGTCGAACTACCGGACCAGAAAGCGCCGATTCCTGAGGGGCTGTACTTTCGAGGCGCGGCCTACGACACCTATGACGGCCGCTCCTGGGCCAACCGGTTGGCGGCCCGGCGGCTGCTGGGCCGCACCCCTGACGGGGGGTTCCTGGTGCCTTCCGAGCTGACGCTGGCCGTCCCAGAGTCGGCCGTGATGCGTCAGGAGATCCTCATTGAGGCGCTCGATACTACCGTGTTGTTCGGGGCGTCGTTTGTGGAGTCAGTCAAAGGCAATTTTGTGGTGGTGCAGATGGACGGGATGCGGGGGCTCTTCGTACCGTTTCCGACCTCCGCGCGCTTCCAGTACGGCGTGCGCTCAATTCCCAGTCGCCTGCTGGAAGCCGATCGTGTCGCGCCGTCCTTCACCTATCCTGCTATCATCCGGGAACATTACCTCCAGTTGCCGGACACCAGCCCGCGCGTGGCGGCGTTCGCTCGCGATGTGACCAGCGGCGCGTCCACCCCGTACGGGAGGGCTCGGGCGATCGAGCAGCACCTCCGTCGGAGCTACCAGTACAGTCTCGACGTCGGCACGACCGTGTCGGCCGACCCCGTGGACGACTTCCTGTTCACCCGGAAGACCGGCTACTGCGAGCACTATGCGACGGCGATGGTCGTGCTGCTCCGGACCTTGGGGATCCCCGCGCGACTGGTCACCGGATTTCTCCCTGGGGTGTGGAACGACTTCGGCAATTACTACACGATCCGACAGCAGGACGCGCACGCTTGGGTGGAGGTGTATTTCCCCCGCTCTGGCTGGGTGACGTTTGACCCGACGCCCTCTGTGCCCGCCGCTGTGCCTTCCTGGGTATGGTGGAACATCGGCAAAATCGTGGACTCGATCCGGCTCCGGTGGGACCGCTATGTGGTCCAGTACAGCTTCCGCGATCAAATGGCGGTGGCAAAGTCGCTCCGGGATCGGAGCGAGAAGGTGCGCTCGGAAGTGTCCGACTTCGTGTCAACCGTCACGCGTGGACTGGCGTCTGCGCGGGCCTGGCTGGTCGAATTGGCGCACGCGGGTGGGTGGGCCCTCGCAATAGGACTGGCGGCTGGCACGCTCGTAATCGGCATGGTCCTCGCCGTGCTCTTGCGCGGGCATGGGCGCCGACAGCAGCAGCTGGATCCCCGCACACCCCGGCAAGTCGCTGCCATCCAGCTCTATACCCGGATGCTGCGGATCTTGGAAATCCGCGGGCTGCCGAAGTCCCCTGGGGCAACCCCGCTGGAATTCGCCCGACAGGTGGCGCGCGAATGGCGGGACGCTGCCCCCTTCGTGCGTCCCCTGACCGACCTCTATTACCAGGTTCGCTTCGGGCAGACCTCGCTCTCGTCGGATGAGACCCAAAAGGTTCACGATCTGCTTGCCCGGCTGCGCGCCGTCAGGCGGTAGCGCTCGGTTTCGCCTCTCCTTGACAGGGTAGGGGGTGGAGACTACGATACCTCTAGGCTGAACTGATCATGGCAAGCAGACCACAGGCCTCTCATCTGCCATCCCTCCGATTCACGGTTTCTCTCCTTCTCAGCGGCTGTTTTCTTCTGTCAGCGTCGGCCGGGTTTGGCAAGTCTGAAGACAGCGCACCAGGGACTGTGTACGTGGGGACCTATGAGGGCGTGATCAATCCGGTGACCGCCGAATACTTCAATCGCGTACTGACGGACGCCCAGGAGGCGGGGGCCGTGGCCGTCGTCCTTCGCCTGGACACGCCAGGCGGGCTCGATACCTCCATGCGACTGATCATTAAGGACATCACGGCCTCCCCGATCCCGGTAATCGTCTATGTCGCGCCGAGCGGCGGGAGGGCAGCTTCGGCGGGGGTGTTCATCCTCTATTCCGCGCACATTGCGGCCATGGCGCCCGGCACGAACGTGGGCGCGGCCCATCCCGTGGCGATGGGAGGTGGTGAGATGGACGCTGTGATGAAGGTCAAGGTGGAGAACGATGCCGCAGCCTATATCAAGTCCATCGCCGAGAAGCGGGGGCGAAACGTCAAGTGGGCGGAGGATGCGGTACGCAAGAGCGTGTCGGTGACGGAGAAGGAAGCCTTGTCGTTGAAAGTGATCGACCTGATTGCGGACGACGTGCCGTCTCTGCTGTCGGCCGTGGATGGCCGGGAGATCGTGACGGGCGCCGGCAAGGTCGTGCTCCGGACGAAGGGGGCACGGCTGAAGGAGAGCCCCATGGGCTGGCGGCTCGAAGCGCTCAAAGCCCTGAGCGATCCGAACATTGCGTTCATCCTCATGACCTTGGGCACCATCGGGCTGCTCGCGGAGTTGTACAATCCGGGCGCCATCCTGCCCGGGATCGTCGGGGCCATTAGCCTCATCCTGGCCTTTTATTCCCTGCAGACCCTGCCGATCAACTACGCGGGCGTGCTGCTCCTCCTCCTGGGCATTGTGTTGTTCATCCTCGAGATCAAGGTGATGAGCTACGGCCTTCTGAGCCTGGGGGGAATAGCCTCGATGGTCCTGGGGGCCCTCTTGCTGGTGAAGACCGACGCGCCGTTTCTGAAGGTGTCCCTGTCCGTCATCATCCCAACGGTGGTGACCTTTAGTGCCCTGCTCATGGTCGTGGTCGGGATGGCCGTGAAGTCCCAGTTACGCCGGCCGGTGACGGGGCCCGAGGGCATGGTCGGCAGCATCGCCGTCGCCAAGACCGATCTGGCCCCGCGTGGGAAGGTGTTCCTGCAGGGGGAGATCTGGGACGCGGTCAGCGAGGAGCCGCTCCGAGAAGGCGAAGAAGCCGAAGTGAAGGCCGTCGCCGGCCTCACCCTGACCGTGCGACCACACCGCAAGTAATCCACGAGAGGAGTTGTCGATGATACCGTATCTCATCCCACTTGTTCTGGTGGCCGCCATTATCTATAACAGCATTAAAATCCTGATGGAGTACGAGCGCGGGGTGATCTTCTTCTTGGGAAAGTTTCAAACGGTCAAGGGGCCGGGTCTCATCATCGTGATCCCGGTTGTTCAGAAAATGCTCCGGGTGAATCTCCAGACCGTGACGATAGAGGTGCCGGCGCAGGACGTGATCACCCGCGACAACGTGTCGGTCAAGGTCACTGCCGTCATCTTCTTTCGCGTGGTGGATCCCCAGCAGGCGATCCTCGCCGTGCAGGATTACCTGTATTCGACCTCCCAGATCGCCCAGACGACCCTGCGGAGTGTGCTGGGCCAGAGCCAGTTGGACGAACTGCTGTCCAAGAGGGAACAGATCAACATAGAGCTCCAGCGGATCATTGATCAGCAGACCGAGCCGTGGGGGGTCAAAGTCTCGGTGGTGGAGGTCAAGAACGTGGACCTGCCGCCGGAGATGCTCCGCGCCATTGCCAAGCAGGCCGAGGCCGAGCGTGAGCGACGCGCCAAGGTGATCCATGCCGAAGGAGAGTTCCAGGCTGCGCAGAAGCTCTACGAGGCCGCCGAAATCATTTCGCGGAACCCCACAGCCCTGCAGCTGCGGTTCCTCCAGACGCTCGTGGAGGTGGCGTCCGAGAAGAACTCGACGACGATCTTTCCCATTCCCATCGACATCCTGTCCCCCTTCATCCAGGCCATGAAAAAGCCCTGATCATCCCGTTCATGGAGCAGGCGCTGACTTATCGCGGGGTGACCAGAAAGGCCTTGGACTGGGCCCGCGAGTCCCGGTACACCAGCACTCAGATTGTGGTCGGGGCATTTTTGGCCCTGATTCTGGTCGGCACGCTCTTCCTGATGCTCCCCTTTGCCACGACGGGCCCGGGCATCCGGTTCGTGGACGCGCTCTTCACCATGACGTCGGCGGTCTGCGTCACGGGTTTGATCGTCCTGGACACCCCGAAAGATTTCACGCTGTTCGGTCAACTCGTCATCCTTCTGGGCATGCAGATAGGAGGGCTCGGCTACTCAGCGACCGCCACGCTCCTGCTGCTGGCGCTGGGCCGCCGCATCGGCCTGCGGGAGCGCATGATGATGATGGAAGTGCTGAACACGTTGAGCATGGAGGGTCTCGTGCGGTTTGTGAAGGTCATCGTGACGATCACGCTCATCGTGGAAGGCGTCGGGGCGCTGATCCTTGCGGCCCGATTCTCCGTTGAAATGGACGTCCTGCGCGCCCTCTACTTCGGGATCTTCCATGCGGTCTCGGCTTTCAACAACGCCGGGTTCTCCCTGTTCTCCGAGAATTTCACCTTGCGGGCGTACCGGACGGACCTGACCATCAACCTGACGATCACGACGCTGATCGTGTTGGGCGGGATCGGATTTCTCGTCTACCGAGATATCTTGGAGAATCTGCGTGGCCACCGGTTTCGCCTGTCGACCCATACCAAGCTGGCTGTGCTGGTTTCGGTGTTGCTGATTGTCGGAGGAACGGTCGGGATTTGGGCCTTTGAGGTTCAGAATGAAAAGACGCTGGCGCCGATGCCCTTCGGCGATCAGGTCCTCGTGGCCTACTTTCATTCCATCTCGGCCAGAACGGCAGGGTTTAACACGATCGATATCGGGCTCGTCGGCACCGCCACGCTCTATTTCCTCATCCTCTTGATGATCGTCGGGGCCTCGCCGGGCGGGACTGGAGGCGGGATTAAGACGACGACGTTCGGGATCATCTGCGCGGCGATCTGGGCGACGTTGAAGGGGCGAGCCGATGTCATGATGTTCCACCGGCGGATTCCCCAGGAGATCGTCCACAAAGCGTTCGTGCTCTCCGCTCTCGCCTTCGGGCTTGTCACCGCGTTTACCATGGGGCTGTCGTACTTAGAGAGCCAGAAGTTCATCGGGATTATGTTCGAGGTCGCGTCGGCGGCCGGGACTGTGGGGCTGTCCACCGGAGACGGCGGCGTGCTGAGCCTGTCGGCATTGTTCAGCGATTTCGGCAAGTTCATCATCATCATCACGATGTTTCTGGGGCGGTTGGGTCCTCTGACCGTTGGCCTCTTTGCCGTCAAGAGCCACGAGGATTTGCGGTACCGGTACCCGGAAGCACGGGTCGTGATAGGATAGGTCTAGGACGGGCACACACCGGTGGAGGTGAATGTATGAAACGTCAGGTGGCGGTTATCGGGCTCGGGCGCTTTGGGTATTGGGTCGCCGAGACGCTGGTCAAGGAAGGGTGCGAGGTGTTGGCTATCGATACAGATCCGGAGAAAATCCAGGCCATCAGCGATCTGGCGACGTTCGCTGTCCAGTGCGACGCGACCGACGAGAGAGCCCTCAAGGCCGTCAGCGTGCAGAATGTGGATGTGGCTGTGGTCAGCATTGGCGAGAACATCGAGGCCAGCATCCTCATTGTGCAGACGTTGAAGGAGATGGGCATCAAGCAGGTCATCGCCAAGGGGGTCACCGCCCAACATGGCAAGATCCTGAAAAATCTCGGCGTGTCGGAAGTCATCTTTCCGGAGCGAGATGCTGCCATCCGGCTGGCCAGGCGACTGGTGTCCCCGAACGTGCTGGAGTATTTGGAGCTCGCCCCGGGCTTTAGCGTCGAGGAGCTGACCGTCCCTGACCACATGTCAGGACTTCGCCTGTGCGAGGCTAAGATTCAGGAAGCCTACAATGTCAACCTCATCGGCATCCGAAAGAAGGTGACGCGGATGGTCAAGGGACGGATGACCACTGATGAGGTGTTCAATGTGACGCCCTCCCTTGATGATGTCATCGAAAAGGGCGACATTCTCGTCCTCGTGGGCAAACAGGAAGATCTGCAGCGGCTGACCAAGTCCGAATAACCGCCCGGAAGTCCAGAAGATTCTTCCAACATAGCCCTTGATCTTGCGTTCCCCCTGGTTATCCATAACTAAAGGTTGAAAAGACCTTAGTTTTTGTTCGCTCTGTTGATGTATTTTGTACATATTTTCAACTAGTTAGAAGGTTTAAACGATGAGAGAACTTTTTCGTCGTAGGGATTAGACATCCGAGGGCGTTCGCGTGTCCGTAGAAATGACAGAGGTTAAAGCTCTCAATGAGGACCAGCTTGTGATGGATGATCTGACGAAAGACAAGGTGTTGCTGGATGAGAACACCCTGCTCGAGGAGTCCGATCAGGACACTGTTCCATCTTCCATGCCGGAAGCCCTGCTGGTAGAGGCGGTGGAAGGCTCAAGCGCGGCCGACCCCCAGGAGACGGCGCCGACTGAGGCGAATCTTGCCGAACTGGAATGGCTGTATTTCCAGTCCTTCGGCAAGAAGGCCTTGCTGACGCGCGAAGACGAAGTCGCGCTGGGAAAGCGGATCGAGCAGGGCGATCGGCAGGTGCGCCGCGCCCTCCGAGCGGTCCTGTCCATCACGCGCGGGCTCCGTCAGACGGAGTTGTTGAAGGTCTGCCAGTCGGACCTGAAAGCCGTGGTCGGTGTCAGCGGACTCTCGGCGACAGATCTTGAAAAGGGGAAGCGTGTCATCCAGCAGGTCATCAAGGCGGTCTTTGGGCCGAGTCGTCGAATGACCCGCAAGGCTCGGCAAGTGAAGGCTGTCCTGAAGCAGTACCACGAAGGGTGGGCCCAACTGGAAAAGGCCAAGGAAGAAATGGTCTTGTCCAATCTGCGCCTGGTCGTGGACATCGCCAAGCACTACAACGGACGTGGCATGAGCCTTCTGGATCTCGTCCAGGAAGGCAATATCGGCCTGATGAAAGCGGCGGAGCGATTCGACCACCGGCGCGGCTTCAAGTTCAGCACCTATGCCACATGGTGGATCCGTCAGGGAATCACCCGCGCGCTGGCGGATCAGTCCCGCACCATTCGGGTGCCTGTGCACATGACCGAAGCGTATCAGCGGGTCTCCAAGGCGACTCGTCGGCTGGCGCAGCGGCTCGGCCGGCAGCCTTCCCTGGAAGAAGTGGCCGGCGCGGTCAAGACCGCGAGCGACAAGGTAGGACAGACCATCCAGGTCTTCCAAGATGTCATCGCCCTGGAGCACCCGATCGGGGACGGGGAAACCCTCCTCGGGGACTTCATTCCTGACCGGGAGACCCCGCAGGCCGACAGCCAGGTCGGCCTCAAGGAGATGACGCGGGAAGTCGCGCGGGCGCTTGGTTCGCTCAGCCCTCGCGAGGAAGCCGTGATCCGTCTCCGGTTCGGCATCGGGCAGGGCGAGCCGATGACCCTGGAGGAAGTCGGCCGTACCTTGGGGGTCACCCGTGAACGAATTCGCCAGATCGAGGAAAAGGCCTTGATGAAGCTGCGGGCTCCCGAGTTCCAGCAGATCCTCCGCCCCCTTCTGTAAGCGCTCGCCCCGTTCGTCACCGGGGCGGGTCCCCTTCCGCCTTCCGCCTGAATATGCGACAATAGCGCCGTCGTCGTGGAGAGCTACGGATGGCGTGGGGCCAGCGGGCAAGCTTGAGCGTGGCAGGCAGTATCCTCCTGATGGGCTGCGCGTTGTCCTCGGTGGCGGCGGTCCCCGATGACAGCCTTCCGCTCAAATCGCTCTCGGTGCCGGACGCGGTGGCGGAGGCTCTGCCCTCCGTCGTCAGCGTCATGGCCCACGGACCCATCCGGCTGGCCCCTTCCCAGACGCTTCCCTCCGGCTCGGGATCGGGCATCATCATTTCACCAGGCTACATCCTGACGTCCAACCATCTCGTGACGGGAGCGACGCGCTTGGTGGTGGGTCTCTATGATGGCCGGCTGGTGCCTGGACGAGTCGTCGGCCGGGACTTTCTAACCGACTTGGCCCTGGTCAAGGTCGAGATCGAAGGGCTGGTCCCAGCCAAACTGGGGAGGTCGTCCCGCCTCCGCATCGGGGAGACGGTCGTCGCCATTGGTAACCCGCTGGCGATGAAAGGCGGGGCGACGGTGTCGGTGGGGGTGGTCAGCGCCCTCGACCGGGCGATCGTCCCGCCGTCCGGGGAGACGTTGTACAGCCTGATCCAGTCGGATGCGGCCCTCAACCCAGGAAGCAGCGGAGGTCCTCTGGTGGATCTGTCAGGCCGGGTCGTCGGCATCAACACGGCGGTGGCGCCGGCCGCTCAGAACATCAGTTATGCGGTCGCCATCGACGAGGCCATCCCCGTGGTCCAGTCCCTGCTTGTGCGAGGCAGCATGCTCCGGCCTTCCTTGGGGTTCATCCCGGTCACGATCACGGGCAGTGTCGTGGCCTCATTCGGCCTGGATGTGGAACGGGGCGTCTTGGTCGTCTGGGTCGAACCGGAGAGCCTCGCGGCTCAGGCCGGCCTTCGCGAAGGGGATGTCGTCACTGCCGTGGACATCACGCAGGTCTACAACATGTCAGACCTCTGGCACGCGCTGCTAAAAGACGGGTCGACGTCTCCGACCGTGACCCTGTCGGTGGTGCGCAAGACCACCCAGGAGAAGATCCAGCTCAAGCGACCGGTGACCAAGTGATCGGTCACCTGCTTGATCTCGGCCTGACTGACTATCAGGAAGCCTCTCGCCTCCAGGTGGCTCTACACCAGGCGCGCGTGCAAAACGCGATCGGCGACACCCTGCTGCTCACGGAGCATCTTCCGGTCTACACGCTGGGACGCACCACCCGCCCGGCGCATGTCGGTGAGGGGTGGGCGCGAGGGATGATCAACGGGATTCCAGTGCTGAGCACGGACCGGGGCGGCTCCGTGACCTACCACGGGCCTGGCCAGGTGGTGGGTTACCCCATTCTCCGGCTGCGGACGTACTGTGACGGGCCGAAAGCGTACGTAAATCGTCTGGAGGAGGTGCTGATCCGGGCGTTGGATCCGCTCAAAGTGCCCGCCGGGCGGCGTGCGGGGATGCCCGGGGTGTGGGTGGGGGATCGCAAGATCGCGGCGGTGGGGGTCCGGATCTCTGAGGGAGTGACGCGGCACGGGTTCGCGCTCAACGTCGCGAATGTTCTATCGCCGTTCGCGGCGATCGTCCCCTGTGGGTTGGCCGGTGCGGGCATGACGTCGGTCGCGCTCGTCACGGGCGCGGCGCTCGAACTCGAAGCGGTGGGCCTGGCGGTGATCGGGGCCTTCCAGGAGGTCTTCGGGCTTGCGTTGCAAAAAGAACATGTCGCGGAGTGGCTTGCGTCCACTGACGCTAGGCCAGGGCCGATCGAATGCGTCAACAGCAAAGGAGCGTGAGATGGAGCCCCGCGATCAGATCCGGTATCGCCTGTTGAATTATCTGATCGAGGCTCACGAATCGCAGCTGATTTCGGCGAACGTCGCCATCCTCAACGAGATCGCCGAGGCGGACTGGGCTCAGGTCCGTGAAGTCTTGAATGACATGTTTCTCGCCGGCGATATCGTGCTCTCTAAGGACGGCCAACCCTATCGTGTGGAAGTCAACGCCGGCTGGTTCTTCCACACGGGCAACTTCCAGATCAAGTCGACAGTCCGGGGCCGGCGTGAATATGCCAAGGTCCAGGTGGCGATGGAGAAGGTGCGGGCCGCGCAAGAAGCGGCGGCCGATGCGCCCCCGGATGAACCCACGCCCCAACAAGCCTGAGCGGCGGGATTATGTCTGAGCTCTATCGGGAACTGGACACCCCGACGTTTCGGTTGGCCGTGGCGCAGTTTGAAGAGGCCGCCGAGCGCCTCGGCTTGGATCGGAACCTCCGCGAGCGGCTCAAGATCCCCCAACGGGCGCTGATCGTGTCTGTCCCGGTCCGGATGGACGACGGTAGCGTCAAGGTGTTTGTCGGCTATCGCGTACAACACGACACGGCCCTGGGGCCCTCCAAGGGTGGAGTCCGTTTTCATCCTGAGGTGAACCTCGGGGAAGTGGCGGCGCTGGCCATGTGGATGACCTGGAAGTGCGCCCTGGTGGAGCTTCCTTACGGAGGGGCCAAGGGGGGCGTCCGCGTGGCCCCCGAGCGACTCTCGCGGGCCGAACTCCAGCGGCTGACCCGCCGGTATACGGCTGAGATTCTCCCGCTGCTCGGTCCGGAGAAAGACGTCCCGGCCCCGGATGTCGGCACCAACGCGCAGGTCATGGCCTGGATGATGGACACCTACAGCCAGCAGGTTGGTTACGCTGTGCCCGGTGTTGTTACAGGCAAGCCCCTGGCGATCGGCGGGAGTCTGGGCCGTGAGGACGCGACCGGACGTGGGGTCGCTGACGTGATCCTGGAAGCGATGCAGTACCTGAAATTGGATCTCGCGAACGCGACGGTGGCAGTCCAGGGCTTCGGGAACGTGGGCATGCACACCGCGAGGATTCTGCACGAGATCGGCGCGAAGGTCATCGCCGTCAGTGATGCGAAGGAGGGGGTGTACAACCCGCGCGGGCTGGACATCCCGACCCTCCGGTCTCGCTACCAGAGCAACGTCCGCCCGCTGCACGAATGCGGGGTGGGCGAGCAAATTTCCAACCAGGACCTCCTCCAGCTCGACTGCACGATCTTGGTTCCGGCCGCGCTTTCGGAGCAGATCACGGAGAAGAACGCCGGCTCGCTCCGCTGTCGGATCCTCGCGGAAGGCGCGAACGGGCCGACGACGCTGGGCGCCGACCGCATCCTGGAGGAGAAGGGCGTCTTTGTCATCCCGGACATCCTGGCGAATTCCGGCGGCGTGATCGTCTCTTATTTCGAATGGGTCCAGGATGTGCAGAAATATTTCTGGAAGGAACAGGACATCCGGGATCGCCTGCACGAGATCATCACGGCCGCTTTCCGGAGAACCCTCGAGTTCGCCCAGGCGAAGAAGGTCTCCATGCGTATGGCCGCGCTCATGAACGGCATCAACAAGATCGTTCAGGCGCATCTGGCCCGCGGACTCTATCCGTGAGGGCGTTTCTCTTCAGTTGCGTCGGAGTGGTCTGGTTCGCGTTGGGGCTTGGTCTGATCATCGCACCGGCATGGATGGTGGAGATCCTGGAACGACTGGTCTCGGACGAGTTTCGGCTGTTCGTGCTCATCCAGGTGGGCATGGTGATCAATCTCGCGCTGGTGATCGGGACGGCCGGGCTCACCTTCCGGGCGCTGTGGGTCGTGGTCGGATGCGTGGGGCTCGCCAAAGGGCTGTTTTTGATCGGAGCCCCGCTTGGTCGACGAGAGGCGGTACTGGACTGGTGGTTCAAGCGGCCATTCTGGGAGTACCGCGTGCGGGGATTCGTGTTGGTCAGCCTTGCGACGACCCTGGCGTATGGGATCATCTCGTTGTAGGGCGCTGGCCATGAAGGACGACATTCTCTCGCTCTGGCACGCGCACCGCCAGGCCGCCCTTCCCGATGTTCCGCGGGAGAGCATGGGAGAGCTCTGGGTCCTGGACGAGGTCATCGGGGGGTGCGTGAACTTTTACTTGCAGGCCGGCGGGGCTCTGGATGCGCCGAGGAGGGCCATGCTGGAGGATTGTCGGGCGGATTTGGCGCGGTTACTGCCAGACTTGGAGGAAACAGCAGCCTCCTACTTCAGCCGGTTGGAAGCCCTCGCCGGGTTGCTCGTCCAGGCCTATGAGGAAGGCGCAGAGAAAAGCGGGGCCGGGCCCGGTTGACGACCATCTGGGCACTTGCAACTCCGAGGCGTGTCCGTTACCATTGCGCCGCCGTATTTCGAAGGCTTTCAACAGGGCTTTAGGATAACGGATTCATCTAACCCTGATAACGGGAGGAAGCATGGGCACTCGGGGCGGGGGCATGGGATTGGTGGCGTGGGCTTGTTCGTTGGTGTTCCTGATGTCGTCGGCGGTGAACGCCGAGCAGTACGAGCTCACAGAGTCCGAAGTCATGGACATTGCGCATTTTAATACTACCGACGTGTCGCTCTTCGGGATCAAAATCGGGGATTCGGAAGCGAAGGTCAAACAAAACCTCATCAAGATCAAAATCCCTGGAGTGAAGGTCGAAGTGCAAGACGTCTTCGTCATGCTGTATGACAGACGAAACCCCAGTAATGCCATGGCGGGGGTCCGGCTCATGGACGGGAAAGTGGACTATATCTTTATTACGCAGCGGTTTGCCCACCTTGCCGCCGGGGTTTTCCGCCTCGTTTTACGAGGCGAAGGAATCGAAGAGACCCGGAAACTACTGGGCAAGGAGGAGTTCACAGAAGACTCAACCACCTTCACCCGGTTGAATTACAAGGGAGGCACGATGGTGATTCTCTTTTCCGGCCGGGATATCACCGTGGAGTTCAACACTGGTGTCTAGAGGCGGCGATAGGCACTCACTATTGCCGGATCAAGGGACGGTTGCACCAGTACTTTCTTCGGAGGTCGCTCCGGCACTTTCTTCGGAAGCCTGTAGGCCGAGCTCGATCAGTTCCTGAGCCCGCCCCCAGCGCTGGCGGGCGTTCAACAGCACAAGCAGCAACTCTTTGTCTTCGCGCGTCACGACGGCTATCAGACAGCGTCCTGCTTCCCTTGTATAACCGGTTTTCACCCCGACCACGCCATCCATGGTGCCCAACAGGCGGTTGGTCGTTCGGGCGATGAACCTCTTTCGCTGATCGGCTGTGCGGATGACGGCGGCCGGCTCCCTGACGATAGCGGCGAAGGTCTCATTCCCCATGGCGTAGGTGGTCAAGGCGGCGAGGTCTTCGGCAGTCGAATAATGGTCGGGCATGTCGAAGCCGCAGGCGTTCTGGAAGTGCGTCCGGGTCAGTCCGAGGGTGGTTGCCTTGGCATTCATCCTCGCGACGAAGGACTCCTCATCGCCTGCCACGTGCTCGACAGCGGCCAAACAGGCGTCGTTCGCCGAGCGGATCAACATGGCTTGCAGGAGGCCACGTAGCGAGACCAATTGGCCGGGCTTCAGGTGGAGCTTGATCCGGTGGGCCGCCGCTGCCCGTCGGCTTACCGTTACCTGGTCTTCGAGGTTACCTTCTTCGAGGACCACGATGGCCGACATGATCTTGGTGAGGCTGGCGGGGGCCATGGGCCGGTCAGCTTGATTTTCGAGCAGGATGCGGCCGCTCTTGAGGTCTTTCAGCAGAATGCCTTCCGGCGAGTCAAGGTGTCGCGGGACCTGCCGCGAATAGGCCTTGGGGGTCTTGACTTGAGCGGGGCTCCCCTTCGATGCGCGGAGAGAATGGGAAGGAGGATCCGATGCCGAGCCGGCCGCATGGCCGACCGGCTGAAGGAAGAGCACGACCGAGGCCACCGAGGCGGCAACCAGGCGACCGCGGAAGCGCCTCATGAAGGAATCGTGACTCGGAACTTCAGATCTTTCAATCCGGCCTCCAGCACCTGGTGGAAGAATCGCAGCAGGTCAGCCAAGTCCAGCCAGAATCCGCAGTTTAGACACCGGGCGTACAGGCGGCGACTGTCCAGCGTGTACTGGCGCTCGAACATCATGAACCCCTGGCATTTCAGGCACATCATGGGTCGACACTCTGGCATGGCGATGGGTGGGAGTCAAGCGAAAAGACGCGCCACATGCGCATTCATTTGATCCGGTTCATGATGATGGCGACGCATCCGGCGAGCAGGCCGCCGCCGGTGATGGTGAGCACTAAATTGGCGGGACTCTTGTTCCCACTGATCAGATCCTGCACCCCTCCCTGCACCATCAACACCGCAAGCGTCATGACCGCTCCTGTCGCAAACCACCAGAGAAATGTCTTCACGGGCTCGACTCCATGTCTTCCGGAGCCAATCTAGCCGTGATCCCTCTGAAATGTCAAGCTTACGGAATTTGCCTCAGTTCCGAGGCACGAGATTGGAACGCGGGTCCTTGGCCAGAAAGATCGAGATCGTGTTGGCAAGGTTGTTCGCGGTCACCAGGCCTGGCCTGGGATCCTGGGGCGCGAACGAGACGGCCGTGACCGCGAAGGGCGCGGCGCCGGTGCGGTAGCTGCGGGGAGGCTGCCAGAAGGTGCCGTCTCCCTTCCCGAGAAGGACAGAGAGGTCGCTCGACAGGTTGTTCGCGACGGCGATGTCCGTCTTGCCGTCCCCGTCGAAGTCCTGGGTCACCGTCGCGATCGGACCGGCGTTCGCACCGAAGGAGACCCCTTGCGTAAACGTGCCATCTCCCTTGCCGAAGAACACGCTGATGTCGTCCCGTTCGCCGTTGACGACGAGCAGGTCCAGATGGCGATCGCCGTTGAGGTCCAAGACGGACACGTTGAGCGGGCTGTGACCGGTCTTGTAGGCGACAGGTGAGCGGAAGGTGCCATCCCCGTTACCCAGAAAGACCACAACGCTGCTGCTCATTTTCCCCCCGTGAGTCACCACGAGGTCCGGTAGGCCGTCTTCATTGACGTCCGCGGCCACGACGGAGGTCGGGGTATCTCCGTATTCGTAGACGGCCTTTTGCAGGAAGCTGCCGTCCCCACGCCC
This sequence comes from Nitrospirota bacterium, assembly GCA_005877615.1. GTDB lineage: Bacteria > Nitrospirota > Nitrospiria > Nitrospirales > NS-4 > NS-12. Next base: position 22,852 of record VBOD01000105.1, on the reverse strand, counting down.
GAGAAGGACCAGGAGCTTGTCGTTGCGGAGCGCCACGGCGAGGTCTGCCTTGCGGTCGTGGTTGAAGTCTCCGACGGCTAAGCTGACCGGCGACCTGACCGCCGGATAGCTGTCTCCTCGCGTGAACTGGCCGGTCCCGTCGCCCAGAAGGATCGTCACCCGATTGTTGCCGGCAGTCGCCACGGCCATATCGAGCTTCCCGTCCTCGTTGAAGTCGTGAAGCACCACCGCCCGCGGCTGTTCCGGCATTCGGATGGTCACCGGGTCGCGAAAGTTACCGTCGCCGATGCCGATCAGCACGCTGAGCGAGTCACTGCCAATGTTGGTTGTGATCAGATCGGCGATGCGGTCCCCGTTCAGGTCCCCCGTGACGACGCTCGTCGGATTTTTTCCGACCTCGACGGTTTTGTAGAGGTAAAAAAGGTCGGGGGCCTGGTGGGATTCGCTCCGCGTGCACCCGGTCCCTACCAGCAGGAGGAGACAGGCCGAAAGACGCAGGCACATGTGGCGCGGACTGTTCACAAACCGACTATTCTACGGAGTCGGCATCGGTGGCGCAACCAGACTGCCTGCGTCTTGCGCCGACCGTGACCCTGATATAGACTCGCCCCATGCCGATCTCGGATGTCAAAGATATTGCGCGGTATGCGGGACAGGAGGCGACGGTTCGAGGGTGGCTTCGCCACAAGCGGGTCGGAGGCAAGATCGCATTCCTCGTCGTGCGGGATGGGACGGGCGATATACAGGCCGTCGTCAGCAAGGCTGCGGTCGGGGACGAAGCGTTCGAGCTGACCAGCCGGCTGACCCAAGAATCGTCCCTCGTGCTGACCGGAGCCGTCCAGGCCGACGCGCGGGCACCGGGCGGGCACGAGCTGCATGTCAACCGACTAGAGGTGCTCCATCTCGTTCAGGAAGAGTTCCCGATCCAGCCCAAAGAGCACGGGACCGGCTTCCTGATGGAGCATCGGCATCTCTGGATCCGATCCCACCGCCAGCAAGCGATCTTGCGCATCCGTCACGAGATCATCCGCGCCTGCCGCACTTTTTTCGATGATCGCGGGTTCCTCCTGGTCGACACGCCCATCTTCACCCCGAACGCCTGCGAGGGGACGACCACGCTGTTCGAGACCGACTATTTCGGCGAAAAGGCCTATCTGACCCAAAGCGGCCAACTCTACAACGAAGCGACCGCCGCGGCGTTCGGCAAAGTGTATTGTTTCGGACCGACCTTCCGGGCCGAGAAGTCCAAGACTAGACGCCACCTCATGGAGTTCTGGATGGTGGAGCCGGAGGTCGCCTTTGCGGAGCTCGCCGATGTCATGGCGCTGGCCGAGGAGTTTCTGACGTCTATCGTCGCCCGTGTGCTGGAGCGCCGGCGGGAAGAGTTGAAGGTCTTGGAACGGGATATGAACAAGCTGGAGGTCGTCGTTGCCCCGTTTCCCCGGATCACTTACGCCGAAGCGGTGGAACGGCTGCAGAAGAAGGGCAACCCGATCCAACCGGGTGACGACTTCGGCGGCGACGAGGAGACGATCCTCTCCAATGAATTCGACCGCCCGGTGATCATTCACCGCTATCCGACGGCTTTGAAGGCGTTTTACATGCAAAATGATCCTGAGAACTCGGATCTGGCTCTGTGCATGGACGTTCTGGCCCCGGAAGGGTATGGCGAGATCATCGGTGGCGGGCAGCGCATCCACGAGCGCGACAAGCTGCTCGCGCGCCTGAAAGCCCACCAGTTGTCCGAAGACGCCTACCGGTGGTACGTGGAGCTTCGCACGTTCGGATCGGTCCCTCACGCCGGTTTCGGGATGGGTATCGAACGAGCGGTGGCCTGGATCTGTGGGCTGGAGCATGTCCGGGAGACCATTCCTTTCCCTCGCATGCTGTACAAGATTTACCCCTAACCCGTTCGCCTCTCACAACTGGTCGTGGTAGGCTTCGCTACCAATCCCTAGGCAAGCCAACTAGGATGTCCATATTTATCCACAGGCCATAGCATTAGGGAAGATTTTCCAATCCATTCAAAAACCATAAATTTTTCTTGACAATGCCTTGGCGGCAGGTATACTTGCGCCGAATAGTGGGTGAAAGTGGGTATGAGTGGTTCTCTCCTAATGGTAAAACTTTAGAATGAGCGACCTTCTTATTGTTGGCCGCTGATGATGGAACCTGGTCAGGATTGCAGTCATGCACCGCCCTGTGATGCTGCAAGAAGTGTTGGCTTGGCTGCAACCAAGGGCTGGAGGGATCTATCTCGACGGGACGACCGGGGCGGGAGGACACAGCTTGGCCATCCTTGAAGCGAGTGGGCCAGATGGGCGGATCGTCGCGTTGGATCGTGACGCAACAGCAGTGGCGACCGCCCGGCAGGCACTCCGCCCGTACGGCGATCGGGCGGTGGTCGTGCAGGCTACTTATGGTGATGCCCCGTATGTGGTGCGAGAAACGACAGAGCGCAATCTCGATGGTGCCCTGCTGGACCTGGGTGTCTCCTCCCTGCAACTGGACACGCCCGCCCGGGGGTTCAGTTTTCTGGCGAACGGACCGCTGGACATGCGGATGGACGTGCGGGACTCCGTGACGGCTGCGGATCTCGTCAATCGCCTGCCGGAGAAGGAGCTGGCCCGGATCCTTGAGGAACACGGAGAGGAGCGCTACGCACGACGCATTACTAAGGGAATCGTCCGAAGGCGAGCCCAAAGCCCCGTTCTGACGACGCTGGCGTTGGTCGAGGTCATCCGAGAAGCGGTGCCGCCGGTGTACCTGCACGGACGGCTCCACTTCGCCACGCGGACCTTTCAGGCGCTACGGATCGCCGTAAACCACGAACTCGAAAGCCTCGAACCAGCGCTGCGACAGATCGCTGCGCTGTTGCGTCCCGGCGGTCGGCTTGTGGTCCTCGCCTTCCATTCGCTCGAAGACCGCATCGTGAAGCACACGTTCCGGGCACTGGCGCAGGGACCGGCGGCGGGTTTCACTGTCCTGACCAAGCGCCCGATCACACCGTCGGCCGAGGAATGTGTGGAGAATCCCCGTGCCCGAAGCGCCAAACTGCGGGTACTGGCTGCGCGGGAGGCCGCCGCATGAAATTCCTGGCAGGAACGGTGCTGTTAGCTCTCGCTCTCTGCGCCGTGTGGGAGAAAATGGATATCTACCGGACCGGGTATGCGATTGAGCAGCTCCAGGCATGGAAGAAGCAGGCGCAGCAGGAGCAGAAAATGCTGAAGCTGGAGTTCGCCCGGTTGACCGCGCCGGATCAGATCGAACGGGTGGCAGTGTCTCGGCTTGGCATGACGCAGCCCCGGTACAATCAGGTCGTGTTGGTGCAGGGCGTTTCACCGCCATCGAGGAACGAGCCGGCGGGACGCGTAGTCCGGGCGTCGCATACCCGATGAGGGAGGGTCGGCGTCTGCCATGATGGAAGAGGACGCCAGACGCTGGCGGACAGTCGCGGCGGGGATACTGCTGGGCCTTGGTTTTCTCGTCGCCTTGGGACGCCTCTTCCAGTTGCAGGTCATCCGCGCGGACGAGTTGGCCCAGTTGGCCGGCCGCCAGTACCAAAAGATGCTTACGGTGGAGGGCGGGCGTGGCGCGATCTTCGATCGTAACGGTAAGATCTTAGCGATCACCATGGATGTGCCATCGGTCTTCGGCGCTCCCAAATACGTGTCGGACCCCCGGGCCACGGCCGTCCGGCTCAGCCGTGTGCTCAAGGCGGACGCGCGGCAACTGGAAGCCAAGTTGAAGAGCGAGCGGGACTTTGTCTGGCTGCAGCGACATCTCACGCCCGAGCGGGCAGAGGGGTTACAGGGTCTTGCCCTCGATGGCATTGGGGTAATTCCTGAGGGGCGTCGGTTCTATCCCAAAGGTGTTATGCTGTCGCACGTCCTCGGGTTTGGCAATATCGACAACCAAGGGTTGGAGGGGCTGGAGCGGCGGTACGATGCCGCGCTGCGGGGTGAGCGGGGTCGGCTGGTGGTAGAACGGGATGCCTTCGGCGGGGCTGTGTTCCCGAAAGGGCTCAATTACGTCGCGCCGTCCCCGGGCAAGGATCTGGTCCTCACGATCGATGAGGTGATTCAATATATCGCAGACCAGGAGCTGGCCAATGTGGTCGCGCGCACGCGGGCGGTCTCGGGCGTCGTCATCGTGGTGGAGCCGAAGACCGGCGCGATCCTGGCCATGGCCGTGCGGCCGACCTTCGATCCTAATGAACCCAAGGCAGATCCGAACCTGTGGCGCAACCGCGCCATCAGCGACGCGTACGAGCCCGGCTCAACGTTCAAGCTTGTGGTCGCCGCGGCGGCGCTCGAAGAGAGACTGGTCTCGCCGCGCGAGTTCATCTATGGCGAGAACGGTCGGTACGTCGTGGAGAACACGGTAGTCCACGATCACCACAAGAACGGGTGGATGACCTTCGCCCAAGTCCTTCAGCGGTCCAGCAACATCGGGATGATCAAAGTGGCGCAGCAACTGGCGCCGGCAAAGCTCGCCTGGTACCTCAACGCCTTCGGATTTGGTCAAAAGACAGACGTCGATCTGACAGGAGAACAGCGAGGCCTGACCAAGGAACTCCACGAGTGGGGCCGCCGCACGCGGGCTTCGATCGCTATTGGCCAAGAGATCGGGGTGACCCCCTTGCAGTTGGTGATGGCGGTGGCGGCCATTGCCAACGGAGGCTGGCTGATGCGGCCCTACGTGGTGTCCGAGGTCCGATCCTCGACCGGGGAGACCGTTGCTCGCTTCGAGCCGGTCGTCCGCCGCCGCCCCATCTCCACGAAAACGGCCAAGGACCTGACCGAGATCATGCGCGGCGCCGTCCTGCCCGGCGGGACCGGCATGCTCGGGGCTGTGCCCGGGTACGACGTGGCCGGCAAGACCGGGACCGCGCAGAAGATCGATCCGCTCACCGGAGCCTATTCGGCAACGCGGATGGTCAGCTCGTTCGTCGGGTTCCTGCCAGCGGACGATCCCAAGCTGGCCATCCTGGTCGTGGTGGATGAGCCGCGGACCGAGCACTGGGGAGGCACTGTGGCGGCGCCCGTCTTCCAGCGGATTGCGACGCAGGCGGTACGCCATCTGGGCATCGTACCGAAAACGGAGCAAGGCCAGATTCTTGCAGCGCGATGAGACTTCGGGAATGCGGGGACGTCCTCGATGGGGTGACGGTGCGGGGCAGTCTGGATCGGGAGATCACCGGGCTCACGGATGATTCGCGGCGGGTGTCTCCTGGCTGGCTGTTCGTCGCGGTGAAGGGAACGCAATCGGACGGCCATCGCTTTCTCGCGCAGGCCGTCGCGGCCGGAGCCGGCGCGATCGTAGTGGAGACGGGGCGGGTGTCCGGAGAGACTCTGGCGTCGATCGGGATACCTGTGATCCAGGTCGGCGACTCGCGCCGGGCCTTGGGTCTCCTGGCAAGTCGGTTCTATGGGGATCCGTCCCGCCGGCTGAAGATGATCGGCGTGACCGGCACCAACGGGAAGACGACGGCGACCTATCTTTGCAAGGCGATCCTGGAGGCCGCCGGCGTGCGGGCGGGACTGATCGGCACCGTGGCTTACCTGTTCGGCGAAGAACGGGTGGCGGCGACCCACACGACCCCCGGCCCGTTGGAGTTACAGGGCTTGCTTCGGAGAATGGCGGACGCAGGCATGCAAGCGGTGGTGATGGAGGTGTCCTCTCATGCGCTCGCGCTCGATCGGACGGCGGGATGCCAATTCGGGACAGCGGTGTTCACCAATCTCACGCAGGACCACCTGGATTTCCATGCCGACATGGAAGACTACTTTCGCGCAAAGCTGCGGCTCTTCACGGCGCTGGACTCAGAGGCGCACGCGATCGTGAACGGCGACGATCCCTATGGCGGACGTGTCGTCGAGGCAACGCAGGCAAAGGTGTGGACCTACGCTATCGATCGTCCGGCCGATCTTCGCGCCGAAGACGTGCAGATTTCCCTGAACGGCGTGCGGTTCACGGCCCGTGGGCCGGGGGGATCGGTCGCACTCCGGTCTCCACTCGTGGGCCGACACAACGTCTACAATATCCTGGCGGCGGTCGGGGTCGGGCTGGTGCAGGGCGTGCCGCTGGAGACGAGTGCCGCGGGAGTCGCCACGCTCAAGACTGTCCCGGGTCGGTTCGAGCAGGTGGATGCCGGCCAGCCGTTCACAGTGGTTGTGGACTACGCCCACACCGAGGATGCGCTCTACCGGTTGCTGACCACAGCCCAGACGGTCAGGACGGGCCGGATCATCACCGTGTTCGGCTGCGGGGGCGATCGGGATCGGGGCAAGCGGCCCAAGATGGGGCGGGTGGCCGCGCGCTACAGCGATGTCGTGGTGGTCACGTCCGACAATCCCCGCACCGAGGATCCCGACGCCATCATCCGGGAGATTCTCCCTGGCGTGGAAGCCGGGCTGCGGGAAGCGGGACACGGCCGCTACCTGGTCCAGGCGGATCGGCGCGCAGCGATTGCAGAAGCCATGAGGCTTGCACGGCCCGGCGATCTGGTGCTGATTGCCGGGAAAGGGCATGAGGATTACCAAATTATCGGGCAGGAGAAGCATCCCTTTGATGACCGCGTGGTGGCGCGGGAGGCCATCGAGGCTCTGGCCCGATGAGTCTGCTGCTGCAGACCGCGGAGTGTTCGGATCAGGAGTCGGATGACGCCGTGCCCCTGTTCACGACCGACGAAATAGCCACGATCACCGGCGGGGTTTTGGCTCAGGCCTTGCCGAATACGGCGATCCGACGGCTCTGGACGGATTCGCGAACGGTTCGGCGCGGCGATCTGTTCGTGGCGCTGACCGGAGCCCGCTTTGACGGTCACCAGTTCGTGGCCGACGCGCTGAAGAAGGGCGCCGTCGGGGCAATCGTGCGGCGCGGGTTCGTGGGTGCGGGAGGGGCGTCTGCGGGGCCCCATCCCGCTAGAAAGAAAGCGTGGAAGGCGCTCTTGATCGAGGTGGAGGATCCCCTCCGCGCGTTTCAGGAGTTGGCACGCGCGCACCGTCGCCGCTTCGCCATCCCGGTGGTGGCAGTCAGCGGGAGCAACGGTAAGACGACGACCAAGGAGATGATCGGGGCCATCCTCGCGGAATGCTTCCCTGTGTTGAAGACCGACGGCAACCTCAACAATCACATTGGCGTGCCGCAGACCCTGCTGCGCTTGACGGCTCGCCATGAGGCGGCGGTCATCGAGATGGGTATCAGCAGGCTGGGGGAGATGGCGCGGCTCTGCGAGATCGCCGAGCCGACCCACGGCGTGTTGACCAATATCGGACCGACCCATCTGGAGACCCTCGGGGATCTCCGTACCGTGGCGCAGGCCAAGGGCGAGATGCTGGACCGGCTGCCCCGGGACGGCACGGCCGTCCTCAACGCGGACGACGCGTTCTTCAAGGACCTCGCCGCGCGGGTGCGGGGACAGGTGCGCTCCTTCGGATTCTCCGAGCGGGCCGACGTGCGGGCTTTGCAGGTCGAGCGACGGGGACTGGCTTTTTCCTTCGTTCGCGTCGGCGTGCGCGGCCGCGCGCGTCCGCTCTCGGTCACGCTGGGCGTGGCCGGGGCCCACAACATTGCTAACGCCCTGGCGGCGATCGCGACGGGGCTTGCGTTGGGCGTCGGCGAAAGCGCGATCCGAGCGGGCCTTGCTCGTTTCCGCCCGACTGCCATGCGCTCCGAGGTGCGCCGGTGGCGGGGGGTGACGTGGCTGAACGATTGTTATAACGCGAATCCCTCATCGATGCGGGCCGCGCTCCGCTGGCTGGCTGAACTCAAGGGTGAGTTGAAGGGGAACGGACGCGCGATCGCCGTGCTGGGGGACATGCTGGAGCTGGGCGAGGGATCCGTACGGATCCACCGGGATATCGGAGAGGAGTTGGCCCGCCAGGGGACCGATTATCTCCTGACCGTCGGGGATCTGGCGGCGGAGATCGCCGCTGGTGCGCGGGGGGTGGGGATGCCGGTGGATCGCGTGATCGTGACGCAGGAGCACGCGGGCCTGGCCGAACGACTCAAGGACATTCTGCGCGCGGGCGATGTCGTGCTGCTCAAGGGCTCGCGGGGCACGCGAATGGAACGCGTGATGGAGGAGTTGGCGTAATGCTCTACCTCTTGCTCTATCCCCTTCACACGCAGTTCTCGATCTTCAACGTCTTCCGCTACCTCAGCTTCCGGCTCATCTACGCCGCGCTCACTGCCTTTGTGCTTGTCATCGTGCTCGCCCCTCCGGTGATCCGCGCGCTGCAGAGCTACGGCGTTGGCCAGCGAATCCGCGAGGACGGCCCCCGCCGGCACCAAGTCAAGGGTGGCACGCCTACCATGGGGGGCATCCTGATCCTCTTCGCGGTCATCATCTCGACGCTCCTCTGGACCGATCTGACCAATCGCTATGTCTGGCTGGCGGTCTTCGCAATACTCGGGTTCGGTGCGGTGGGTTTCTGGGACGACTATCTCAAGACTGTCCACGGGAAGAACGAGGGTCTGACGGCACTGCAGAAGATCATCGCCCAGGCCGTCGTGGCGCTCGGCATCGGGGCGCTGTTCTACTCCCTGCCGGCCTATTCCACGAAGCTCAGCGTGCCCTTCTTCAAGTTCTTTTCGCCGGACCTCGGGCTCTTCTACATTCCGTTCGCCGTGCTGATCATCGTGGGCGCGTCCAATGCCGTCAACTTGACAGACGGACTGGACGGCCTGGCCATCGGCCCGGTCATGGTCGCCGCCCTGGCGTATACCGTGGTGGCCTATGTGTCGGGCCACAGGGTCTTCGCCGACTATCTCCTCATCCCCTACATCGAGGGCGCGGGCGAGCTGGCCATCTTCACGGGCGCCATCTTCGGAGCCAGCCTGGGCTTCCTCTGGTTCAACACCTATCCGGCGTCGGTCTTCATGGGGGACGTCGGGTCGCTGCCGTTGGGCGCCGCCCTCGGCACCGTCGCGGTGATCAGCAAGCACGAGCTGCTGCTACTGCTGGTCGGCGGTGTCTTCGTGCTCGAAGCGCTGTCGGTGATCTTTCAGGTGGCCTCCTTCAAGTCACGGGGCAAGCGGGTGTTCCTCATGGCGCCCATTCATCACCATTTCGAGTTGAAAGGCTGGGAGGAGCCGAAAGTGGTGGTCCGTCTGTGGATCATCGCCGTGCTGCTCGCGCTCTTCAGCCTGAGCACACTGAAGCTGCGATGAGCGTGGTCATGGGCGAACGGACGTCGGTGGAAGTGGCGGGGAAGCGGGTCGCCGTGATCGGCCTGGGACGGAGCGGCATCGCAGCGGTGCGGTTGCTCGGGGAGCTGGGCGCGCGCGTTGCGGTCGCGGACCAGAAACCGCTCGCCGAGTTGGCGGCCACACTGGAAGGCCTGCGGGCCGGCGATCTGGAAGTCCACAGCGGCGGTGCCTACGAGCCGGCGCTGCGGGGCGCGGACCTCGTCGTGGTCAGCCCGGGCGTTCCGCTGACGCTCGAGCCGCTCCGGCGTGCGCGCGCCGCCGGCGTCCGCGTGATCGGAGAACTGGAGCTCGCCGCCCGGTGCCTCACCGGCAAGCTCATTGCGGTGACGGGGACGAACGGGAAGAGCACGACGGTAACCTGGATCGGCGAGGTGCTGCAGCGGGCGGGCTACGAGCCGTTCGTCGGCGGCAACCTCGGGACGCCGCTGGCGGAGGCCGCCTATGCCGCCTTACACGGCAAGCGATGGGATTTTGTGGTGGTCGAAGTGTCCAGCTTTCAACTGGAGACGATCGAGACCTTCCACCCCTGGATCGGAGCGATCCTGAACGTGACGCCCGATCATCTGGACCGCTATACCTCCATGGAGGCATACGCCGCGGCGAAGCTCCGAATGTTCGAGAACCAGACCGCCAAGGACTATTCGGTCCTCAACGCCGATGATCCCCGGCTAGCTCGCGCCGCCGATGGCTTTGCGGGAACCCGCGTGCTGTTCAGCCGCACACGCGCCATCGAGCGGGGCGTGTTCGTGGACGGGGATGCCATCATCTCCACGGTGCGAGACGGCTTCGAAGAGGTCTGCCGGGTGAGCGCCCTTCAAGTACGCGGCCCCCACAACGTCGAGAACGCGATGGCGGTCGCCGCGGTGGCCACCCTGGCCGGCTGCCCGATCGCCACCATCGGCCAGGGACTGCGTGCGTTCCGGGGGTTGGAGCATGTGATGGAGGTCGTGCGGGTCCGGCGCGGGGTGGCGTACATCAACGATTCCAAAGGCACGAACGTGGACGCCACGATCAAGGCGCTGGAGAGCCTGCCGGCGCCCGTCATCCTGATCGCCGGTGGCCGCGAGAAGGGTGGCGAGTATCCGGGACTGGCCGAAGTGGTCCGGCGCAAGGCCAAGCAGGTCATCCTGCTCGGCGAGGCGCGCGCCCGCCTGCGTGAAATCTTGGCCGGGGTCTGCCCGGTGACGGAGGTCGGTAGCCTCGCCGAGGCGGTGCGAATTGCAGCGGCGCTGGCGGCGCCGGGCGACACGGTCCTGCTGTCCCCGGCCTGCGCCAGCTTCGACATGTTCGCGGACTATAGGGACCGCGGGCGCCAGTTCAAGGAGTACGTGCATGAGCTGGGTTGACCAGCAGACCATGGGCCTCCGATGGTCTGACGCCGCGGTGGCCGAGCGCCCGCGGCGCAGCGATCACACGATCCTTCTCCTGACACTCCTTCTGGTGGCGATCGGCCTCGGCGTGATCTACAGTGCGAGCGGGGTCTTGGCCGACAAACGCTTCGGCGCTCCCTCCTACTTTCTCAAGCGGCAACTGCTGTGGTGTGCCGTCGGACTGGTGGCCTTGCTGGTCGTGGCCCGGTGCGACCTCGCGACACTGCGGCGTTGGGCGGCGCCGGTCCTTCTCCTCGGCCTGCTCGGCCTCGTGCTCGTGCTGTTGCCATCCATCGGGGTGACGGTCAAGGGCGCGCGCCGATGGCTCCGGATCGGCGCGCTCACGATCCAGCCTTCCGAGGTGGTCAAGCTAGGCGTCGTGCTCTACCTGGCGCATTACCTGGCGAGGAAGGGGGATCGGATCGCCGACCTCTGGCGGGGCTTCGTGCCGCCCCTGGTGGTGGTCGGGCTGCTCGTCGCGCTCATCGTGATCGAGCCCGATATGGGGACCGCGGCTGTGATCGGTCTGGTGACCTTGGGCGTGCTCTTTGTGGGCGGCGCTCGGCTGAGCCATCTGCTGGTGATCTCCATGGCCGCCCTGCCAATCCTGTACGTCCTCCTCATGCGGGTCGCCTACCGCCGCCAGCGCCTCCTGAGCTTCTGGGACCCGTGGAGCGATCCCACGGGGACGGGTTTCCAGGTGATCCAGTCGTTTTTCGCGCTCGGGCGCGGGGGCCCATTCGGGGTAGGGCTCGGCGAGGGGCGGCAGAAGCTGTTCTACCTGCCGGAGCCCCATACGGATTTCGTGCTCGCGGCGTTGGGCGAGGAACTCGGGTTTGTCGGGACCGCCATGGTCATCCTGCTACTGGGGGCGTTTGTGGCGAAGGGCTTCACGATCGCATTGGAAGCGGACGACCCCTTCGCGCGCCATGTGGCCTTGGGAGTCAGTTTGCTGATCGGGTTCCACGTGTTGATCAATGTGGGGGTGATCACGGGTCTGCTGCCCACCAAGGGATTGACGTTGCCGTTCCTGAGTTACGGAGGGTCGTCTCTGGTCGTCAGCATGGTCGGGGCCGGGCTCCTCATGGCGGTCGCCCGGCACCGCCCACCCATTTGAAGAGGGGCATGCGGGTGCTTATCGCAGCCGGCGGTACCGGTGGTCATCTGTACCCGGGGGTGGCGTTGGCTCGTGAATTCGCCCGGCTGGAGCCCGGGAGCGAAGCGATTTTTGTGGGGACGGATCGGGGGCTGGAGACGAAGGTTGTGCCCAGAGAGGGATTCGAGTTGATCACGATCACGGCGCGGGGGGTGATGGGCCGGGGCATGTGGGGGGCCGTGCAGGGTCTCGCCGCGGTGCCGGTCGGCCTGCTCCAGTGCCTGGCGATCTGCCGCCAGCGGCGGCCGGATCTGGCGATCGGCATTGGCGGATACACCAGCCCGCCTCTGGTGCTGGCGGCGTTCCTACTGGGCATCAAGCGAGCGATCTTAGAGCCTAATGTGCATCCGGGCGTGGCCAATCGTGTGCTCTCGCCGTTCGCGAACCTCATCTTCGTGTCCTTCGCCGCCACGGTCCCCTTCTTCGCCCCGGGGAAGACGCGGATTGTGGGCACGCCCATTCGCCGGGAGTTTCTCGAAGCTCCTCCGGAGCCCCCTCCCGATAGAATTGTTGGCGGTCCCACCCTGGTGGTGCTGGGAGGCAGCCAGGGGGCCCGGTCCATCAATCGTGCGATGGTCGCCGCCTTGCCGAGGTTGTTGGCCGCGCATCCGACGGTGCGAGTGATCCACCAGACCGGCGAGCGCGATTACGAAGAAGTCGCGATGGCTTACAGGAACGCTCGACTCGAGGCTGAGGTTTCCCCGTTTCTCTTTGACGTCCCGCGGGCATTTCGCCAGGCGGATCTGATCGTGAGCCGGTCGGGCGCGACGACGGTCGCCGAGATCACGGCGTGCGGCAAGCCCGCCATCCTGATTCCCTTTCCCCATGCGATCCACGGGCATCAGGAGCGTAATGCGCGCATCCTGGAGGAAGCCGGGGCTGCGACGGTCATCCTGGATGCCGAGCTCACAGGCGAGGCGCTGGCTGCGGCGATCACGGCCTTGCTCGCGAACCCCGGTCGGCTGGGCGAGATGGGGCGCTGTAGCAAGGGCTTGGGTCGGGCCGATTCAGCAGAGCGGGTCGTTATGGCCTGCCGAGCATTAGTGGGTAAGGCAGGGGCGCTGGCGGGCGGGGCCCCCTCCCGTTGAATGGTTCAGAACGTTCAACGTTCAGCGTAAAACGGGAAGAGGGGGTCAGCGATTAACGAATAACGATTAACGTGGCACGATGTTCAGGAAGATTCAGCATATTCATTTCGTGGGCATTGGCGGTGCGGGCATGAGCGGCATCGCGGAAGTGCTCTTGACGCTCGGCTACCACGTGACCGGGTCGGACCTGCACGAATCGGAGTCCGTCCGGCGGATTCGCGCTCTCGGAGGCACCGTCTTCATCGGCCACGCCGCGTCGAACATCGGCAACGCACAGGTGGTGGTCGTCTCGTCGGCTGTACCGCCGACCAACCCGGAAGTCGTGGCCGCCAAGGCCAGGGTCATCCCGGTCATCCCGCGCGCCGAGATGCTGGCCGAGCTGATGCGGCTCAAGTACGGCGTGGCCATCGCGGGCGCGCATGGCAAGACCACAACGACCTCGTTGGTCGCCAACGTGCTGGCCGAGGGCGGGCTCGATCCCACGATCGTGATCGGAGGCAAGGTCAACGCGCTTGGCAGCCACGCGCGGCTGGGCCGGGGAGATCTGCTGGTCGCCGAAGCGGACGAGAGCGACGGCTCGTTCATGAAGCTCTCGCCGACCGTGGTGGTCGTGACCAACTTGGATCGCGAGCACTTGGATCACTACGGCACGATGGAGCGCCTCTGCGAGACCTTCCTGGACTTCATCAACAAGGTCCCGTTCTACGGTCTGTCGGTCCTCTGTGCCGACGATCCCTCTCTCGCCGCGCTGCTGCCCCGCGTGATCAAGCGCTACCAGACGTACGGGTTGACCTCGTCGGCCGACCTGGTAGGCACGGACGTGCAGCTCCACGTCGGCGTCGCCGAGTTCTCGGCGCGGCTGCGCGGCGCGCCGCTGGGCCGATTCAAGGTCGCGATGCCGGGCATCCATAACGTCCGGAACGCGCTGGCGGCGATCGCCGTCGGGTTGGAGCTGGGCGTGACGCTCCAGCACATCGACCAGGCGCTCGCCGGGTTCAAGGGAGTGGAGCGGCGGTTCCAAGTGCTGGGCGAAAAAGGCGGCGTGCTGGTGGTGGACGACTACGGCCACCATCCGACCGAAATCAAGGCGACTCTCGCCGCGGCGAAGAACGGATGGGGCCGACGGTTGGTGGTGTTGTTCCAACCGCACCGGTTCACGCGGACGAAGGACTTGCTCGAGGAATTCCCGGCGGCGTTCAAGCAGGCTGCCCACCTGTTCCTGACCGACATCTACCCGGCCGGGGAGGCGCCGATCCCGGGCGTCACCGGCGAACGGCTGGCGGAGGTCATCCGGAGAGTCGGCTCGCCGCCGCTGACCTACATCCCGCGCAAGGAGCAACTTGTCGAGGCGGTGCTGCCTGTGCTCAAGCCTGGGGACGTGGTCGTAGCGCTGGGCGCGGGCGACATCGGGCAGATCGGGCGGGCGCTCTTCGAACGATTGGGGTGAGGAGAAGGATCGGCATGCGAGAAATCCGGTCGGCCCTGTCGGGGGTGCAAGGCACGGTCCGGTTCCACGAACCCATGAGCCAGTACACCTCCTTCCGGATCGGGGGCCCGGCGGATGCGTTGATCGAACCTGAGGACGAAGAGGCGCTCCGGCTTCTCATGGTGCAGGCGCGCAAAGCGAAGGTGCCGGTCTTCGTCATAGGTGGGACCAATCTGTTGGTCCGGGACGGCGGCATCCGTGGGATTGTGGTGCGGCTCACCAAATTCGATCGGATCGAGGAGCACGAAGGCGGGCTCCTGTACGCGCAAGGAGGTGTGGGGATGCCGCGGCTGCTTAAGTACGCCCTTCAGCGCAAGCTGGCCGGGCTTGAATTCGCCGCGGGCATTCCTGGAACGCTGGCCGGCGCCATCGTCATGAACGCCGGGACCCGCTTGGGGGAGATGAAGGACGTCGTGCGACGCGTCCGTCTCGTGACGCCGTCGGGGGAGAGGCGCGAACTGTCTGCCGACGAGGTGGGGTTCGAGTACCGCCGCACCTTTCTGCCCGATGGCATCATCGTGGGCGCGTGGCTCCAACTCCGATGGGACCCCACCGCCCGCAGCGAAGCGACGGTGAAAGAAGCGTTGCATCGGAGGAAGGCCACGCAGCCGCTCGCGCTCCCTAACGCCGGCTGCGTCTTCAAGAACCCGGGCGGGGAGCCGGCCGGGTGGCTAATCGAAGCGGCCGGCCTGAAGGGGGCCCAGGTCGGGGACGCGCAGGTCTCCCCCCTGCATGCCAACTTCATCGTGAACCGCGGCCGCGCCACGGCCCGCGACGTGCTGGCGCTGATCCGCAAGGTCGGCCAGACCGTCGAGGAGAAGACGGGCGTGACGCTGCAGCTTGAAGTGAAGATCGTGGGGCGGGCGTGAAGTTGCTGACCACCAAGCGCATCGCGGTGCTGATGGGAGGGCTGTCCGCCGAGCGGGAGATCTCGCTCCGCAGCGGCCGGGCGGTCTGGGCGGCGCTGATCCGGAAGGGCTACGACGCCATCCCGCTGGAAGTGGACGCGTCTGTGGTCGCGCGCCTCCGGGAAGTCCGGGCGCAGATCGCTTTCATAGCGCTGCATGGGCCTGGAGGTGAGGACGGCACGATCCAGGGGATGCTCGAAGTGCTGCGGATGCCCTATACCGGGTCTGGGGTCCAGGCCTGTGCGGTGGCGATGGACAAGGCGATGACGAAGCGCCTGCTGGAACATGGGGGGCTGCCGGTGCCGCGTGGGTTTGTACGGACCCTCCGCGAGCGGAGAAGACCCCTCCCGTCCGGCTACAAGTTCCCCCTGGTGATCAAGCCTGTCAATCAGGGCTCGACGTTGGGGATCACTGTCATCCGCAAAACGCGAGCCCTCCGGGCCGCGCTCGACGCGGCGTTCGCCTACGGCCCGGCGGCGCTGATCGAGGAGTACATCGACGGCCGGGAACTCACGGTCGCGATCTTGAACGACCGTCCATTGCCGATCGTGGAGATCATTCCGAAGAACGGCTTTTACGATTTCGCCGCCAAGTACACCCCGGGCGCCAGCCATTACCAGGTTCCCGCCAAGCTCTCGAACCGGCTGACCAAGCAACTTCAGGAGCTCGCGCTGGACATGCATCGCCGCTTGGGGTGCCGGGGCGCCACCCGGGTGGACTTCCGGCTGGACAAGAGTGGACGGCCGTTCATCCTAGAGCTGAACACGGTGCCGGGGATGACAGAAACGAGCTTGTTGCCGATGGCGGCGAAGGCTGCGCGTCTGTCGTACGAGGATATGGTGGAGGCGATCCTCACATCGGCCCTTCAACGGGAGGCCGAGTGGGCGCCCTCCAGGGGTCGCGCATGATCAAGCGGATCCGTCCGAATCGGAGGTGCAACCTCGACGCACGGCCCCGGCGCAGGTGGAAGATCGCGCTTGCCAGGGTGCTGGTGGCGCTGACGGTGTTCGCAGCGGGTGCCGGCGCGGGCTGGTACGGCTGGCTGCGCGCGGGACCCGATCTGGTAGCCTGGGCCGACCGGTTCTTCGTGATTCGGACCGTGGACCTCACGGAGACGCGCCGGATCTCCCGGGACCAGGTGTTGGCGGTGCTCGATCTCCCGACGGAGCGGGGGCTGCTCCGGACCGATCCGGTGGCGCTGCGACGGGCGTTGGAAACGCATCCGTGGATCAGGCGCGCGGCCGTCCGGCGGGTGTTCCCTCATACCCTGGCGGTGGACGTGCAGGAACGGGAGCCGGTGGCCATCCTACGGACCGACAGACGGGATTTCCTCGTTGATTACGAGGGAGTCCTCTTGATGGAGCGCCCCCCGCGGCGCGACGACACGTTGCCGGTGTTGAAAGGCGTGGATTACGCGGAGGCGGTCCTCCGGGAGCCATGGACGGCCGAACGCCTGCAGACCGGGATCGCACTAGCCGGCCTGCTCGGGCAGGCCGTGGGCCGGCCGCCCGTGGTGGACCTCGGGACGCCGGGAGACTTCGTGGCGTATGACGCCGGGTTCCGCCTTCGGTTCGGCGACGGGCAATTCGGGGATAAGGTAGACCGGTATCGGCAGGTGTCGGAGCGGGTCCTCGATCGCTGGGGCGATCGGGAGCGGGCGGCGCCGGCGCGTAAGAAAGTGGAGGTGGATCTCCGGTTCCGGGACAAGGTCATCGTGCGGGAAGGGAGGTGAGGCGGGGCGTGGCGAGGAAAGACCAGATCATCGTGGGTCTGGACATAGGCACCACCAAGACGCGGGCGATCGTGGCGGAAGCCCGCGAGGACGGCAAGGCCCATGTCGTCGGGGTCGGGACGAGTCCTTCCCGGGGACTCCGCAAGGGCATGGTCGTCAACATCGAGAGCACCGTTGAATCCATCCGCCGGGCCGTGGACGAGGCCGAGATGAAATCAGGGACGCAGATCAACTCGGTCTACGTCGGCATCGCCGGCAGCCATATCAAAGGGCTGAACTCCGAGGCCGCGGTGGCAGTCAAAAGCGGCGAGGTGATCCGCAGTGACGTCACGCGCTCGGTCAAGGCGGCGCGGGCCGCCGCCATCATCACCCCGGACCATCGGGTGCTGCACGTCCTGCCCCGCGGATTCATCCTGGACGAACAGGACGGGATCCGAGACCCCCTGGGCATGTCGGGCGCGCATCTGAAAGTCAACGTGCACATCATCACGGGGGCCATGACGGCGATCCAGAACCTCGTCAAGAGCGTGGAGCGCGCGGGGCTCGACGTGATCGGCATCATCCTGCAACCTCTCGCCTCCAGCGAGGCCGTGCTCACAGACGACGAGCGGGAGCTGGGGGTGGCGATGGTGGATTTGGGCGGCGGGACCACGGACCTCGCGATCTTCGCCGAAGGCAGCGTGATGCACACCGCCGTGATCCCGGTCGGCGGGTCGCACTTCACCAACGACATCGCCATCGGCCTCAAGACGCCGATGCCCGACGCCGAGCGGATCAAGATCCAGT
This sequence comes from Nitrospirota bacterium, assembly GCA_005877615.1. Taxonomy (GTDB): domain Bacteria; phylum Nitrospirota; class Nitrospiria; order Nitrospirales; family NS-4; genus NS-12. The sequence continues at coordinate 5,110 of VBOD01000105.1, read as the reverse complement.
TCGGGTGCGCCATGGCCTCCCTTGTGAAGGACGACGAGATGATCGATGTGCCCAGCATGGGCGGGCGGCCGCCGCGCTCGCTCTCGTGCCGGTTGCTGGCGGACGTGATCGAGCCGCGTGCGGAGGAGGTCTTCGATCTCGTCGCGCGGGAGATCAAACGGGCGGGCTACGAGGGCATCGTCGCGGGCGGGGTGGTGCTCACCGGCGGGACGTCGTTGATGGAGGGAATGCCGGACGTTGCGGAGCGCGTGCTGGACCTCCCCGCGCGGCGAGGGTACCCCTGGGGAGTGGGTGGCATTCGCGAGCAGGTGGACAATCCCGTATACGCGACCGGCGTCGGCCTTATTCTCCATGCCCTGCACCATCATGACGATCTGGCTTTGAACGGGCGCCGCAGCCGGCGCGGACTGTGGCGGACCGTGGAGAACGTCACAGGGTGGTTCCGGGAGTTCTTTTGAGGTACGGGAAGGGGCGCAGGGCTCCCTCCCGCGACGAAGGGAGGAATCGCATGTTCCAGCTTGAAGAAGAGACGATCGCGGGTGCCAAGATCAAGGTCATCGGCATCGGCGGGGGCGGTTGTAACGCTGTCAACTCCATGATCGCGGCTGGCGTGGTCGGGGTCGAGTTCATCGCGGTCAATACGGATATGCAGGCGTTGGGGATCTCCAAGGCCCCGACCAAGGTCCGCATCGGGCAGAACGGACTCGGAGCCGGCGCAAACCCGGAAATCGGGCGCCAAGCGGCATTGCAAGACGCGGAGCAGATCCGCGAGGCGCTCGTCGGCGCCGACATGGTCTTCGTCACGGCGGGGATGGGCGGGGGGACCGGCACGGGGGCCGCGCCGATCATCGCCAACGTTGCCCGCGAACTCAACGCGCTGACGGTGGCGGTCGTCACCAAGCCGTTCCTGTTCGAAGGGGGCAAGCGCATGACGCGGGCCGAGGAAGGGCTGCGGGAGCTGCGCAAGCACGTGGACACCATGTTGGTGATCCCGAACCAGCGGCTGCTGGGGGTTGTGGACAAGACCACGCCATTGCGGGAGGCTTTCAAGGTGGCGGACGACGTGCTCCGGCAGGCGATCAAGGGCATCGCCGACGTTATCACGATCCCGGGACTCGTCAACGTGGACTTCGCGGACGTGCGCACGGTCATGGGGCACATGGGGCGCGCGGTCATGGGGATGGGCGTGGCACACGGCGCCAACCGGGCCGTCGAAGCCACCCAGCGGGCGATCTCCAGCCCGCTGCTGGAGGACGGCTCGATCGACGGCGCGCGCGGGGTGCTGCTGAACATCACGGGAGGCGCGAGCCTGTCCCTGCACGAGGTGACCCAGGCCTCCTCGATCATCGAGCAGGCGGTGGACAAGGACGCCAACATCATCTTCGGCGCGGTGGTCGACGAGCGGTTGAAAGAGGAAGTGGTGATCACCGTCATTGCGACGGGGTTCGAGCGCGGGGAGCAGGCTGCGCAGCATGCGCCGAGTCAGACGGCGCTTCCGACGATCTCCACCAGGGAAACCCCGGTGCATGAGCTGCATCCCAAGACGGCGGACCGTCCGGCGTTCATGCGGCGCAACCCCGCCGCGCGTGACAGCGCCGACCGGGCCCTGGACCGGACGATGCTGGTGGTCGAGGAGGAATGGGATGTGCCAACGTTCTTAAGGAGGCAAGCCGACTAGCCATGGCCAGCGCGCTGGAAGCCATCATCACCGTTCCCCTCTTTGCCAAAGGATTGGTGGGGGTCTCTCACTTCTTCGGCACGAAGATCGCGCCCGATCCGCAGGGGCCGGGCAGAAACGGACCGTCGTTGCGCGTGGTAACCGTGCATCAGGTCCATGGCACGGCGGCCCTGGTTCTCGACCGCCGAAGCCCGAGTATGCGATCCATCGTAGCGGGAGAGGGGGAGGCCTCAACGGGCGCGCACGGGTATGACGCGATCGTGACCAATCAGCCTGGGGTGCTGGTCGCCGTCGAGACGGCCGACTGCGTGCCGATCCTATTGCTGGACCCGGTCCGCGGTGTGGCCGCCGCGGTGCATGCCGGGTGGCGAGGCACGCTGGGCGGCGTCGTTCCCAAGACCGTAGCGGTCATGCAGAACCGGTTTGGCTGCTCCCTCCGATCGATCCGAGCGGCCATCGGCCCGTCCATCGGCGTCTGTTGCTACGAGGTCAACGGGGCTGTCCTGGCGCCGCTGAAGAGAGGCTGTCCGTACTGGGCCGAGGTCGTGGAGGATGTGAAGGGGACGAAGGCCCACCTTGACCTGCGCGGGCTCAACCGCCGTCAACTGGAGGAGGTCGGCATCGGTCCGGCCCGGATCGAAAGCGTGAACCTCTGCACGGCCTGCCATCCCGACCTCTTCTACTCGTATCGCCGCGAAGGTGCCGGGACCGGCCGCATGATCAGCGGGATCGGGTTCACCGTCATGCTGTCCTGACAAACCCGCCCCCGTTGCGTAGAATAAGGCGTTAGGAGTCCAGGCATGGGCGACGACTTCAAGAGCCGGCTGGATGACGTGCGGGCTCGCATCGAGCGCGCGGCGCGGCGGGCCGGGCGCGATCCCGGGTGCGTCACCCTGGTGGCCGTGTCGAAATCGGTCCCCGTCGAGCGACTGCGCGAGGCGGCGACTTGCGGGTGCCGGGTGTTCGGCGAGAACCGCGTTCAGGAGGCGGACGTCAAGATGGAGGCTTTGAACGGATACCCGGGTCTGGAGTGGCATCTGATCGGTCCGCTCCAAATGAACAAGATCAAGGCGGCGGTCGGACGCTTCGCGCTGCTGCATGCCGTGGATCGACTGGAGGTGGCCGAGCGCCTCGATCGAGCGGCCAGGGAGCGCGGGCTCACGCAGGCGATCCTGCTTGAAGTGAACGTGGCGGGAGAAAAGACCAAGCATGGATTCACTCCCGATGAGTTGGCGCGCGTGACCGAGCGAATGGGAGCCTTAAAAGGCATCCGTGTGCTGGGGCTGATGGCCATCCCGCCGGCTGCGGGGGCGCCGGAAAAGGCGCGGCCGCACTTCCGGCGGTTGCGGATGTTGGCGGCGGAGGCGCAGGCGCTCAAGATTCCGGGCGTCACGATGCGGGAGCTATCCATGGGCATGTCGGGAGACTTCGAAGTGGCGGTGGAGGAAGGCGCCACGTTGGTGCGCATCGGGACGGCGCTCTTCGGGCCGCGTCCTGTCGGGTAGAGGTTGTGCGCGGGAGGAGAATGGTCAAGATCGCGATCATCGGCGGCGGGAACATGGGCGAAGCCCTGCTGGCAGGTTTCCTGGCGGAAGGGGTGGCGACGCCGAAGGAGCTTTGGGTCACGGACGTGGTCGCCGACCGGCTTGCCGCCGTACGACAGCGCTATGAGGTCCGGTCCGGCAACGACAACGGTGAAGCGGCGGCCTGGGCGGACGTGGTCATCCTGGCGGTCAAGCCCCAGGCGATGGATGCGGTTCTCGACGGTCTCAAGGACCGTCTGTCCGAACGGGCGCTCATCGTGTCCATTGCGGCGGGGATTCCCCTGTCGCGGATCACAGCCCGCCTGGGCGGCGCGCGCAAGCTGGTGCGGGTGATGCCCAACACGCCCTGCCTCGTGCGTGCGGGGGCGTCGGCCATTGCGATCTCGCCCGCCGTGTCCGTCGAAGAGCGGGCCCTGGTCGTCCGGCTGTTCGAGGCCGTGGGAACGGTCGTGGTTGTCGAGGAGCGGTTGATGGACGCAGTCACCGGCCTGAGCGGCAGCGGCCCGGCGTACGTGTTCCAGATCATCGAGGCCCTGGCGGACGGCGGCGTGAAGATGGGACTGCCGCGCGACACGGCCTTGACGCTGGCGGCGCAGACCGTGCTGGGCGCGGCCAAGCAGGTGCTTGAGACCGGCGAGCACCCGGCCCGGTTGAAGGACAAGGTGGCATCCCCCGGCGGCACCACCATCGCCGGACTGCACGCGCTCGAGGCGGGCGGTGTCCGGTCGGCCGTGATTGCCGCCATCGAAGCGGCGACGAAACGGTCGGAAGAATTGGGCCGGGGCTAGCCCTCGTGGCGCAAGGGGTGTAACATCGGTGTTCGTCGCGGGCAACTTCCTGACAGCCCTCGCCTCGGTCCTGCACCTGCTCTTGCAGGCCTATATCTGGGTGGTGATCGTCAGGGCTGTGATCAGCTGGGTGAACCCGGATCCGTGGAACCCGATCGTGCAGATGCTGAACCGTCTGACCGATCCTTTGCTCGAGCCGATCCGGCGTTGGATGTTCCGGATGATGGGGTACCGAGGCATCGGCATCGATATCTCGCCGTTGCTGCTGATCATGGCGATCTATTTCGTGGATTTTTTCCTGGTCGGGACCTTGAGCGACATCGGGATGCGTTTGCGATAGTATGGTAGGGCGGACAAGCTTGCGACTGGAAGTATTGAATATCCCGGCTAGTTCGAACGAATGGCCGGGCTCAGCAAGCTCGGATGGGAGGTGACCACATGAAGCTCACGCCGCTGGACATACAACAATGGGAGTTTAAGGTACGGGTCCGGGGCTACGACCGACAGGAGGTCCAGGCGTTTCTCCGCTCCGTCTCCCAGGCTGTCGAGCAACTGGTGAAAGAGAACACCCAGCTCAAAGAGCGAGCCGAGCACCTGGAGAGCCAGGTGAACGACTTGCGGAAGAAAGAGGCCACCCTCAACGACCTGCTCGTGACCACGCAGTCCATGGTGGACGGCATCAAGGAGACGGCCCGCAAGGAAGCCGATCTGACCCTGAAAGAGGCCCAGATCAAGGCCGAGGAACTCCTGAAGCGGGCCCATGCCGATTGTGAGGGGCTGCAGCGCGACATCCTGGGGCTCCGCAAGGAGCGGATCATGGCGTTGGAGAAGCTACGGGCCCTGCTGCATACCTTCATCAAGATGGTGGAGATGGAGGAGATCGATCTGCACTCCCTGACGGGCGACACCTCCGTGAATGATGTCACCCGCAACCGGTAAGCGGGTTGTCGGGCCTCACGTCACCCTTTCCCTCCGCGTCCAGCCACGAGCTTCGCGCAACGCGGTCGTCGGCTGGACCGGAGACACCCTGAACGTTCGGTTGACGGCGCCGCCGGTGGAGGGCGCGGCCAACGTCGCCTGCTTGGAATTCCTCGCCGACC
>VBOD01000104.1 GCA_005877615.1 Nitrospirota bacterium | reverse complement strand
GCAGTTGGGGGTCGAGGAGGACGATGTGGTCCCAGACGCCAAGTTCGTGGAGGATCTCGGCGCGGACTCCTTGGATACGGTCGAACTGGTGATGGCCTTTGAAGAAGCTTTTGAAATCGAGATTCCGGATGAGAAGGCCGAGAAGATCCTGACCGTACAGGACGCCGTGGACTTCATCAAAGAGAATATTTAATACCCTGGACGGTCGGTACGCGCCTGATGGGCAAGGAAATCCGCAAAAGACGGGTCGTCGTCACGGGCTTGGGTCTGATCACGCCGCTCGGCACGGGCGTGGAGAAGACCTGGAATGCCCTGTGCGCTGGCAAGTCGGGGATCCGGCGGATCACCAAGTTCGATCCGTCGGGGCACGCCTGCCAGATCGCGGGCGAGGTCGCGGATTTCGACCCTGCCGACTACATCGAGAAGAAAGAGATCAAGAAAATGGACACCTTCATCCATTACGCCGTCGCCGCGAGCCAGATGGCGGTGGATGATGCCGGGTTCAAAGTCACTCCGGAGAACGCCGACCGGGTCGGGGTCTACATCGGGTCCGGCATTGGCGGGCTGCCCGCCATCGAAGCCTTTCACAAGGTGCTGCTGGAGAAAGGCCCTGACCGCGTCTCCCCGTTCTTCATTCCGATGGTCATCATCAACCTTGCCTCGGGGCAGGTGTCGATGCGGCTCGGCGCCCGCGGACCGAACTCCTGTGCGGTAACGGCCTGCGCGACCGGCAACCACTGCATCGGCGACGCCTTTCGGCTCATCGAGCGGGGAGACGCGGATGTCATGATCGCCGGCGGCGCGGAGGCCGCGATCACTCCGTTGTGCGTGGCGGGGTTCGCATCGGCCAGGGCGCTCTCGACGCGCAACGACCAGCCGGAGCGGGCAAGCCGCCCCTTCGACAAGGAGCGCGACGGGTTCGTGCTCGGAGAAGGTGCCGGCGTGCTGGTGCTGGAGGAGTTGGAATTGGCGCGCCGCCGCGGCGCGCGGATCTATGCTGAGATTGTGGGCTACGGCATGACCGCTGATGCCTACCACATCACCGCGCCGCCGGAAGACGGCCACGGAGCGGTCCGATGCATGCGGCGGGCGTTGGAAGATGCCGCACTGGCGCCGGGCGCGATCGGCTACGTGAACGCGCACGCCACCTCGACGATGGCCGACCGCATCGAAACCAGCGCTGTCAAGCAGGTCTTTGGCGATCACGCCCGCCGCCTGGCGGTGAGCTCCACGAAGTCCATGACGGGGCACCTCCTGGGAGCGGCCGGCGGCGTGGAGGCGGTCTTCAGCGTGCTGGCTATCCACCGCGGGATACTGCCACCGACCATCAACCAGGAGGTGCCCGATCCCGAGTGCGATCTGGACTATGTCCCCAATGTCGCTCGCCGGGCCGAGGTCCACACGGTGCTCTCCAACTCGTTCGGCTTCGGTGGGGTCAACGCCTGCCTGATCTTCTCCCGTTGCACGGCTTAACCGTTCATGCAGACAGACGGGCTGGATGAGATTCAACGCCGGCTCGGATACAGGTTCCGGCGGTCCAGCCTGCTCATCGAAGCCCTGACCCACAAGTCCTACCTCAACGAAGCGAAGGAGACCGGCGAGCTCGATAACGAGCGTCTGGAGTTTCTCGGCGATGCGGTTCTGGACCTCGTCGTGAGCGAATACATATTGTCCGCGTTTCCGGACGCCGCCGAGGGCGAGCTCTCGAAGCTCCGGGCGCGGCTTGTGAGCGAGAAGACCCTGGCGCGGGTGGCTGGACGGATCGGGCTCGGAGAGCTGCTCCGTCTGGGACGCGGCGAGACGAAAACGCACGGGCACAACAAGCCGTCCATCCTGGCGGACGCGCTGGAGGCGGTCTTCGCCGGGGTGTATCTGGATGGAGGGTTTGACGCAGCGGCGGCGAGCGTCAAGGCCGCGTTCAGCGAGGAGCTGGCCTCGTGCGATCGGTCGCTCCTTGCCAGGGGGGACTTCAAGACCGATCTCCAGGAAGTCTGCCAGCGGGAGTTCGAGATGCTCCCGCGTTACCGGACGATCCGGGAGACAGGGCCGGACCATGAGAAACTGTTCGAGGTGGAGATCCTGATCCGGGGCGAGCGCTATGGGGTTGGTGTCGGCAAAAGCAAGAAAGAGGCCGAACAGGTGGCCGCCAAGCACGCGCTTGAGAAACTGCGGGAAGTGAAGACTGGTTAGGAGGAAAAAGCCATGTGGTACCAGCGTGGAGTCCTGATATTGTCGTTACTGGTAGCGGGAATGGCGACGCCTGTCTTCGGAGCTGAAGACAAGAAGCCGGCAGAAGGAGGGAAAATGGAGCCGCACGCGATCATCAAGACCAAATTCGGCGAGATGGAGATCAAGCTCTTTCCAGACTTGGCCCCCAAGCATGTCGAAAACTTCATCACGCTGGCGAAGTCGGGCTTCTACGACAAGACGCTCTTTCACCGCGTCATCCCGGGGTTCATGATTCAGGGCGGGGACCCCAACACGAAAGACCCCAACAAAAAGAGCGAGTACGGGATGGGCGGCCCTAGCCACAAGCTCAAGGCGGAGTTCAACGCCAAGCCCCATACCCGCGGGATCGTGTCCATGGCACGATCCAACAACCCGGACAGCGCCGGTTCGCAGTTCTTCATCGTGGTGAAGGACTCGCCCTTTCTGGACCGTCAGTACACGGTGTTCGGCGAGGTGATCCGGGGCATGGATGTGGCGGATAAGATCGTCAATTCGCCACGAGGCCAGAACGACCTGCCGAACGAGCGGATCGAGATGACGGTCACGATTGTCGACAAACCCGTCCAATAGCGCGGCGGACGCGGAGGCCATGACTCGACGACGGCAGGTTTGGGTGACCTCCCTGCTGTGCGTGGCCGGCCTGCTTGGTCCGTCCCAGCCCGAGGTAGCCGGTGTTTCCCCCGACAAGCCCGGTGCGGCATCGGCGATCGCTCCATGGAAAGGGCCGGCGCCGCACGTGATCATTGAAACGGATCGAGGGAAGCTCACCCTCGAGCTCTATCCAGACGTGGCGCCCAGGACCGTGGCCCGATTCGTGGAGCTCGTCAAAAAGGGGTTCTACAACGGCCTAACCTTCCACCGCGTCGTCCCGAAGTTTCTCATCCAGGGTGGGGATCCCGCGGGCAACGGGACGGGTGGATCCGGCCTGCCGATCCCGGCGGAGTTCAGCGAGAAGAAACACGGCGCTGGGACGGTGGGCATGGCTCGCTTGCGCGATCCGGACAGCGCCGACAGCCAGTTCTATATCTGCCTGGAGCCGCAGCCGTTCCTCGACGGCAAGTACACGGTCTTCGGGCAGGTCGTGGACGGCCTGGACGTGTTGCCCAAGATCCAGGAACACGACGTGATGCGCATGGTGACGCTGCAGTAGGGGCGCACCTGCGTGTGCGCCCAATTTGTGGTGGTCGTGTTGTGTTCCGATGTAGGGGCACACCTATGCGTGTGCCCATTCGGTCAGGGCGGACGCATAGGTCCGTCCCTACATTGCAATTCGGGGGTTCTCGCGGTCGTGCACCCATTGTGCCGGGTTATCTGCAATGTATTGCCGGATGCGGCATAATTCTTCTTCGTTGCGGATAATCCGTTCGTAGTAATTGCGTTGCCATAATTGTACGGGAAACGGTATCCATCCATGTTGTTTGACCCCACGAATGTATTTGTTGGTCGTCATGGTCTTGAACCATTGTACGATTTCCGGTAGGGGCACACCTGCGTGTGTGCCCTTGCTATACGGGCGGACACACAGGTCCGCCCCTACGAGGACGATAATTCCGTGGAAATGATTTGGCATCACAACGTATTCGTCTGTTTCGACCGATGGAAATTTATTTCCTAATTCGGCCCACCACCGTTCGACCATTCGCCCGGCATCGTTCAACCGCATTTCATCGTCAACGATATCGCCGAGTAGACATTTCCGGTTCTGGACGCAGATAGTGACAAAATATGCCCCGCCCCGTGAATAGTCGTAGCCTTGCAATCGGATAGGCCGACCCATCATATCCGTTGGACACCGGTATGTGGACGGACGTTTAATGCACTGGTGATGAAATCATGTGTAGGAGCGCACCTATGTGTGCGCCCATGTGTAAATGGGCGCCCTGCCTTATAGGGCAGACACCTAGGTCTGCCCCTACGTGGGAATGGGGAATCCGGTCGTGTTGTAGGGGCACACCTGTGTGTGTGCCCACGTGTAAATGGGCGCCCTGCCTTATAGGGCAGACACCTAGGTCTACCCCTACGTGGGAATGGGGAATCCGGTCGTGTTGTAGGGGCACACCTGTGTGTGTGCCCATGAATTATCCGGGTGGTCGTGGGGGAATGGGCGGACACGCAGGTCCGCCCCTACGTGGGGTGCGGAAATCCGGGCGGACACACGGGCCCGAAGAATATGGGCGGACACACAGGTCCGCTCCTACTAGTGTTTGTGTCCGTGGTGCTCGTGATCGTGCGCGTGCGCGCCGGGGATCACGATGCGGCTCTTCTCGCGAAGGGCCTGCTCTTTGGCCGCCGTCGCGATGTCTCCTTCACCCGCCAGCACGATGCGCGGCTGGTCCGTGTCCTGCTTCTTCAGATGCGCGGCCACGTCAGGATGGTCCATTGTCAGGCAGCCGATGAGCCCCGTGAGGAATCGGTTGGAACGGAGCCCCGTGCCGGAGAACTCATTGACGAGCGTGAGCGCCAGGTCCACCGCCTGCTGGGCCTGCTCCAGATCGACTTTCTCCTTCTCCAGGAACGCCTTGAACTCCTTGTGCAGGTACTGGGAGAACGCCGGCACGGTGGGTGCCGGGAAGTGGATGGGGCTCAAGAGCCGCCGGATGAACTCCAAGGCCGCGACCACTTCGCCGTCCAACCCGGACGGTTTGTTGTGAAAGTAGCTGAAGCACACGATCTCGATGAGGTTGAACAGCCCGGCGGCCCTCTCCCCGCCGATCTCGAAGATCTCCCGGTACACCCGCCGCCGGTCCTGGCGGAAGAGCTCGCCGACGCGCTGCCGCTGGTAGTCCGTGCCGGCTTCGAGATAGGGACAATCCGCCGGACAGGCGATCTTCGTGAGGCGGTTCTCCCCGCAGCAGGTCGAACAGATCAGGCCGTTCAAGGCGGGGCAACTCCGCTTTCCCTTTCTTCCGTGGCAATAGACGCACGTGGCGGCCATCGGCTGCTCCTCAGCGGGTGCGTTCGCGACCCAGGCCGTTCATTTCTGCCACGTTCCCGGAGCGGTATGGAACCAGGATCAGGTGGTTTTTCCGGTCGATGCCCAGGCTTGCGGGTGTCGTCAGGAATTCGGCGATGGTCTGGAAGCGGAAAG
>VBOD01000060.1 GCA_005877615.1 Nitrospirota bacterium | reverse complement strand
GTCGCGCAAGCGGCCCTTGTCCCGCTCCGCCATCTCCACGTACGCCAGGAGGTGGTGGGCGAACAGGACCGGCTGCGCCCGCTGCATATGGGTATAGCCCGGCATGACCACGCTGAGCTCCCGCCGCGCCAGGGCCACGAGGCTCTCCTGGAACCGCCGCAGGCCGGCGAGGAGGTCTTTCACCGCATCGCGCAGATAGAGCCGCAGATCCAGCGCCACCTGGTCGTTGCGGCTCCGTCCGGTGTGGAGCTTGCCGCCCACTTCGCCAACGAGTTCGGTCAGCCGCGCCTCGATCGCCATGTGAACGTCCTCGTGCGCCGGCATGAACCGGAACCGCCCGCCGGCGATCTCCTTCTCCACCTGCTTGAGCCCAGCGACCAGTTTGTCCGCCTCGCGGCGGGTGAGCACGCCGGCCCGCTCGAGCGTCCGGCAGTGCGCGATGCTCCCGGCGATGTCGTGCCGGTAGAGCCGGCGGTCGATTGCGAGCGACGACGTGAACGTCTCGACCTGCGGATCCGTCTTGCCACGGAACCGGCCAGCCCAGAGCTTACTCTGCGCGGGTTTTCTTTTCACACTCATCCGCGACGCGACCTCGTGGGTCTGGGAGGGGCGCCCTTAGGCGGGGCCCCCTCCCGTTTGATGGTCTTCCTGCGCGAGGCCCGGATGGCCAGCCGCAGCGCGTTCAGCCGGATGAAGCCTTCCGCGTCTTTCTGCCGGTAGACGTCGTCCTCCTCGAAGGTCGCCATGTCCAGGCGGTAGAGGGACCGCGCCGACCGCCGCCCGGCAGTACAACACGAACCCTTATAGAGTTTGACGCGGGCGGTGCCCGTGACGTCCTTCTGCGCTTCGTCCACGGCGGCCTGGAGCATATCCCGCTCCGGCGTGTGCCAGTACCCGTAGTACACCATTTCCGCATAGCGGGGAACCAAGGCGTCCTGCAGGTGCAGCACCTCGCGATCGAGCGTGAGCGACTCGACGGCGCGATGCGCGACGTGCAGGATCGTCCCGCCGGGCGTTTCATACACGCCGCGCGACTTCATGCCGACGTAGCGGTTCTCCACGAGGTCCACGCGGCCGACCCCATGCGCACCGCCGAGGCCATTGAGGTGCGTAAGCAGCGCAGCCGGCGAGAGGCGCTTGCCGTTCACCGCGACAGGGTTGCCCTCTTCGTAGTCGATCTCGACGTACGCCGGCTTGGCCGGCGCCTTCTCCGGCGAGACGGTCATCTGGAAGATTTCTTCCGGCGCCTCTTCCCACGGATCCTCCAGAATGCCTCCCTCGTAGCTGACGTGGAACAGGTTCCGGTCGGTGCTGAACGGCTTGGCCTTCGTCGCGGTCACGGGGATGCCGTGCCGCTGTGCGTACTCGATCAGCTCCCGGCGGGACCGAAACTCCCACTCCCGCCACGGCGCGATGATCTTGACCGACGGGTTCAAGGCCATATAGGTCACTTCGAAGCGCACCTGATCGTTGCCCTTGCCGGTCGCGCCGTGGGCCACCGCGTCAGTGCCTTCCCGTTCGGCGATCTCGATCTGCCGCTTCGCAATCAGAGGACGGGCGATGGAGGTGCCGAGCAGGTAGCTCCCCTCGTACACGGCGTTCGCGCGCAGCATGGGGAAGATGTAGTCCTGGACGAAGGTTTCCCGGAGATCCTCGATGTACACCTTGCTCGCGCCCACCTGTAGGGCCTTCGCCTTGACCGCCTTCAGATCCTCTTCCTGGCCCAGGTCTGCGCAGAAGGCCACGACCTCGCAGCCGTAGGTCTCCTTCAGCCATTTGAGGATGACCGACGTGTCGAGGCCGCCCGAGTAGGCCAGCACGACTTTCTTGATCATATGTCGGCTGCGCATTACGGTCACCGATCCCGCAGCAGGCGGATGAGGATGGCCTTCTGCACATGAAGCCGGTTCTCGGCCTGGTCCAGCACGACCGACTGCGGGCCATCCAGCACGTCGGCCGTGATCTCCTGCCCCCGATGGGCGGGCAGGCAGTGCATCACGATCGCGTCGGGATGCGCGGCAGCCACCAACTTCCCATTGAGCTGGTAGGAGGTAAGGACCTGCACCCGGCGCGCCTGTTCCTTCTCTTGGCCCATGCTGGTCCACACGTCGGTGTAGAGGACGTCGGCACCCTTCACCGCGACGTACGGGTCCCGGAGGATCTCGATGGACGCCTTCGTCCGTTCCGCTTTTGCGCGGGCCCACTCCACGATGGACGCATCCGGCTCATAGCCGGAGGGACAGGCGACGCTGATCGTCATGCCCATGATGGCCGCGCCTTCGATCAGGGAGTTGGCTACATTGTTGCCGTCGCCGACGTAGGCGATCTTGATCCCTTTCCAGCGCCGCTTCTTCTCGCGGATCGTGAACAGGTCCGACAGCACCTGGCAGGGATGGTGCAAGTCCGTCAGCCCGTTGATCACGGGGATGGTGGCGTTGCACGCCCACTCTTCGACGGCGGGATGCTCGTAGGCTCGGATCACCAGCCCGTCCAGGTAGCGGGACAGGACCCGGGCGGTGTCGGCCACGGTCTCCCCGCGCCGCATCTGGATGTCGGCGACCGAGAGGAAGATAGACTGCCCGCCGAGCTGGTTCATCCCGGTCTCGAACGAGACGCGGGTGCGCGTGGACGGCTTCTCGAAGAAGAGCCCGAGAGTCTTGCCGCTCAGCCGCTGCGTGGGCAGGGCCCGCCGGCGCATGGCCTTCAAGGCCGCGGCCTCCCGGAAGATCGAGAGGATCTCGTCGCGGGTCAGGTCGTGGACCGCCAGCAAGTGGGTCGACGCGGCGGTCATCGGCGGGCCTCGATCACGTCGCCGAGCGTGGTGACGACCCGGTCGATCTCGGCATGCGTCACGATCAACGGCGGGACAAACCGCAGCTTGCGCTCGCTCGTGGCATTGATGAGGATGCCGCGCTTGCGGAGATCGTGAACGAGCTCACGGGCGTCCATCGTCACTTCGACGCCGATCATCAGGCCCAGCCCCTGGATATCGGTGATCGCCGGGCATCGCCCCTGGAGATCCTTCAAGCCTTTCATGAAATACTCGCCCATTTGAGTGCAGTGCCCCAGGATGTCCTTGTCCTCGAGGACGACCTCCAGCACCGCCAAGGCGGCGGCACAGGCCAGCGGGTTGCCACCCAAAGTCGAACCATGGCTGCCCGGCGTGAAGACCATGGCCACCTCGTCAGTCGCCAGGCAGGCTCCAATCGGCATGCCGCAGCCCAGCCCTTTCGCCAGCGTCATGATGTCAGGGGCGACCCCGAAGTGCTCGTAGGCAAACAAGCGCCCGGTGCGGCCGATGCCGGTCTGGACCTCATCGAAGATCAACAGCGCGCCCCGCTCTCTGGTGATGTCCCTGCAGGCCTTGAGAAACGCCGGGGTGGCGACACGCACCCCTCCTTCGCCCTGCACCGGCTCGACCAGCACCGCAGCGGTCTTGGCCGACACCGCCGAAGCCAACGCGTCACCATCGTTGAACGGCACGTGGCGGAAGCCTTCGGGCAGGGGCTCGAAGCCCTTCTGCACCTTCTCCTGACCAGTGGCCGTCAGCGTGGCAAGCGTGCGCCCATGAAACGAGTTCAGCATCGAGACGATTTCGAAGCGGCCCGCGCCGTCTTTTGCATGCGCCCAACGCCGCGCCAGCTTGATCGCCGCTTCGTTCGCCTCCGCCCCGCTGTTGCAGAAGAAGACCTTGTCGGCGAACGAATGGTCCACGAGGGTCCGCGCCAGTTTGACCTGGGGTTCGGTGTAGAACAGATTCGAGGTATGGACCAGCCGCAGGGCCTGCTGTTGCAGCGCCTGCGTGACCTTTTGATGGCAGTGGCCCAGGACGTTCACGGCAACGCCAGCCAGAAAGTCCAGGTACTCGCGCCCCTCGACGTCGTACACACGTGTCCCCTTACCCCTGGCAAGTGCCAACGGGTACCGGGCGTACGTGTCCATCAGGTACTTTTGAGCACCCTGCATCAACTCTTCGGTGAGCATCTTGAGTCCTGGAATACCAAATGGGTGACGCTATCACAAAGCGCCAGGTTGATGCAATCAAAATATTGAGAAAACAAGGGCTTTCGCGATTTTCGAATGTTTGGGACGGCAGTCAAGACGAGGGCCCACAACCTGCAGGTCATGGGCTCTTGGTACAGTGAAATGTTTAGCTGTTCTTGAAAGTTTCTTTCAATAGGGGCTCGAGCTCCCCCTTCTTTTCCATCGGCTCCAAAATATCGGTGTCCCCGTAGAACTGCCCGTTGATGAAGACCTTGGGCAGCGTCGGCCAGTTGGTCATCTTCGTCAGGGCCTCCCGCTTGGCCGGATTGGGCAGGACGTCGATGACCTCGTAGGGATACCCGTACTGGTCGAAGAACTGCATCGTCTCGCGGGTAAACCCGCACATCGGCAACGCTTTGGTGCCCTTGCCGTAGATCAGAATTTTATGTTTCTTGATCTCCTGTTGGATCTCTGCTTCGAGTGGATCAGCCATACTGCCTCCTCCCCTATCCTCCATCCGTGGTTTCGGCTTTGATTTCGAGCGCGTGGATGCGTCCATCCTTCATCGGCTCATCCAAGGCGTTGTAGATGAGCCGGTGCCGATCCAGGAGGTTCTTTCCCTTGAACAGATCCGAGACAACCCGGATGCTGAAATGGTCCATCGTGCCCGTTCGATCCGTGACGGACACCTTCGCATCTGGAAGCGCCTTGCGAACGTAGTCGGTTAGCGAGTCCGTGGTGATCATGACCCACACTGAGGATTTATCCGCTCGCCAAGCACCATCGTATGGCTCGCGGCCCAACAAGTTCGGGGTGGTGGAGGGTAGGGGATTTGAACCCCCGACCCCGACGTTGCGAACGTCGTGCTCTCCCAGCTGAGCTAACCCCCCGCCCTTCTCCCCTATGTGCGCCGGATTATACACAATCGACACTAGCGGCCGCTAGCGGATGCGCACGCGCCGCCCTTCGACCGAGAGACGCCCCTCGGCGAAGAGCTGAATGGCTTCAGGATAGATGCGATGTTCCTCCGCCAGGATGCGGGCTTCCAGAGTCTCCACCGTGTCGTTTTCTTGGACCGGCACGGCCGCTTGCCGGATGATCGGCCCGATGTCCACCCCTTCAGTCACGAAGTGGACCGTGCATCCCGACACTTTGACCCCCCAGTCGAGCGCCTGCTGCTGGGCCTTCAGCCCCGGGAACGACGGCAGGAGCGCGGGATGGATGTTCATGATCCGGTTGGGATACGCGTCGATGAGCACCCGCGTGACGATCTTCATGTAGCCTGCCAGCGCCACCAGCTCGACGTTGTGCTTCCGCAGAACATCCAGGACCGCACGGTCGTACGCTTCGCGGCTATCTGGCCGGTCTTTATACGGCGCAGGGTCCAGGAACACGTCCGCCACTCCATGGCGGCGCGCGCGCTCGAGGGCCTGTGCGTCCTTCTTGTTGCTGATGACCACGGCGA
>VBOD01000059.1 GCA_005877615.1 Nitrospirota bacterium | reverse complement strand
TTGTGGCGGACGACGCAGCAGATCATCTTCCGGTACGACGTGATTCCGGGGCCGAAGGTGTTTGAGACCCAGATTCACGGGCGGAAGTTCGAGATGTACAACGACACGGTGCTGGCGTTCAACAAGTCGGGCAAGGAGGTGGTGCGGATCCAGGTCGAGGAGCCCATCTACATCCGCCCGGCGGAGCGCGTCACCTGGTTGTAAAGGAAGGTAGGAAGGGAGGCCGGTAGCCCCTCCCTTTACACCTAGCGAAGGGCGGGGTTCTCGCGAGGGAGCCCCGCCCTTCGTGCTTTTGCATGAGGACGATGTCCGATCGGGGCGTCGTCACACACCGACCTGATACTGCTATAATTGGATGAGCGTAGGGGGTTTGTTCGTGGCAAGTCTGGTGAGGAGGAAGTCGAGTGTGAGGTGTCTGTGGAAAGGGCTCCTGGGCGGGGTGCTGTTAGTGTCTGCGCTTGTCGCTCTGAGTCTGCCGGCGCTTGCCGCTGTTCAACGCTTCACCGATGAAGCGGGAGAACTCCTCTACACGATTGATGACGATGGCATGGTTTCGATGTTCGAGAACGCCCCGGGGACCGATGTGACGCTCTCGGTGACGCGGGGCACGCGCGAACAGATGCAGCCCCAGGTAACCGAGGTGATCCCCGAAGCGGTGCCGGTGGGCTCATTCACCGTGCTGAAGCTCCGCGGCAAGAACCTCGTAGGGGCGACGGTGAAGCTGAGCGTGCCGAGCATCGAAGTGAAAGCCTATAAAGGGAAACCCAAGGAGCTAGACGTCCCGCTTCAGGTCCCCTTGGACTTGCCGCCTGGGGAGGTGAATATCGAAGTGACGACCCCAATCGGCCGGACGACCGCCCGCTTCAAGACCACGGAGGTGCAACTCGGAGGCAGCGGACCTCGTCCGGACGTGATCACTCACCCGGGCATGGGCTATGGGGCGGATGAAGGGGCGCGCTCGATCCCGACCACAGCGCCCGTGTCCTGTCCAGCGGGGATGGCGGGGGTGGCGTCAGATGGCGGTGGCTTTTGCATCGAGGTGGATCGGACGATTAATGGAGTTTTTCGCAAGGTCGAGATGGCCTGTGCGGCGGTGGACCGGCGGCTGTGTCGGTTGTCGGAGTTGCGGACGGCGTGCGAACAGACGGTGACGGGGAAGCTGCCGTTGAAGAATATGTTGGGCGCCTGGGAGTGGACCTCCACGTTCGAGATCGAAGTGGACTATTCGACGTATACGGAGGGGGCGGGGAATACGAAGTATTATCTGTTGGGCAAGGCTGACTGCCAGACGAAGCACACCGCCTTTGAAACAGATGCCCGAGCCTATGCGGGCCGTTGCTGCAAGTAGGATGCAGAGACGTAACGTGACAACCAAGGGCAGTGGCATGGAATCACTGACTACGGTAGGCAAAATCGGTCCGAGTAGGCTCGTACTGACAATGCTGCTCCTAGGACCTTGGATGGAGCCGGCGCTGGCAGCCGTCATCACGAATGAACCTACCGGATTCAATGGCTACAACTGGGGAGCCCGCATTTCCGAGTATTCTTCCTTAAAGCTGGTGTCTGATCCAGCCATCGCCCACCCACTGCCGGATGTGGCTGTCTATGAAAATCCAGGTGAAGTGTTCACCCTAAACGGCGTGACGTTCGGCAAGATCCAATATCGTTTCTACAAGGACCAACTGGGGGGCATTCAGCTCACGTTTGAGGGGCGGGAAAATCGTGAGAAATTGCGACAGTGGATTGAAGAACGCTACGGCAAGGTGCCGCTCCCCGAACGCAGACAGAAGAACATCGAATGGCATGGCAAGAGCACCGTGATAAACCTGGGATACGATATCATAACGAAACAGGGGCGGCTGTGGTTCATTTATCTGCTCCTGACCCCCTTCGACAACAGCACGACCGACACGTCCGGATACTGATTGATCAACAAGAACCTCAACGACATGTCGGAGTGAGTGGCATGATGCGACGACGGCGGCGTGTGTGTGCAGCAGTGCTTGTGGCGATCGGACTTATGGGCAGCGGTCTCCACACGGCGGCCGCGGGAGAAACTATCCGCGACGAAGCGGGACGTGTCATCTATACGATCGACGATGGCGGGATCGTGTCGATGTTCGAGAACAGCCCCACGGATCTGACCATCTCGGTGACCCGTGGCACCCGCGAGGAGATGAAGCCGCAGGTGAGCGAGGTCGTTCCCGAATCGGTTCCGGCAGGCGCCTCCACTGTGCTCAAGCTGAAAGGCAAAAACCTCGTGGGGGCGAGCGTGAAGTTGAGCGAGCCGGGCATCGAGGTGAGCCCCTATGTTGGGAAACCCAAGTCCTTAGACCTGCCGATCCGCGTGCCTGCGAACGTGGCGCCCGGCGACGTGTTCCTTGAAGTGACCACGCACATCGGGAGCGTGAAGGCCCACTTCCGGGTCACGGACTTCCAGATCGGCGGCGGGTTCGTCAAGCGCGATAGCGCGGCGAAACAGGCCATCCCCATGACCGCTCCGACGTCTTGCCCCGAAGGAATGGTGGGCGTCGCCGCAGAACGGGGCGGGTTCTGCATCGAGATCGACCAGACCTTCAGCGGGGACATCCGGAAGGCCGAGAAGACCTGCGCGGCGGGCAGCAAGCGCCTCTGCACGGCCTCTGAATGGCGAACGGCGTGCGAGGCGGCAACTGCAGGAAAACTCCAGCTCAAGAACATGATCGGCGATTGGGAGTGGACTGGCACGCTGGCGATTAAGGAGGTCACTGGTCAGGCGACCGATTACGGTGCGACCGGTGATCTGAATGCCGTTCTGATGGGCCTCTCCGACTGCAAGACGAATCGCGATTACCAGACCTGGCGGACCGAGACCATCGCCGGACGGTGCTGCAAATGAAATGACGGACGGGGTTTCCAGAAGGGACCTGGCCCGTCTGCCCGGTGTGGACAAATCCCCAAGGCTGCGCGTAGCATAATCGAAATATGATGCGTTCAATGCGTCGTTGGTTTCTCAATCGGTCCCTGACCAGCAAGCTGGTTTTGATCTTCTCCCTGCCCTTCTTGTTCCTGGTCGTGGTCACGATCATCACGCTCCGGACCTACCAGGAGGTCGAAAAGGCCGATGAGCTGGCCAAGCGTTCTAGCCAGATCAGGAGCCAGGCGATCTACTACATGGATCTGCTGGATTCGATACAAAGCGAATTCCGCGGTTATCTTCTTACGGGAGACCGGTCGTTCCTGGTGCCGTATGTTGAATCCAAGGGGGACATCGACCTTGCGGGCCTGGAGCTGGCCAGGCTGGTTCAGGACTCCCCGTCTCAGGCGCAGCGCGATCGGACGGCGAAGGCCCAGGCCATCACCAGGCGGCTCATTCAGGAAAAGGAATGGGTTCTCGCCCACGAGAGGTCGCTGGAAGAGGGCGTGTCTTATGTCAAGAGCGGCCGGGGGCGCGAACTGGCAAACGCCATCTCGTCGCTGCTGGTGGAGATCGAGGAGGAAGCCTCGCAGATCCATGAAACCCGCCAGGAGGCGGTCGATCGCAAGCGTGACCTGCTCCTGAACGTGATCGTAGGGGGTACCCTGCTGACGCTCCTGCTGACCGGGCTGGGTGCCATCGTCGTGGCTCGCTCCGTCACGAGACCGATGTCCTCCCTGGCACAGGCCGCTCTCGAGATCGGGGAATCGCGATACGCGGCGTTCCCGGATGCCGATCGGCAGGACGAAGTCGGCATCTTGAGCCGGAGCATGGAGGAGATGCAGCGACGACTGTTCCCGGCAGAGCGCCTCGCTGCGCTGGCCAGGATTGCCACCAGCATCGCGCACGATCTGCGGACGCCCCTCTTAGGCATTGAGCAGGGCCTGCAAGGCCTAAAATACTTCACCGACTCGCAGCTCAGCGGGGAAGCGCGACAGCTTGTGGGGGACCTGCATAATGGGGCCCGGTTGGCTGTCGGCATCGTGCAGGACATCCTCGACTTGTACCGCCAGGCTTACGGTGAGCTCCCCCTGTCCTATTCGCGGTTTCGGCTGGACCAAGTGGTTCGTGAGGTCGTGGATCTGGTGAAACCCGAGATCGCTGACCGGCGGCTGAACGTCGCCATCCAGGCCCCTCCAGCTGAGATCACAGGGGACCAGCGACGGCTCTATCGGGTGCTGGTCAATCTCCTCGACAACGCGGTCAAGAACTCCCCGTCTGGGGGGAATGTGCAAATCATTGTGTCGGTGCGGGACAAAGAGGCCGCCCGGCGCGCGGTCGTGGCTGTGGAGGACGAGGGGAAAGGGCTGGATCCGGCCACCTTGGATACACTGTTCGAGGCCAATCGCCCTGTCTCGGCGCCCACGCGGATGGGAACAGGGCTGGGGCTCTACTTGTGCCGCATCGTCATCGCGGCGCATCGGGGCACGATCTGGGCGGAAAACCGATCAGAAGGAGGCGCGCGGTTCGTGTTCGATATTCCTGCGGAGGGTACTCATGTCGATCAGGTTGCTGATCGCGGACGACCAACGTCTGTTCCGACAAAGTCTGCACATCGTTCTTGAGCACGAATCCGACCTGAAAGTGGTCGGCGAGGCTGGGGACGGGCAGGAGGCCTACGAGCAGACCAAGGCTCTGCGGCCTGATATGGTGCTCATGGATGTCGAGATGCCCAAGCTGGACGGCATCGCGGCCACTCGTCTTTTGGTCAAGGAACGAGGCGACATCAAAATCCTCATGCTCTCCGCCTATGCCGACGATGAGCGTGTCCTTCACGGGATCCAAGCCGGGGCCGTGGGATACATCGTCAAGGATGCCACCCCCGAGGAATTCGTGAGGATCATCCGCGCGACTCACGCGGGCGTGGAAATCACTTCTCCCTATCTGGCCAACCTGCATCCGGTTGTCCTGGCCCGTCTGCGTGGAAGTAAGACGGCGGCCCTGGCGTTGCCCGCCTCGAACTTCTCGGGGCTGAACTTGACTCAGCGGGAACAGGAGATCGTCGATTTGCTGGTCCTCGGCAAGTCTAACAAGGAGATGGCGGACCAGCTCTGTCTCTCGGGCGATACCGTCAAAGCACACCTTCAACACATCTTCCGCAAAGTCGGAGTCTCCAGCCGACTCGAAGCGGTTGTCTATCTTCTCACGGGACGCCGGGCATCGTAACCTAAACCCCCCGCACATAACCCGTTCTGGTAAGTAATCTTTCTAGTGATGTGCCAACTTTCATCAGTTTGGGTGATGGTCACCTTAATGCTCAAGGGACGAAATTGGCAGCTATGTCCATTCGATTGGTCATCGCAGACGACCAACGCCTGTTCAGGCAGAGCCTGCGCATCGTCCTTGAGCACGAATCCCACCTGAAGGTGATCGGCGAAGCCAGCGACGGGCAGGAAGCCTACGAACTGGCCAAAGCCCTGCGGCCTGACGTGGTCCTGATGGACGTGGAGATGCCCAAGCTGGACGGGATTGGGGCAACAAAGATCCTGGTCAAGGCGCTGGTGGGCATCAAGGTCTTGATCCTCTCTAGCTACTCCGACGACGACCGTGTTATTCAAGGCATCCAGGCGGGCGCGGCCGGGTACATCGTCAAGGATGCCACTCCCGAGGAGTTCGTAAAGATCATCCGCGCGACCCAAGAGGGCGTGGAGATCGCCTCGCCGTACCTGGCCAATCTCCACCCAGTGGTGCTGGCCCGCCTGCAGGGGAGCGCGGCGAGCGCCCAGACCACCACGCCACTGGACCATATGACCCTGAACTTGAGCCCTCGGGAGCGGGAAATCGTCGATCTCTTAGTGCTCGGCAGGTCCAACAAAGAGATGGCGGATCATCTCAGTCTCTCCAGCGATACGATCAAAGCTCACCTCCAGCACATCTTCCGCAAGATTGGCGTTTCCAGTCGGCTCGAAGCCGTCGTCTTTTTCCTCACAGGGCGGCGCGCGAGCTAACGACATAAACTTTCTCTTGCATCACCGCGTTACCTTTTCGTTACTCTTGAGCCACTCGCCCGTGCAAACAACCATTTTTCTAACCCCTTCAGGTACTTCACAACCATAGATACCCATCAAATTCACTCTCTTTGGGGATATCTGCCTTATTCCAAAGAGGCATAAACCAGGTGGACGTTTAAAAATCTAAGGTGGGGAAGGGGGTGAGAGAGCAAGTCGCGTGTGGGGAAGGCTCGGAATGTCCCGCGCGATGCGGCCCATTCCGGGGTCAGTCATCTGAGTAGGAGTCACCAAGGAGGTCAGCGATGTTTTTAACCAGACGGCAATTCATGAAAGCGAGCGCGGGGACGATGGCAGCGCTCGCGATTGCGGACAAGGCCCTGGCCTTGACCGCGCTGCAGCCGGTCGTCGAGGTGGGCAACCCCCTCGGCGAGTACCCGGACCGGTCCTGGGAGCGTGTCTATCACGACCAGTACCGCTACGACTCATCCTTTACCTACATCTGCACGCCCAACGATACCCACGGCTGCCGGGTGCGCGCGTTTGTGCGTAACGGCGTCGTGATGCGGGTGGAGCAGAACTACGACCACCAGACCTATGAGGACCTGTACGGCAACCGCGGCACGTTTGCGTGGAACCCGCGGATGTGTCTGAAGGGGTACACGTTCCACCGGCGGGTGTATGGGCCGTACCGTCTGAAGGGCCCGATGCTGCGCAAAGGCTGGAAGGCCTGGGTGGACGACGGCTGTCCGGAGTTGAGTCCGGAAGTCAAAGCCAAGTATCGGTACACCAGCCGCGGCGAGGACGACATGCTGCGCGTGTCCTGGGACACGATGGGCACATACCTGGCAAAGGCGCAGATCAAGATCGCGGAGCGGTACTCGGGCGAGGCAGGCGCACGGCGCCTGCGCGAGCAGGGGTACCCACCGGAGATGATCGAGACGATGAAAGGCGGCGGCACGCGGACGTTCAAATACCGGCCGGGCATGGCGCTGCTGGGCCTGATCGGCAAGATCGGGTTCGGCCGCATGTCCAACTCCAACCTGGCCATGCTGGATGCTTACGTGCGCAAGGTGGGACCGGACAAGGCGGTGGGCGGCCGGACGTGGTCGAGTTACACGTGGCACGGCGACCAGCCCCCGGACCATCCCTTCTGGAACGGCACCCAGACCTCGGACATTGACCACGCCGACATGCGCTTCTCGAAGCTGCACGTGAGCTGGGGCAAGAACTTCGTCGAGCACAAGATGCCCGAGGCGCACTGGTTCATCGAGTGTATGGAGCGCGGCGGCCGCATCGTGGTCATCGTGCCCGAGTACAGCCCGCCCGCGACGAAGGCCGACTACTGGATTCCGGTCCGGCCTGCGTCGGATGCCTCCCTCTTCCTGGGGGTCATCAAGGTCCTCATGGACGAGAACCTGTACGATGCGGACTTCTGCAAGCAGTACACGGACAGTCCGATCCTGATCCGGACCGACACACTGCAGTACCTGGATCCGCGGGACGTGATCAAAGACTATAAGCTGTTCGATCTGTCCCACGGCTATTCGAAGTACGTCCAGGCGATCAAGCAGGAGTACCGCGAGCGCTTGGGCGACTTCATGGTCTGGGATGTCAACAAGAAACAGGCAGTGCCGATGCACCGCGAGCTGGTCGGTGTGAACATGACGAAGGCCGGGATTGATCCCGCGCTGGAAGGCACGTACCGGGTGAAGCTGCTGGACGGCAAGGACGTGGACGTGATGCCGGTGTTCCAGATGTACAAGATCCACGTGCAGGACTTTGACCTGGACACCACGCACGCGATCTGCCAGTCGCCGAAGGACCTGATCGTACGCTGGGCGCGCGACTGCGGGACCGTCAAGCCGATGGCGATCCACTCCGGTGAAGGGGTGAACCACTGGTTCCACCGGACGACCAACGGCCGCGGCGCGGCGATGATCACGATCCTCACCGGCAACCAGGGCAAGTTCGGGACCGGTAGCCATAACTGGTCGGGCAACTACAAGACCGGCATCCCGCAAGGGACGCCGTGGTCCGGTGGCGGGATCGGGGCCTGGGGCGCGGAAGACGCGTTCGACCTGGAGATGGACCCCAAGGCGAACGGCAAGGAGATCCGTACCAAGTACTACGCCTATGGCGAGGAGCCGGCGTACTGGAACCACGGGGACCGCGGCTTGATCGTGAACACACCGAAGTACGGGCGCAAGGTGTTCACGGGCAAGACCCACATGCCATCGCCGACCAAGGTCGAGTGGTCGATGAACGTGAATCTATTGAACAACGCGAAGTACCACTACGACATGGTCAAGAACGTGGATTCGAACGTGGAGATGATCGTAGTCCAGGACCTGGAGATGACGTCGGGGGTGAACTACGCGGATGGCGCCTTCGCGATCAACTCCTGGATGGAGTTCACCTATCCGGACATGACGGCGACCTGCTCGAACCCGTGGGTGCAGGTGTGGAAGGGCGGGATCCGGCCGTTGTACGACACCCGCAACGATCTGGACTGCTACGTAGCCGTAGCGACGAAGTGGGTGGAGATGACCGGCGACAAGCGCTTCCTGGACCTCTGGAAATTCGTAACCGAGAACAAGGTCGAGGTGTACGTGCAGCGGATCCTGGACGCGTCGAACACCTTCTACGGCTACAACGCGAAGACACTGCTTCAGTCGGAGAAGGGCTGGTTCGTGATGACGCGGACCTATCCGCGCCAGCCGTTCTGGGAGCACGTCAACGAGTCGAAGTCCATGTGGACGCGCACCGGGCGGTTCGAGAACTATTGCATGCTGCCCGAGGCGATCGAGTACGGCGAGAACTTCGTCGTGGCCCGCGAGGACGTCGAAGCGACGCCGTATCTGCCAAGTGTCATCATCAGCACGAACCCGTTCGTGCGGCCGGACGACTACGGCATTCCGATCACGGCCATGCACCACGATGACCGGCACGTGCGCAACACCAAGCTGCCGTGGAACGAGGCCAAGCGGCACGTGAACCCGTTGTGGGAGAAGGGGTACCAGTTCTACTGCATCACCCCGAAGACCCGGCACCGGGTGCACAGCCAGTGGTCGGTCAATGACTGGATCCAGATGTACGAGTCCAACTTCGGCGACGCGTACCGGATGGACAAGCGGACGCCGGGGGTGGGCGAGCACCAGATGCACGTGAACCCGCAGGCGGCAAAGGACCGGGGGATCAACGACGGCGACTACATCTACGCCGACGCGAACCCGGCAGACCGGCCGTACCGCGGGTGGAAGCCGAGCGACCCGTTCTACAAGGTGAGCCGGCTGATGGTGCGTTGCAAGTACAACCCGGCCTATCCGTACACGGTGACGATGATGAAGCACGCGCCGTTT
>VBOD01000058.1 GCA_005877615.1 Nitrospirota bacterium | reverse complement strand
CCAGCAAGGGCCAGTCTCCTTCCCCGATGTACACGGGCGCTTGGTGGCGCGCCAAAATCGTATCGATCCCGCTGGCGTGATCGGCATGGCCGTGCGTCAGGCAAATGGCGGTGAGCGTCAGCCGGTGCTGCTCGATCGCGCGGAGTACAGCCTCGGGATGGTAGCCGGTGTCGATGAGGACAGCCTGACGGGTGGCCGGGTCGTGGTAGAGATACCCCTTGACAGCATAGCCGCCGATGTCGCCGTGTATCGTGATGACGTCCTGGACCGTGTTCGCGATGGGATGGCGCGGATGCCACCCGTCACAGGCGATGGCGGCCAGCTTGGCGCTGTCGAGGCGCAGTGCTGCGGCGAGCGCGTGGACCTCATCCCGGGTCGGCGCGCGCTGGCCCGCTTCAAGCTCACGCAGCGCCGGCGTACTCAGACCGGCGTCCCTGGCGACCTGGTTGGGATCCAGCCCCAGGCCGGTGCGCGCCTTCTTGATGATGTCGCAGAACTCGTCTTCCAACATGGCTTCGGATCCAACCGTCCCGTCAATCTACTCTACCGTGTGTGATGCCGTCAGGGGAAGGCGAAACTTTGCGCAACTTTGCGCATTGACCGGTGCGGTGAGGGCGGCTATCCTCATTGTCCACTGTCCGATGTTGGCAACCGATCATCGAGCTGACTCGCGCTGAATGCTGCTGGCTAACCGGCTCAGGGCCGCCATCACCAAGCCTTTGCTGCCGGTCGCTTTTTTCCTGGGCGGCGTGACCTTCGACAGCGTCACGTTGACCCGTATCGATCGCCTGCGGGACAACCTGATCATGCTCCTCTATTTGAGCCTGCTGGGCGGGTTGATCGTCCTGACCACGCGCGCCGATCTGCGCAGGACCCCGCCTGACGAGACGGTCGTTCCAGGGAACGTCAAGTCGTTGGTGAACGTACAGTCGTTGATCGCCCGCGCGCAGCCACACTATCCCCATGCCATCCAGTTCCTGCTGGGCGGACTGTTCAGCGCCTACACAGTCTTCTATTCGCAGAGCGCCTCGCTGACCACGACGGCGGTCTTCTTCGCGCTGCTCATCGCCTTGCTGGTGGGGAATGAATTCCTGCGTGACCGCCTCACCAGCGCGAATGTGCGCCTGCTCGTAAGCCTCTACGCGGTCGTCGTCTTCAGCTTCTTCACGTTCTTTCTGCCGGTGCTGATCGGGGCCATGAACACGGTTGTGTTCCTGATCGGCGCGGGGTTGAGTGCGGCCGTGACGATCAAAGTTGTGCGGCTGATTTATCAGCAGCAGCCGGTCCCGTCTCGATGGGAGGAGGTCTGGACCAGCTTGCCGGCCATCGTCCTGATCGTCGCACTGGTGGGGTTCTATTTCCTCAAATGGATCCCGCCGGTGCCGTTGTCCCTGAAATTTGCCGGTACGTATCACAAGGTGGCCAAGGTTGACGATGAATTTCAGCTCGAGTTCGAGAAGGCGGCCTGGTACCACTTCTGGAAGCGCTCGGACGATCCCTTTCACGGGGAAGGCCCGACCTATTGCTTCACTGCCGTGTTCGCCCCGGTTGCTTTGCACACGACGATCTTTCATCGCTGGCAATACCGGCCTGATGCGGGACGGAACTTCTTGATGACGGACCGGATCCCGATCGCGATCGCGGGCGGGCGCGAGAGGGGCTACCGGGGCTACACCGTCAAGCAGCGGGTGACGCCTGGGGACTGGCGCGTGGACGTGGAGACGGCGGAAGGCCGCGTCATCGGGCGCGTCAGCTTTCGGGTGGAGGAGCCGGAGGGCGAGACGCCGGAACTCGACACCATCACGCACTGATCCAGTAATACGGCACTCATTTCTCCTGGATCAGATCGTCAGCCAGTTCATCGGGGTTGTCCCTGGGCCTAGCCGGAAAATGTTCGGCCAGCAGATCACCGCACTTGGCGATCGCCTTGCAGAAGGCCTCCGTCGGCCGGCCGTCTTTGATCCCTTGCACGAGATCATTCACCAGTGTGTCCCAGGTGCCGAGCGGGACACTGTCGTTGATAGCCTTGTCGGCCAGTACCTGCACGCGCCGCTCCAGCAGGGAAGCCATGATCAAGATGCCGGTACCTTCGCGCGTCTTGTGCAGGCCGTGTTCGTAGAACGCCAGTTCGGCGCGCCGGCGCACCTTGAAGGCCATCCGCTCCTTCGAAGTGAAGAACTGTATAAGTGCGGGGAGGGAACCTGTCCAATAGCCCAGAGCATAGGTGAGTACCACGCCAAGCACGATCCAGGCCGGATGGTGTCCTTGCCATGCATATTGCCCCCACCCGTGTTCGAAGGTCAGCAGGACAGTCAGGGTCAGGATGGAGAGTGCGAGCCCTGCGAGGTATCGCGCTTCACTGTACCGTGCGGAGGAAGGAACGATCATGGGAACGATCTCGCCCCGCGTGCGACGTTCGGCCGCCTGCACTGCCTCTCGGATTTTTCTGAGGTCGTCGTCTGAAAACATTTTCATCTCACCAGCTCCCGGAGGCGCCCCCGCCGCCGAAACCTCCCCCGCCTCCGCCGAAACCGCCGCCGAATCCGCCTCCGCCCGAAAACTCGCCGAAACTTCCTCCACCCCAGCTGCCGAATTCCCGTGGAGAACTTCGGCCGCCGCCCGCCATCCCCGCCAGCGCCATCGTGACGATCAGCACGATGACCGCAGCGACGATGGCCAGGATCAAGCCGGACGAGAGGGCTAGCACGAAGGCCATCACGCTTCCGATGGAGCCGCCTTTCCAATGGTGGCCGACGATGGCGGCTGTCAGGATACCCACGACGACGGCCAGGAACAACATGCCCAAGCCGCTTTCGGTCTTGTTGCCGACTGGGACCGTTTTTCGCTCCGGCGGGGTGTATGTGCCTTCAATCGTACCCAGCACCGCCTTGACGCCGGCCGTGATGCCCCCGGAGAAATCGCCAGTTCTGAACCGGGGCACCATCTCCTCGCGGATGATGCGAGAGGACTTGGCATCCGTCAGCGTCCCTTCCAGCCCGTAGCCGACTTCGATACGGACTTTTCGATCTCCTGGCACGACCAGCACGAGCACCCCGTTGTCGGCCCCCTTTTGCCCGAGTTTCCAGGTGGTCGCCACCCGATGGGAGAATTCCTCCAGTGGCTCTCCTTCGAGAGAGGGCAGGGTCAACAGCGCCACTTGGTTGCCGGTGCGTGCCTCGTGAGCGGCCAGCTCGGCGGAAAGCGATGCGGTACGATCCGCAGGCAGGAGATGGGCGTTATCAACGATGCGCCCGGTGAGCGGAGGGACGTCGAGCGCGGCGGCGGGCGAAGCAAGTGCCCCGACCATGACTGCCACCAGCAGGGAAACTACCCGCACTTAGAACTTGACTTCGGGCGGCTGGGCCGCGGTCTTCTCGTCGGCCACCGTGAAGTTCGGCTTCACATCCATTTTGAGAATGTATTTCGCGGTCAAATTGGTGGGGAAAAAGCGCACCAGCTTATTGTATTCGGCCACCTTGTCGATGTACCGCTTGCGCGCCACGGTGATCCGGTTCTCGGTGCCCTCTAACTGGCTCTGCAGGTCGCGGAAATTCTCGTTGGCCTTGAGGTCGGGGTATTTTTCGACGACCACCATCAGCCGCGCGAGGGCCGACGAGAGGTCTCCCTGCGCCGCCTGGAATTTCTTGAACGCCTCGGGGTCCTTGATCAGCTCCGGCGTCGCCTTGATGCCGGCGACCTGCGAGCGGGCCTGGGTCACGGCCTCCAGCGTCTGTCTCTCGTGGGCCGCATAGCCCTTGACGACATTGACCAGGTTCGGGATCAGATCGGCCCGCCGCTGATACTGGTTGAGGACCTCGCTCCACGCGGCGTTCGTCTCTTCGTCGAGCCCTTGGATGTCGTTGTAGCCGCATCCGGGGGCGATCAAAAGCGTCATGATCAGCAGCGCCATCGTCACGTGATGTCGAGCATGCATATCGGGGCCTCCTTGATTGAGAATCAACGGCTACTCCGTCTCACCGACGTCGTCAGTAATACTTCTCCCGATAGATGGGGCACAGGCCTTTCTTCTGCAAGACCGCCGTCACGTCCTTGATCATGCCTTCGTTCCCGCAGAGATAGACGGCGAGGTTCTGCACGGACGCAATGCGCGCCTCCACCAGCGGGGTCACGCGTCCTCGTTCACCAATCCAGCCGTCCTCGGGACGGGACAGTGTGGTGATGAAAGAGAAGTTCGGATGGGCGCGAGCCAGGGCCTCCAGCTCGTCCTGGTAGTAAAGGTCCCGCTGGCTGCGAAGGCCCCAGTAGAGGGTGACCGGGCGCGGGAACCCGCGCTCGGACAGGGCGTAGAGCATCGAGCGAAGAGGGGCGATCCCTGTGGCGGTCGCCACAAACAGGAGGTCGCGTGCGGGGTCGTCCCGCAGGTAGAAGGCTCCGGTCGGGCCCTTGAACTGGGTCTCATCCCCGACGCGGAGGCTGAACAGATAGGTGGAGCCAGGACCGCCCTGGACCAGGTTGAGCAGTAGCAAGACACGTTCCCGCTGGCTGGGCGGGGACGCGATGGAGTAGGGGCGCACGATGGTCCGGTTGAGCGCGTCGCGCCCCACCTCGAACGAGACGAACTGGCCGGCCTTGAACGCGATCGCCGGAGGTTCTTTCAGGCGCAACTCGATTTCCCGCACGTCATGCGTGAGGTCGCGGATGCGCTCGACCTGGGCTTGGAACAGTTGCAACGGCATCCTCCTAGTATACCGGATGCCGTCCAGCCTGGACGTCAGCCGCCGGGTTTGAGCGTGAGATGGCGGACCTGGCCGAACGTCGAGAGGGGTTGTTCGAAGTCGTCGTCCTTGCCGACCGCCAGGATGACCACGCGATCAGGATGCAGGTGCTTCCGGGCGACGCGCAGCAGGTCCTCCTTGGTGAGCTTCACGACGCTGTCCCGGAAGCGTTGCAGGAAGTCCTTGGGCAGCCCGTAGTACTCGAGCGCCATGAGCCGTCCGACGATCAGGCCGGCGTCGGCGAACGAGAAGACGAAGGAGTTGAGGAACGCGTCCTTCGCGAACTGCAGCTCGTCATCCGTAACCGGCTCCTGCCGCAGCCGCTCCATGTGGTCCAGCATGCTGGCCAGGGCCTGGTGCGTGGACGAGCCCTTGGTCAGCGCATAGAGGAGGAAGGCGCCGGGCCCCAGGTTCCCGGGCACCAGCCGGCTCCCGACGGAGTAGGCCAAGCCTTGACGGCTCCTCACGTCCCGGAAGAGCCGTGAAGTGAAGGAATTCCCTCCCAGGATGTCCCCGAGCAGGGCCAGCGCGAAGAAGTCCGGGTCGTCTTCCTTCACCGAGAGGTGCCCGACGCGCAGGTTGGTCTGCGTGAGATCCCGGCTCAGGATGTTCACTGAACGGCTGCTCCCCGACGCGGGCAAGGCGGTCACCGGCGGGATCGCGGGTAATGTCACGGGCTGCGGCTTCCAGTCTCCAAAGACCTTGCGCAAGGCGTCCAGCATCGCCGGCTTCTCGAAGTCGCCGGTGACGCCCAGGATGAGGCCGCTTGGCGTGAAGTATTGCCGGTGAAAGGCGACGAGGTCCTCGCGCGTGATGCGCGACACGGTCTCGATGGTGCTCTCCCGGCCCAACGGGTGGTCGGCTCCGTAGAGCAGCTTCCGGAACTCGCGCCCGGCGATCCCGGCCGGGCTGTCCGGCCGGCGGCGGATGGCCTCCAGGGCTTGGCGTTTCGCGAGCTCTACTTTGGCGGGCTCGAAGGCCGGCGTGCGGAGCATGTCGGCGAAGATGACCAGCCCCCGCCCCAGGTCCTTCTTCAAGATGTCCAGCGAGGCGGTGCCGCTCTCGCTGCCGATCCCGACCCCCACGTTCGCAGCCAGGAATTCGAGCTCTTCGTCGATCTGATCGCCGGTCATGCGGGCCGTCCCGCCCGTGCGCATGACGGTGCCGGTCAGGGCGGCGAGCCCGACCTTCTCGGGCGGTTCATAGACGGCGCCCGTCCGGATCATGGCCGACACGGTCACCAACGGCAACTCCAGGTCCGGCAGGAGATAGACGATGATCCCGTTCTCCAGGACAATGCGCTCGACCTCCGGTATCGTGAACGTCACCGGATCGAACTTCATGGCGCGAGGGTCGCCGGTCGCGGGTGGGAGCGTGGTGCAGGCCGCCAGCAGTGTCGCGCATACCAGGAGCACGATCAGTCGGAGCGTCAGCCGATCCTGCGTCATGGCTTGTCCTTCCCCGCCCCATCCTCCGGCTTGACCAGCGTGGCCACGACGCGGTTGCTCTTGGTGAAGTACTGGGCGGCCACGCGCCGGATGTCGTCCGGGGTCACCTTGGCGATCCGGTCGCGCCGCTTGAACGTCTCCCGCCAGTCCTCGCTGATCGCCTGGAAATAGGCGAGGCGCGAAGCCATCCCGCTGTTGGACCGGAGCGCGCGGACCTGCGCGGCGTCGACCTGGTTGAGGATCTTCTGCAGCTCGTGCGGGGAGACCGGCTCCCGCTTCAGGCGGTCGAGTTCTTCGTACACCGCCTGTTCGATCTCCGTGGTGGTGTGCGGTGCACGGGGCGCGGCGCTGATCACGAAAAGGTTCGGGTATTGGGCGCCGGGGTAGTCGGAGAACGCCGAGATGTTGAGCGCCAGTTGCTTTTCCTGGACCAGACGCTTGTAGAGCCGGGAGGTGCGTCCCTCCGACAGCAGTGATTCGAGGACGTCGAAGACGTCATCGTCCGGGTGGCTCGCTGAGGGCTTGTGATAGCCGATGAGGAGTTGGGGCTCGGCGGAGAACTCGACCTCCACCCGGCGCTCGCCCGAGTACGGGGGCTCCTCGGTCAGCACGGGCGGGGCGGGCGGGCGGGCCGGGATGCGGCCAAACGTATTCTCCACGAGGGCAATGACCTCCTTGGGCTTGATGTCGCCCACGACGGCCAGCACCGCGTTGACGGGACCGTAGTAGGTCTGGAAGAACGCCTCGGTCTGGGTCCGGCTGAGCGCCTCCAGGTCGGAGGGCCAGCCGATCACGGGCTGGCCGTAGGGATGCGCCAGGAACGCGGCCGCAGCAAAGGCCTCGTGCAAACGCCCGTTGGATGAGTTGTCGGTGCTCTGGCGCCGCTCTTCCAGCACGACTTTCTTTTCCTTGTAGAACTCGCGGAGGACGCCGTTGGCCATGCGGTCCGACTCCACGGCGGCCCACAGCGGCAGGCGATTGGCGGGGAAGCTCAGGAAATAGCGCGTCACGTCCTTCCCGGTTGTCGCGTTGAGGCCCACGCCGCCGTTCCGCTGGTAGAGGGTGGCGAGCTCGGCGGGGACCACGAACTGCTGCGCCTGCGCTTCGACTTCGGTGAACCGCTTGCGCAGCGCGGCCAAGCGCGTCTGGTCGGCGGCCGGCCCTTTAAGCTTTTCGGCCATGACGGCCTCCGCAAGGCGGTCCAGCTCCTCCAAGACCGGTTTCTCCTTCTCGGCGTCCGTGACGCCGATCGTGCGGGTCCCCTTGAAGGCCATGTGCTCGTAGAGATGCGCGACGCCCGTGATGCCGTTGTGCTCGTAGACGCCGCCGACCTTGTAGGTCAGATTGACGGCGACGATCGGCGCCTGATGGCGCTCCATCAGCAGGAGGGTCAGGCCGTTGGCGAGCCGGTGCTCGACGACCCGGTCTTCAAGGTTCGCCGCCGAGGCGAGGCCGGCGAGGAGAATGAGGCTGAGGAGGAGGACGACGATCCGCCGGGGCATCAGACGAACAACTCGATGAGCTCTTCGGGCTTCTCGATGAACCAGTCCGGCTCGCAGGCGGCCATCTTCTCGCGGTTGCCCATGCCGTAGCCGACGGCGCAGACCTTGATGCCGGCGTTGTGCCCGCCGTTGATGTCATTCGTGCTGTCGCCGATCAGGACCGCCAGCTCCTGCTCAACTTTCAGCTCGTCCAGGATCTTGTGGAACATGCCGGGCTCCGGCTTGAGGCCGTACCCGTTGTCCCCGCCGACGACGTAGGCAAAGTGGTGCGCGCCCAATCCTTGCAAAATCTTCTTCGTGTACTCCAACGACTTATTGGTGGCGACGGCCTTGAGCTTGCGGCCGAAATGATTGAGCACGGGCTCGACGCCGGGATAGAAGCGCGTGCGGTCGAGGCAGTGGGCGAGATAGTGTCGCCGGAAGATCCGCAATGCCTCCTCATAGCGCGACTGGTTCTCCTCTCCGACGGCGAGGCGGAGCAGGCGCTTGATCCCGTCGCCGACGAAGCTGAAGATCTCCTCCTGCGGGCGCAGCGGCAGGCCTAGGTCCCCCAGCGTGAGGTTGACGGCCGTCGCGATGTCCCACTTGGACTCGATCAGCGTGCCGTCGAGATCGAAGATGAGCAGGTCGATCTTATGCTTCTGCATGGCGCGGCATTATAACAGAATACTGGAAGGTCAGAGGCGTTCGATGAGGAGGCCGACGATGGCCGCCAGCCCGCCGGTGACCGCGATGGCGTATCCGATGCCGCCGAGCACGAACCAGAGACGGATGCGGCGGTGCTCCTCCAGAGTGAGCTGGCCGTGGTGGCGCGTCGGATGAATCCACCACTTGGGAGGAAGACTGCCACGCTGGATCAGGATGCGGCGCAGCACGACATGGTACCAGAAGCCTGTGGGGATCCCTTCCACCAGCCCGGCCAGCAGCATGACCAGCCCGATGTTGTGGAACACGTGGGGCGTCAGGATGGTCACCAAGTATCCCAGGAGGCCGATCCCGGTGAGCGCCACCAGGAGGAAGACGATTTCATGCATGGCGTGCGACGACGGGTGGCGTCGAATGGGACCCGGGCGGAGCAGAGGAACCTACAGCCGAGTCCGCGGGGCTGCGACGGCGAAAGGGTCTGAGCTGGCGACCCGTTGCATTTGAAGAGCAACAGGTGCCCCGGTGATTCGGCGACAGGACCCGTCGGATGGATTTCAGCGGGAGGCGCACAGCGTAACCACGGCCTCGTCGCCAAAGACATCCGCGGAGTGGACGACGTTCGCGGCCAGGTCAAGCCGGTCGCCGGGCTCCAGGATGATTTCTTCGTTGTTCACCATAATGCGCATGCGGCCGCTGACCACCCAGCGGATCTCGGCGTCGGGGTGGGCATGGTCGCCGTAGGCGTCCCCCGGCATCATGTCGAACCGGTAGGGCGTCAGGCCTTCCTGCTCCAGGCGGGCGCGGACCTTGTTGATGGTGACCTGGCCCGCATTGGCCGGCCAGTGGGTGACGGCAACCGTCTTCATAAGGGGTTGATTGTAGCAGAAAATCCCTTCCTTGACGCAATCCGGTTCGCATGTTAGAGTTCCGTAGTTTTCATTATG
>VBOD01000032.1 GCA_005877615.1 Nitrospirota bacterium | reverse complement strand
CGGACGGGGCGGAGCTGGTGGTGGACGTGGCGCTCCGCACCAGCGCGGCACCGACCTATTTCCCCACCTACCAGGGCTACATTGACGGCGCGGTCGTCGCCAATAACCCGGCCATGGCGGCCCTCGCGCAGGCGTTGGACGCCGGGACGGGGAAGCAGGCTCTCCAGGAGGTGCGTCTCTTCTCCCTGAGCACCGGCGTGAATCCAGCGTACGTCGCCGGGAAAGAGCTTGACTGGGGCTACGCGCAGTGGGCGAAGCCGCTGATCGCGCTCATGGTGGACGGCATGATGGGGGTGGCGGATTATCAGTGCGCGCGCCTGCTCCAACATCGCTATTTCCGCCTTGCCCCGATCCTTCCCGAACGGATCGGCCTCGACGATGTGGACAAGATCGCCGACCTTGTCAAATACGCCCAGGACGTGGATATCCAAGGCGCGGTCGCCTGGCTCACCCGGTATTTCTCACCAGCCAGCATTGACAATTCGACCCGGCTCTGAGAGTCTATGCACCTTCAATCCTTTCTCTAATGGGACATCCTATGCCCGAACGACTGCTTAAGAGGAATTTCTGCGCTCTCTCGATCGGAGCGTTGCTTCTTCTGCACGGAAGCGGGCAGGCCTGGGCGGGCGGCGTGTCTTTTACCGAACAGGGCGCGGCGGCGAGCGGAAAGGCAAATGCATTTACTGGAGAGGCCAACGACCCGTCGGCCATCTTCTACAACCCGGCCGGGATCACACAATTGCCGGGTACGCAGCTCATGATCGGCACCTCGATCGTGAAACTGGATTCCACCTTCCGCTGTTCGACGACGCCCTGTGAGAATTCACAGCTTCAAGACCAGTTCCCGATCATCCCGCATTTCTACATCACCCACCGGTTCAAGCAATGGGACGAGCGGGTCAGCATTGGGCTGGGGGTCTATACGCCGTTCGGCATCGTCGTGGACTGGCCGGACAACTGGCAGGGCCGCTTCAATACCACCGACGCACGCCTCCGGGTCACCGTCTATAATCCCACCGTGGCGTATCAGGTGACACCCGAGCTCTCGGTTGCTGCGGGAATCCGGATCGCGGACGCAGGGGCCGAGTTTGAGCAATTGTTTGAGATCATTGGCTTTGGCGAAAACAAGGTGCGCGTGCATGACCTCGAGGCGCATCCGATTGGGTGGAATGTCGGACTCCTCTATCACCTGAAGGAGATTTCCACTTCGGTGGGCCTCCAATTCAGGAGCGAGCTTCAAGCCAAGTTCAACGGCTCGGCTGATTTCAGCGGGCCGGAGGTTCCAATACTGGGCATTGAAAACACCAAGTTTCACTCCAGCATCAAGTTCCCGCCTCAGCTCATCCTCGGGGTCTCAATGAAAGCGATTCCGCGCTGGACGATCAACGCGGACATCGAATGGGAAGGCTGGAGAACGGTCGGGTCAATCCCGAAAAGTTTCGACAGGACTGCCGGGTTCCCGCAAGACGCCTTCAATTCCCCAGGGTTTCGGCTCTGGAAGAACTCCTACGTCTTCCGTCTCGGGGCGGAGTATGCGGCGACCGACCGTCTGGCCCTGCGGGGCGGGTTCTTCTACGATCAAACGCCGATTCCGAACGAGACGTTCGATCCGACGATTCCGAACGCCGATCTGTACGCGCTGACGACCGGCTTGGGATACAAGTGGGAGGCCACCAGCGTGGATATTGCCTATCTGTTCGGGTTCTATGAAAAACGGGCGACCAATGCCTCAAGCATAGACCCAACCATTACAGGTGGCACAGGCGGTCCAACGATCTTCGGATCGTTCAGCACGACCGCGCAGGTGCTGATGCTCAGCGTGACCTACCGGTTCTGAACAGGCCCCCGTTCGTCCCCCTAAACCCTTCAACTGTCATCCTGAATCCTTCAACTGTCATCCTGAGCGAAGCGAAGGATCTCGTCGCTGGCTCACTCACAGCAGGATTCTTGATCCGGAAATTCAGGGATTCTCCCTCCCTTAATGCAAGGATTGACCCGATTGGTTGTGGGAAGTAGTCCAGTATCCTGGCAAAAGGGAAGAATCCTGGCCTTACTGCCGACCCATTATGATACCGAAGAGAGCCCACTTCTCCTGGTTAGCTCGAAAGGCGCAGGCGGCCGCTCGGGCCAGACGCCTAATCCCACCTCTGCTGCTTTCTGTCTTCATCGTGCTGTCTTCGGTTTCGAATACCGTGGCACAAGTGGGCTGGTCTACGCCTATGCCATCCTGGGACGGGCCAGCCCCAGCCACATCTGTGGCCGATCGATGCTTCACGGGCAATCTTAACGGCGATAGGAGCAATCCTGACGGCGATAGGATGACGGACTTTTGGTGCACGACGGGCACTGGTTCTAGCACCTGGCTGATCGGGATCTCGACCGGAAGCGGTTGGTCCATATCTATGTGGGATGGGCCAATACCTGGGCTACCACAACCCGTAGGCGGCACCAACCTACTCAGTAGCTGCATTACTGGTGATCTTAACGGAGATGGTAAAAGCGATATTTACTGCCAATACCTCATCTCCGTCTTTCCATTACTATTTTATTCATCTGCCGGCCTCTCGACAGGGAGCGGATGGTCAACATCTTCCTGGGCTCCACTACCCCACGCGATCCTTTTCGCATGGCAGTGCTTGACGGGAGACCTTGACCGCGATGGAAAGACAGACGTGTGGTGCGAGACGTTTGCCGGCAACTGGTCAGTTGGGCTTTCAACTGGCAGCGGCTGGACGA
Organism: Nitrospirota bacterium; assembly: GCA_005877615.1. Classification (GTDB taxonomy): domain Bacteria; phylum Nitrospirota; class Nitrospiria; order Nitrospirales; family NS-4; genus NS-12. Next base: position 15,202 of record VBOD01000032.1, on the reverse strand, counting down.
CGATGACCTGGAATGGACCAGCACCAGTTTGGGGTATTTCAAGCGGCCTACGAGTAAGTGATCAATGCCTGACGGGAGATCTTGATGGCGATGGAAGGACGGATATGTGGTGCCAGATAACTCCTGGTTCCGGCATTTGGCAGATTGCTATTTCAACAGGCAGCGGATGGACGATGTCGACATTTTTGAACGGGCCTGCCCCCGGCATCCCGGTAAAAGACTATTGCTTTACCGGCGACCTCAACCGTGACGGGATGGCGGACATGTGGTGCGAAACAAGCTCCGGCTCTGGCACGTGGTCCGTTGCACTCTCAACAGGAAGCGGATGGTTGACGTCCACCGTGAGCGGGCCAGCCCCCGGCATCCCGGTAAAAGACTATTGCTTTACCGGCGACCTCAACCGTGACGGGATGACGGACATGTGGTGCGAAACAAGCTCCGGCTCTGGCATGTGGGACATTGCTATTTCAACAGGAAGCGGCTGGGTGACGTCCCCGAATGTCAGTGGGCCAACGCCAAGTACACCGATCCCCAGTAGTTGTCTGGTGGGGGACGCGAATGGAGATGGGCTAGTAGACTTTTGGTGTGAGACTAGCTCAGGGTCTGGTATTTGGACGATGGCATTGGCAGTTGAGCCACCCCCAACGATCACCAGCGCCGGCACGGCCACGGGCCAGGTGGGCGTGGCGTTCAGCTATCAGATGACCGCCACGAACAGCCCCACGAGCTTTGGCGCCACGGGGTTGCCCGCGGGCATGGCGCTCGACGCCACGAGCGGGCTCATTTCCGGGACGCCCACGAGCGCCGGGGCCTCGACGGTGACCCTGAGCGCGACCAACGCCGGCGGCACCGGCACCCAGACGCTCGCGGTCACGATCAACCCGGCAACGGAGGTGGCCCCGCTGCTGCCCTGATCCACTTTGGATCGGCCCGGCCCCCTGCTCTGGAAGAACTCTTCACGGACAACAGGTTCGACCGACGATTCCGAACGCCGATCTGAATGCTCTGACGGCGCAGGTGCTGATGCTCAGCGTGACCCACCGGTTCTGATCAATCCGCTATAAGCGGGCGACCGCTGACGGGATCTCACTTGAATCTCCCCTCCTCCACCCTATAGTCTTGCAGTATGCCTATTGATCCGGTCTGCGGGATGACCGTGGACGAGCAGACGGCGCCGGCCACGGCGGTGCACAACGGCACCACGTACTATTTCTGCGCCCCGGGGTGCAAACGAACCTTCGAGAAGGACCCGGATGCGGTCCTCAAGGGCGGGCCCCCAGGCATGGGCCATGCGCCGGCGCAAATGGTGACAATGACGCCGATGCGGCCCAAGCCCGCTCCGGCTGCGCCTACTCCCGCTAAAGCTGCGTCTTCAGTCAAGCCCGTCTCTCTCACGATCCCGATCGAAGGCATGTCGTGCGCGTCGTGCGTCGCCAAAATCGAGCACGGCTTGAGCGCGGTCCCGGGGGTCTCCCGCGCCGCCGTCAACCTGGCCACCGAGCAGGCGACCGTCGAGTACCAGCCGGGGGTCACCGATCCCGCGGCTATTCAGGAGACCATTCGTAGCCTCGGTTACACGCCGGTCCTGCCGGCCGCGCCCTCGGCCGCCCCCTCCCTCACCCTCCCCCTCGAGGGGGGAGGAGTGGGTGGGGGTGCACGGGAGGACCGCAAGCAAGTTGCGTATCGAGCACTGAAACGCCGGTTCTGGGTTGCCGCGGCACTGAGCGTGCCGGTCATGCTCCTGGGTATGTCGGAGCACCTCGGCCTGCCCGTCCCGCAAGCGGCTTCCTTCTGGCTGCAGTTGCTGCTGACGACGCCGGTGCAGTTCTGGGCCGGCTGGCAGTTCTATAGAGGCGCATGGGCGGTGGCCCGGCATGGCACCACCGACATGAACACCTTGATCGCCCTCGGCACGTCGGCGGCCTATGGTTACAGCGTGGCGGCCACGGTGGCGCCAGGCGTCTTCACGGCTGGGGGCGCGATACCGCAAGTCTACTTCGACTCGTCCGCGGCGATCATCACGCTCATACTTCTGGGCCGTGTCCTCGAGGCCCGGGCCAAGGGGCGGACGTCCGAGGCCTTGACCCGGCTCATCGGCCTCCAGGCCAAGCAGGCGCGCGTGATCCGCGACGGCCGCGAGCTGGACATCCCCGTCGAGGACGTGCGGGCCGGCGATATAGTGATCGTCCGTCCAGGCGAAAAGGTGCCGGTGGACGGCGTCATCCTGGAGGGCGCATCCTCACTGGACGAATCCATGCTGACCGGCGAGTCCATGCCAGTGGACAAGGGACCCGGCGATCAGGTCATCGGTGCCACGCTGAACAAGACCGGATATTTTCGCTTCAAGGCGACGCAGGTGGGCGCTGACACCGCGCTCGCCCAGATCGTGCGGCTTGTCGAAGAGGCGCAGGGGTCGAAGCCGCCCATCGCACGGCTCGTGGACCAGGTGGCGGCGGTCTTCGTGCCGATCGTCATCGCCGTGGCCCTGCTGACGTTCGGCCTCTGGCTGGCGTTCGGCCCGGCGCCGGCCTTCACCACGGCGCTGCTGAACTTTGTCGCCGTGCTGATCATCGCCTGTCCGTGCGCGCTGGGGCTGGCGACCCCGACCTCTATTATGGTGGGGATCGGTCGCGGCGCGGAGCTCGGAATCCTGATCCGGAGCGGCGCGGCCTTGGAACAGGCGCGTGCGCTGACGACCGTCGTGCTGGACAAGACCGGCACGCTGACGACGGGCGAACTGGCGGTCAAGGAGATCGTCGTGCGCCAGGAGGGATGGTCGCGCGAAAAATTATTGCAGTTCGCTGCATCGGCCGAGCAGGGCTCGGAGCATCCGATCGGAAAGGCCATCGCGAAGATGGCCCGCGAGTTGCGCATTGCGCTGGAGCCGCTCAAGGGCTTTGCGGCCGTCCCGGGGCACGGCATCCGGGCCACGGTGAAGGGCCAGCCGGTGCGCGTCGGCAACCTTCGATTGATGGAAGTGGACGGCCTTGGGGTCGCCGGTCTGGAGACAGAGACTGCGCGGCTGGCCGAGGCTGGCCTGACGCCCATGTTTGTGGCCGTGGAAGGCACCGTGGTCGGGGTCATCGCAGTGGCCGACACCGTGAAAAAGCATGCCCGCGAGGCGGTATCGGCGCTCAAGGTCATGGGCCTCGACGTGGTGATGATAACCGGGGACAATCCGCGCACGGCGGCGGCGGTGGCCAAGGAAGTCGGCATCGAGCGGGTGCTCGCCGAGGTCTTGCCGGAGGCGAAGGCCTTCGAAGTGAAACGCTTACAGGGCGAGGGCCGGCGGGTGGCCATGGTGGGCGACGGCATCAATGACGCCCCGGCTCTCGCGCAGGCCGATGTGGGGATCGCGATCGGCGCCGGTACGGACGTGGCCATGGAGACGGCGGACATCACGCTGATCGGCGGCGATCTGCGCGGCGTGGCGACGGCGATTCAACTGAGCCAGGCTACCATGCGCAACATCAAGCAGAATCTCTTCGCCGCCTTCATCTACAACGTCGTCCTGATTCCCGTCGCGGCGATTGGCTGGCTCAACCCGATCCTCGCGGCGGCCGCCATGGGCGCCTCCTCCGTCAGCGTCGTCAGCAACGCGTTGCGCCTTCGGTTTTTCACCACCACCTGGATATCCTTTTCCTTCCTTTACTCGGATTGTCGTGCCCGCGTTCCTTAGATAGCCGTCCTGCTGCGGCATCCCGCTGCGCCTGTGGTTCTTTGCGCCCGCTGCGTAAGGTTTTCCGATTTCTTCTCATTCCTTTTTCCGGGACGGCGTGATACAACCTACGCAAGGTTACAGGGTCGATATGAGCTCCATCCAGTTTCCTGACATCCTCCCCTATCTCCTCGCGATTCTCTGCCTCACGCTGATCTGGAAGTTCCACGACTTGCAGGTCAAAGCCGGCCGGATCCAGGCCCGGGCTTTCTGGGAGCGGTCCGGCGTCCGGCTGTTCCTTCACGCCACGCCCAACGACGTGCTGGCCTGCATGGTGTGCCGCGAGACGACCGGCATGGTCTTCTCACCGGCCGTCGTGACCTCCAAGAAGTTCACGCCCCGGGAGAGGCCATGCATAAACCCCAAGGGTTGCCGCTGTGTGATGGTGGGACTCTACGGTGGCTGGCCGGAGGCTACACGCGTGCTAGAGCAACTGAAGGCGCACAACGGCAGAATGCGCTTGACCGACGAGGAGCTCCGGGGCTTGCTCGAAGGAAGCCAGCACGCGAGCGCTGGCGTCACCGCGGATCGGTTATCACTCCGCATGCTGCAGGCCATACGCGTAGAAGGCAAGGAGCCGGCGGCGGCCATCGAGCACTACCGCTACATCGTGAACCAGGCGAAGGAGGAGCGGGACCGCGCGTTCGTCATCTCGGCCTACCTCCGGCTCTGCGACTTGCTGGAGCGGGCCGGGCAACCGCACGAAGCGCTTGAGATAATCGAGCGCTGTCTGCTCGACTACGGCGCGAAGAAGAAGGGCCCCGCCGCCCCGACCGAGACCCAGCGCGCCATGCTGGAGAATCGCAAGGCTCACCTCACGCCCCTCTTAGCAAAGTAAACGCTTCAGTCTTCAGGTAGGCGAAGCCGTCCCTCGGCCACATCCCGCTGCGCTTGCGCATAGCGCTTCGGATCGCCGATGTCCGACCAGTACCCGCTCATCCGGTAGCCGTGGAGCGGTCGCCCCTGGCGGAGCAGGCGGTCATACACGTCAATGATCGAGCCAAGCCCTGACGGCATGGCGTCGAGGACCGCCTGCTCCATCACGTGAATCCCGGCGAACATGCAAGCTGGGAGCGCGGCCCGCGGTTCCGCCAGCGGCGGACTGCCGTTGATCTGGAGAATCCGCCCCTGCGCGTCGAGGGTGACGGGTCCCCACGTCGCGGCTTCGGGGTCGTCACGGACGGCCAGTGTGGCCAGGGCCCCGGAGACTCGGTGGGCGGCGATCAGGGCCGTCAGATCGCAGTCGGACAGCGTATCCCCATTGAGGACCAGGAACGGTCCATCCTTCAGAAAGGGCGCGGCCTGCTTGATGCCGCCGCCCGTGCCCTGGAGCGTGGGCTCGTGCGAGTAGGCCAGGCGCAGGCCGAGGCGCGCCCCGTCCCCGAGCGCGCGCACAATCTGCTCGCCGAGGTGGTGCAGGTTGATGATGACCTCGGTAATCCCATGTCGCTTGAGGAGCAGGAGGTTCCACTCGAGAAGCGGCCTCCCTGCGACCGGCAGTAGGGGCTTCGGCAGGGTGTCGGTCAGCGGGCGCAGCCGGGTGCCAAGCCCCGCGGCCAGGACCATCGCCTTCATGCTACCTCACCTCCGGCACATAGCGGGCGAGCGCTTTTCGAAGCGGGTGGAGGTCCCGGTAGTGCTCCAAGTTCCGTCTCACGTAGCCCAGGGTCCGTGGAATGTACTGGAGATAGCGATCGTTGTGCTTCTCCAGGGCGATATAGACGAACCGCCCGGCGGCCTTCAGGTTGCGCTGGATGCTGGTCAGGTCGAAGAGTCGCAGGAACGTCACGCGGTCGAGCGGTGCGCTCGCCCTGGCCCGTCCTTCCAGGTAGCGGATGACCAGTTCGTCGATCAGATCCTGATCGAGCGACAGATAGGAGTCCCGCAACAGGGACGCGAGGTCGTAGGAGGCGGGGCCCATGAGAGCGTCCTGGAAGTCGAGGACGCGCAGGCGCCCGTCCTGCACCATGAGATTGCGGCTATGGTAGTCCCGATGGGTGAAGACACGGGGCTGCGCCGCCATCACCTCAGCGAGCTTCCGCATCTCAGTCCGGATGGCGTGACGATCTTTGTCCGGCAGCGCCTTGCCGGCGCGTTTCTCGATGCCGTACTCGATGAAGTGGTCGAACTCCCACGTCAGGAGCGGCACGTCGAAGGCACGGCCGAACGCCAGGCAGGCCGGGTCGGCAGGGAACGTCGCCTTCAGCTGGAGGCGGACGAGCAGGTCCACCGCGTCGCGGTAGAGCGCCGGCGTGTCCGGGCTCGTTGCTTCCTGGGAGGCCTGCGCCAGGTTCACATCACCCACGTCCTCCAGGTACAGGAGCCCGGCCGGCTGATCGTAGTAGTACAGCGCCGGGACCGGCACGTCGGCCTTGGCCAGATGGCTCAGGATGTTGACGAAGGGCAGTTCCGTAACCGGGGGCGCGGCGCCGCTCACTGCTTCTTCCGACTGCTTGAACGCTTCCGGCGAGGCCAGTTGCATCAAGATCAGGGAATGGGGCGGGCCGCCGGCGAGGCTCAGACGGAAGTACCGCCGGTTGGAGGCGTCACCAGCCAGGGGGGCCAAGGTTGTCAGTTCGACGCGGAAGGGGAGCTTGGTCTTGACCGTGGTGGCGACGAGGGTGTGATCGGGTGGGGGGGGAATGACCGGAGGCATTCAGCCGAACGCGCCGACGTATTCAATGCACAACTTACAGGTCGCGACGTACTGCATCTCGAACTCGATGATCCCGATCATGCTGAAGAGAGCGTTGCCGGCGTCCCCGCACGCGTCGGCGAAGGCGTCCCCGACGCGGGTCAGCAGCACATCCAGCGACGGGGCGGTCACGGCTTGGGAGTACAACACAGTGCGGTTCCGCAGTTCGTTGTCGAAGGAGCGCCACACCGGGTCCTGCTTGGCCAGGTCGTCCAGCACGGCGTAGTAGGCGTTCAGGATGCCGAGTCGTTCGGGACGGTCGCGGAAGAGCTCCGAGGTCACATATTCGATGACGAAGCCCTGCAGGAGCATGGTCTCGAGCTGCACGCGTTCCCGGTCTTTCTCCGACAAGGCGGAGAGGGTCCCGTTCGTCTCGCGTTTGGGCTCCCGGCTCTTGATGATCATCTCGACGAAGCTCAACCCGATCTTTTGCGGTGTGGCCTTCTTCTTGAACAGCCGATCGACGAGCCGCGAAACTTTCCGGGTGAGCGTCGAGACCATCCCCTAAACCTATCACAACTATGCCACCCCATGATAGACTGGCGCGGGGTGTGTGACGGGCTAACGGGCCTTGGAAGGAGGACAGCATGAGTCTTGCGGACAAGCCATGCGTGCCGTGCCGGGGGGGCGTGCCGCCGATGGAACGGTCGCGCGCGGAAGCGATGCTGGCCCAGCTCGAGCCGGGCTGGCAGTTGAACGCCGAAGGACATCTGGAGCGGGTCTATCCGTTCAAGAACTTCATCCAGTCGCTCGAGTTCGCCAACAAGGTCGGCGCGATCGCGGAGAAGGAAGGGCACCATCCGGACCTGCACGTGGCCTGGGGGAAGTGCAAGGTCGAGATCTGGACCCATAAGATCAAGGGGCTCACCGAAAGCGATTTCTACATGGCCGCCAAGGTGGACCGGGCGTTCCAGTCCATGGGGCACGCATCGGCCCAGGCGCAAGTGTAGCCTCATGAAGGAACTGGCCGTCGCGTTCCTTTGGCACCTGCACCAGCCCTATTACACTGACCCGCTGACGAAGACCGCGCCCCTGCCCTGGGTGCGGCTGCACGCCATCAAAGGCTATTTCGACATGGGCCTGCTGCTGGACGAGCACCCTGATGTGCGAGTCACGGTGAACCTGACCCCCTCGCTCCTGCTCCAGCTCCTGGAGCTGGCGGACGGCTCGGTCGCGGATCTGTTCTGGACGCACACAGCGCGCCCGGCGGCGGACCTGACCGGCGACGAGCGCGTCTTCATCCTGCGCCACTTCTTCAGCGCCAACTGGGACACGATGATCCGTCCGCACGACCGGTATTACGGTCTGTTGTTCCAACGCGGCACGCACCCGCGCGATGAGGACCTGCCCGACCTGGCCCGCCGGTTCTCCACCCAGGACCTGCTGGATCTGCAGGTATGGCACAATCTCGCCTGGTTCGGCCATCGGGCCCTGGCGCAGCACCCGGTCCTCCGGGAGTTAAAGGCCAAAGGGCGGCAGTTCACCGAGTCCGACAAGCAGGCCGTGCTGGCGAGCCAACGCGACATCGTCGCCCGGATCATCCCGTTGTACCGACGGCTCCAGGACCGCGGGCAGATCGAACTCTCCACGACGCCCTTCTTCCATCCGATCCTGCCGCTGCTGATCGACACGGACTCGGCGCGCCGGTCTCGGCCCGATTCCGCCCTGCCGCAGCGGTTTGCGCATCCGGAGGATGCAGAGACCCAGCTCCGGAAGGCGCTCAGCTTTCACGAGGGGCTCTTCGGCCGGCGGCCGCTGGGGCTCTGGCCCTCCGAAGGCTCGGTGTGTCCCGAGCTGGTCCCGATTGTCACGAAACTGGGCTTCCACTGGACCGCCACCGACGAGTGGATCCTTGCGCGCTCCCTGGACCACTGGCGGCGGGACGAGCATCTCTACCAACCCTACAGGGTGCAGGTCGAAGGTGGAGACCTCGCCGTCCTGTTCCGGGATCGTGACCTCTCCGATGCGGTGAGCTTTACCTATTCCAGGAACGAGCCGACGGCGTCGGTGGCGGATTTCTGCGGCCGGCTGAAGGCCGTCGCCCAACGCGCGCCGGGGACGCGCCCTGTGGTCCCGGTGATCCTGGACGGGGAGAATCCGTGGGAGCATTACCCCGACGGCGGCGAGGGCTTTCTGCGCGGCCTGTACGCGGCGCTGACGTCGGACGGCTCCGACGGCGTGCGGTTCCTGACAGTGACGCCGGCTCGCGAGTTGACGGAGCATCCCCCGACCGCGACGCTGGCCCGTCTGCACACGGGCTCGTGGATCAACGCCGATCTGAAGATCTGGGTGGGCCATATCGAAGACAATGACGCCTGGGAGCGGGTGGGGGCAACCCGGCGTTTCTTGCAGCAGCGGGAGCGCGCTGGCGACATGCCGCCCGACGCCGTCCGTCAGGCGTGGGACGAACTCTTTGCCGCCGAAGGGAGCGACTGGTTCTGGTGGTACGGCGACGAGTTTGACACGGACCACAAGGCGCTGTTCGACCATCTGTTCCGCCTGCATCTGGCGAACGTCTACCGGCTTGCCCATGCGGAGGTGCCGGAGTATCTAAAGATTCCGGTCTTACGCCAGCAAGCGAAGCTGGCGTTCCGCGAGCCGACCGCCTTCATCACACCGGTCCTCGACGGCGTCGTCACCGATTTTTACGAGTGGCAGGGCGCTGGCTATGTGGAGGGACGCCCCCCTCTGAGCGCCATGCACAGCCAGCGGGAATACTTCAGCCGCATCTATTTCGGGTTCAACCTGGATCAGTTCTATTTGCGGCTCGACCCCGCCGCTGCTGTGGCCGACGACGTTCTCGACACGCCTGAGGTGCACGTGCAGTTCATCGAGCCGCGGCCGGCCAAGCTGATCTTCCGGCTCGACCTGCCCGAGCCACCGCTGCTCACGCTGATGCACAGCCAGGACGGAACGTCATTCGGCACTGCGCGTACCTACGACAGCATCCGACGGAAGAAAGTAATCGAGTTGGCGGTGCCGTTCAAGGACCTCGGGTTCGGGCCGGGCATGCAGGTCCGCTTCGTCGTGAGGGTGATGCAGGGCGACCTTGAACTCGAGCGGGTCCCCCACGAACGGCACGTGACCTTCACGGTCCCCGATCAAACGTTCGAGGGCGCCATGTGGAGGGCCTGACGTGCACCCGGTAACGCTGCTGCTCGGCATTCATAACCACCAGCCGGTGGGGAACTTCGACCATGTCTTCCGCAAGGCCTACGAGCGCTGCTACCGGCCATTCCTCGATCTCCTGGAGCGGCACCCGCACGTCCGGCTGACGCTGCACTACACGGGCCCGTTGCTGGAGTGGTTCGAGAAAGAGGAGCCGGCGTTCCTGGACCGGCTCGCGAAGCTCGTCATGGCCAACCAGGTCGAGATCCTCGGCGGCGGGTTCTACGAGCCGATCCTCTCGGTGATCCCGGACCGTGACGCGGTGGGCCAGGTCACGCTCCTCTCGCACTGGCTGCACCGCCGTCTCGGCGCGATCCCTCGGGGACTCTGGCTGGCCGAGCGCGCCTGGGAAGGGTCGCTGCCCAAGAAGCTCGCGCCGACGGGGCTTCGGTACGCGATCCTTGACGACTCGCATTTTATGCACGCGGGACTCGATCCGGGTGCGCTCGTGGGGTATTACCTGACGGAGAAAGAGGGCCACCCGCTGGCGATCTTCCCGATCAGCAAAGATCTCCGCTATCTGATTCCGTTCCGTGTGCCGGAGGAACTCATCGGCTTTCTCGCGCGGCTCGGCGAACGGGGAGGGGAGGTGGCGGTCACCTACGCCGACGACGGGGAGAAGTTCGGCTTGTGGCCGGACACCTATCAGTGGGTCTACGACGAAGGTTATCTCGAGCGCGTGTTCGTCGCGATGGAGCGCGCGAGCTCCTGGCTCAGGTTGCAGACGTTCGGCGAGTATCTGGATGCGCATCCCCCCACCGGGCGCGTGTACCTGCCCGCGGCCTCCTACGAGGAGCTCATGGAATGGGCCCTGCCGGCCCCGGCCGCCAGGGCGCTGGAGGAGCGGCGCGCCGAACTGGATCGGACGGGGCGGCTGGCCGCTTTCCGGCCATTCCTGCGGGGCGGGTTCTGGGACGGCTTCCTGCTCAAGTATCCCGAGGCCAACCACATGCACAAGCGGATGCTGGACGTCAGCGCGCGGGTGGCGCAGGCATTCCCGTCGGGCACCGATGTGTCCGAACCTGTGCGGCTGGTGTGGCGCGCGCAGGGAAACGACGCCTACTGGCACGGGCTCTTCGGCGGGCTCTACCTGAACTACCTGCGGCATGAGACCTACCGGAATCTCATCGAGGCCGAGACACGCGCGGAGACGGCCGCGCACCGGGGGCGCGCATGGTTGACGATGAGGGTAACCGATCTCGACCTCGACGGACACGAGGAAATCGTGATGTCCACCCGTTCGCTCGGAGTCGTCCTGGCGCCGGCCTGCGGGGGCAGCCTCCTGGAGCTGGATTATCGCCCAAAGTGCTTCAACCTCTCGGATGTCCTCACGCGCCGGGAGGAGGCCTATCACGGCAAACTGGCGGAGGCCGCCACGCGTCAAGGGCCGTCCGGCGGTGCGCCCGCATCCATCCACGAGCAGCTCAAGGTCAAGGAGCAGGGGCTTGATCGGATCCTCCGCTACGACCGGCACCGGCGGGTTAGCTTTCTCGATCGGTTTCTTTCCCCGGCGAGTTCCTGGGAGGCCTTTGATCGGATCGATGAGGAGGAGCGGGGCGATTGTGTGAGCGGGGTCTACCAGGTGGAATCGGAACGTCCCGCGCCGCAGAAGGGAGCGCTGGACGTCCCCATGGCCTACCGGGGGACGGTTTCCCTCGATGGTCGCGCGTACACGCTCTCCATGCGCAAGGTGTATCGGGTGACAAGGCGCGATCCGGCTGTGGAAGTGGCCTATTCCATTGCCAGCCAAGCGGAGGCTCCCTGTGCCGTCCGGTTCGGCGTAGAGCTGAACTTGACCCTGTTGGCCGGGAATGATCCGCAGCGGTATTATGAGAGGCCGGATGGCGGCCGGGTTCGGCTGTGCGAGCGGGGGCAGTGCCCCGCGACAGACCGGTTCTCGATGGTGGATGAGTGGAGCCGGCTCCGCGTGACCGTGTGTCTTGAGCAACCGGGGGAAATCTGGTACATGCCGGTCGAGACCGTCTCTCAGTCCGAAGATGGGATCGAGCGGACCTACCAAGGCTCCGCGCTCTTGGCCTCCTGGCTGCTGACCCTGCAACCCGGGGCATCCGAACGCGTCAAGGTGCGTCTTGAGATTGCCGACCTCTGAACGAAAGGAGACTGCGCGTGCCCGAGCTACGGAGTGATCCTATCGTCGGTCGGTGGGTGATCATCTCCACCGAACGAGCCAAGCGCCCGACCGATTTCCGTCAGGTGGTGCCTCCGGTTCCGACCCAGCCGCTGTGCCCGCTCTGTCCGGGGAACGAAGCGCAGACGCCGCCGGAGATCCTCGCGTACCGTACCACCGGTGGCGCGCCCAACACGTCGGGGTGGAGCCTGCGCGTGGTCCCGAACAAGTTCCCGGCGCTGCAAATCGAGGGCGATCTCGGGCGCGAGGGGGTTGGGCTCTACGATCGCATGAACGGGGTGGGCGCCCACGAAGTGATCATCGAATCGCCCGATCACAAGGCGACGCTGGCGAGCCTGTCGGAGAAGCAGCTTGAGGATGTCTTCTGGGCGTACCGCGACCGCATCCTGGACTTGCGGAAAGACGCCCGGCTCCGCTACATCCTGATCTTCAAGAACCACGGCGCGGCGGCCGGGGCCACGCTGGAGCACACGCACTCGCAACTGATCGCGCTGCCCATCGTCCCGACCACTGTGGTGAACGAGATCGCCGGCTGCCGTGAACACTATAAGGATAAGGAACGCTGCATCTACTGCGACATCATCCATCAGGAGATCAGCGACCGGAGCCGGGTCGTGAGCGAGAACTCCGAGTTCCTCTCCATCGCGCCCTTCGCCCCGCGGTTCCCGTTCGAGGTGTGGGTGCTGCCCAAGAGGCACACCTCCTACTTCGAGGAGTGCCAGAAGTTCCAGTTCGAAGCGCTTGCGCGGCTCTTCTCGGACACGCTGCGCCGGCTGGACCGGGCTTTGGGCACGCCCCCGTTCAACTTTGTCCTGCACACCTCGCCTCTGCACGAGCGGACCGGCGAGTTCTACCACTGGCACATCGAGGTCATGCCCAAGCTCTCGCAGGTCGCCGGCTTCGAGTGGGGCACCGGCTTCTACATTAACCCCATTCCGCCGGAGGAAGCCGCGGCGTTCCTGCGGGACGCGGAGGTATAATGAAAATCCTCCTGAACCATCCGGTCCGGGAAGTGGAGGTCAAGGGGCCCCGGCGCGTCAGGGAAGTGCTGAAAGAACTGAACCTCCTGCCGGAAAGCGTTCTGGTGGTTCGGGGCGACGATCTGGTGACCGAAGACGAGCTACTCAAGGATGAGGACCGGATCGAGATCCGGCCGGTCATCTCGGGAGGCTGAGGCGATGCGCTGCCGCAAATGCAAAGGGAAAGCGGTGCTGGACATCCCCCGCCACCATACGGCTTTCTGCAAGGCATGCCTCACGGAGTTCGTGTGCGCGCAGGTCGAGCGGGCCGTGGCCGAAGAGCGGATGTTCACCACAGCCGACCGCGTGCTCGTGGCGGTGTCGGGCGGGAAGGACAGCCTGAGCCTGCTGAACATCCTGCGCAAGCTCGGCTACCAGGCCGACGCGTTCTACGTGGACCTGGGGATCGGCGAGTACTCGCGGCAATCCAAGGAGAAGGTCGAGCGCTACACCGGCGCGCGCGGGATCCCGCTATACGTCCACGAGCTCAAGGAAGACGAGGGGGCCGGCATCAACGACCTGGCCGACCTGGTCCGCCGGCCGACCTGCTCGGTCTGTGGCACGCTCAAGCGCTACCACTTCAATCGAGCGGCGGTCATGAAGGGCTACAACGTCTTGGCGACTGGCCACAACCTGGACGACGAGGCCGCGCGGCTGCTGGGCAACGTGCTTCACTGGCAGGAGCAGTATCTGGAGAAACAGGGCCCGACCTTGCCGGATTCGGTGGAAGGTTTCGCGAAGAAGGTGAAGCCGCTCTACCGTCTGGCAGAGCGGGAGATCGCCGCGTACGCGATCGTCAACGGGATCGACTATATCGTCGAGGAGTGCCCCAACGCCCAAGGGGCCAAGATGCTGCTGTACAAGGACATCCTCAACCGGCTGGAGAGCGAGTCGCCCGGCACGAAACAGGCCTTCTACTGGGGGTTCCTGGCCAGACAGAAAACCGACGCGCAGACGCGCCCCTCCATGGCCGAGCATGACCGGGCCGTCCTGCACCCCTGCGCCACGTGCGGCCAGCCGACCACCGGCGAGATCTGCTCCTACTGCAAGCTGATGGCCCGGGCCCAGAAGAACGGCCCAGCGCCCGTCGGGTCCTGATTTCCCTCTCACCTAACACCGGTTTTGCATCTGTCAAGAATCCTGCCTCGCTAGACGCTTCCACACGATAGACATTTGCCCGCTTGACAGTCCGAGAGTTGAGATTATGGAACTTGGCAGAGCGGGCAGTCGAAGTGGAGCCCGCAGGGCGATCAACACTAGCAAGACAGGCTGACGAAAGGAGGTGGCCGTATGAACGCCATTACCCGTTGGGATCCATTCAGGGAACTGGACGAACTGCAGAACCGACTCTCCACCTTGTTCGGCCGGGCGCCGATCCGCAAAAACGGCTCGAAGGATGAGGCACTGGCAGTGGCCGAGTGGGCGCCGGTGGTGGACATCGTGGAAGATGATAATGAATATCTCATCAAGGCCGAGCTTCCCGAGGTCAAGAAAGAGGACGTGAAGGTGACAGTTCAGGACGATGTGCTCACCATCTCGGGAGAGCGGATGTTTGAGAAGGAGGAGAAGGGCAGGAAGTATCACCGCATGGAGCGCGCCTATGGGAGTTTTGCGCGCAGCTTCACCCTTCCGGAAGACGCCGATGGGGAGAAGGTGGCTGCGGAGTTCAAGGACGGCGTGCTCAAGGTGCATCTGCCGAAGTCAGAGCAGGCGAAGCCCAAAAGCATCGAGGTCAAGATCGGCTGAGCAAACAAGCTGCCTATTTAACCGGAGAGGAGGTGAACACGATGATGGATATGAGTTCCTTTGTTGATGGTGGATTGGCCATCCTTGGGACGGTGGCCAGCGTCCTGCTTGCGGGCTGGACCATCATGTCCCATTCCAACACCGTGTCCACCCCCGCGAACGCCAACCGTGATCATCGGGCGTTCGATCAGGAGCAGTTGAAGGAGGCAGTGTGAGATCTGCCGGGAGCCGCTCTTGCTGCGAGCGGTTCCCGGCCTTGTTCTCCTGTCCGTCAATCCAGAACAATCTCGCCCTTGCGCGCGCCCCGTCGGATGCGGTACAAGGAGGCGTCCGATCTGAAAGGGGGGACCTCACCATGGCCAAAGTGTTGAAGTGCTTGAAGGAGGGCTGCAACTTCGAGGTACAGGGCAACTCTGTGGATGACGTCCTGGCCAAGCTCAAGATGCATGCGATGATCGCCCACCAGATGCCGCAGCTGCCACCTGATCTGATCGAAAAGGCCAAAGGCTCTGTGCGCGACGTCTAAGATGCCCATCCCACCGAAGCCGTGTCCCTATTGCGATAAGCTGATGTGGATCAAGGACGAGTCCATCGAGTGGGTGGACGAGAACACCATCCGCTTCCGGTGCCCGCATTGCCAGTCGCTCGTGCGTCGCAGGCTGGTGGAACTCGGCGCGAATGCCGCCGGTCCCATCAAGCCGGCTTGA
>VBOD01000085.1 GCA_005877615.1 Nitrospirota bacterium | reverse complement strand
CGGCGCCACGCGCCTCTCGACGCAGGTCAGCCACAACCGCCAAGGCGATCGGAGCAAACACCGCCGTCGCCATGCCATGAACGAAGCGCAGCACGATCAGCCACGATACGTCAGTGATGAGCAGGTAGCAGAACGGCGGGAGCGCAAAAGCCAGCAGGCCGACCAGCAAGAGCAAGCGGCGATCATACAAATCCGAGAGCGCCCCTGCCGGCCATTTGAGAAAGACCCCTGTCAGCGTGGAGGCCGCGACGATGAAGCCGATGGCCTCCGGGCCGGCGCCCAGCGACTGGGCGAACAGCGAGAGCACGGGCATGCGGACGAGGTTGTAGCTGATGAAGGCAAAGAGTCCGACGCCGCACAGCAGCGCAAACTGCTTCTTCACATCACACCCACAAGACCCCAGGCACGCCAAGACATGCCCTTTCCGGTGAGCCTCCCTTCGATGAGGATGTCGGGCCCGACCCGGGTGACCGATGTCACTTTCAGCGGCAACGCCTCACTGAGATTCTTGGGCGACTCTCCGCCGACCGCGCTGAGCGCGTCTCGCCCTCCAAGAATCCTGGGCGCCAGGAAAAAGAGCACCCGGTCCACGACCCTTTCGCGCAAGGCCGAGGCGTTTACCTCCGCACCGCCTTCGATCAAGAGCGACGCCATCCCTCGCCGCCCCAATTCTTTCAGCAAGTCACGCCACGCGACGCGCCTTTGTCGCGCCGGCAGCACCAGAACGTCGGCTCCTTTTTCCTCGAGATCCGCCTTCTTGCTCGACGGACCCAGGGACGTGGTCACGATCAGCGTGGCGGCTTGACCGTCAGCAAGCACTTTCGCCGTCAAGGGAATGCTGAGAGAGGGATCCAGCACGACTCGTAGCGGTGCCCGTCCGCGCGAAGAACCCGTCCGGACCGTCAGACTCGGGTCGTCCGCCAGGACAGTCCTGATGCCCACGAGGATCGCATCCGAGTGCGCGCGCAGATCTTGTACCTTCTTGCGCGCTTCAACGCCGGTGATCCAGCGAGACTCGCCATTGGCCGTCGCAATCTTGCCATCCAAGGTCGCTGCGACCTTCAACGTGACAAACGGCCGGCCGGTCGTGATCAGCCTGCGGTATGGCTCGATGAGCCGCTCGGCTTCCTCGGCCCCAACGCCTACGTTGACCTGTAGCTTGGCCCGCCGCAACGCGGCTAACCCGCGACCACGGACCTGAGGGTTCGGATCCCGCGTGGCCGCCACCACCCGCTTGATGCCGCTCGCAATGATGAGTGGAACGCACGGCGGCGTGCGCTTGTTGAGATGGCAGCAGGGCTCCAGGGTGACATAGAGAGTCGCTCCCCGAGCGCGCCGTCCCGCCTGCCGCAAGGCCACCACCTCAGCATGGGGTCCACCGGCGCGCCGGTGATACCCCGTGCCGAGGACTTTGCCCTGGTGCACGACGACTGCGCCCACCGGTGGATTCGGGCTGGTCTGACCTGCACCGCGCCAGGCCAGCGCCAGGGCCTGTGCCATGAAACGCTCGTCTTGTGTGAGGGTCAACGGTGTTTACGTCGCCGAACCGGACGCCGCGAAGCGTGGTGACCGGCTTTCGCTTCATCTGCGGCTTTGATAGCGGCCTGTGCCGCGGCGAGTCTCGCGATCGGCACCCGGTACGGCGAGCAACTGACATAGTCGAGGCCGATGGTGTGACAGAAGGCGATGGACGCGGGATCGCCACCGTGCTCACCGCAGATCCCCAGCTTGAGATCCGGCCGCGTCATCCGGCCCCGTTCGATCGCCAGCTTCATCAGGCCTCCCACCCCTTCCTGGTCGAGCGTGGCAAAGGGATCGGCGTCGAGGATGTTGTCGGGTGTCTCGCTGAGCCGCAGGCCGCAGGCCCGGCACTGCATGGTCTTCTGGTCCACCTCACGGCTCAGGCACCGCGGGCAGCGATCACGCCGGTTCATGTAGAAGTCGGTAAACTTCGCGGCGTCGTCGCGGGAGAAGCCGAACGTCGTCTGGGTGAGATCGTTCGTGCCGAACGAGAAGAAGTCCGCCTCGCGCGCGATCTTGTCCGCGGTGACCGCCGCGCGCGGCAGCTCGATCATGGCCCCGACGAGATAGGGGAACTTCGTCTGGCAGCGGCGCATCGTGTCGGCGGCCACTTCCCGCACCAGGTCCTTCTGGGCCTTCATCTCGGCGGCCAGGCCGACCAGCGGAATCATGATCTCGGGCACGACCCTGATGCCTTCCCTCGTAACCTCGCAGGCCGCTTCCATGATGGCCTGGACCTGCATCCGGGTGATCTCCGGCATCGTGATGCCGAGGCGGCAGCCCCGGAGGCCCAGCATCGGGTTGAACTCGTGCAGTTCTTCGATGCGGGCCAGCAATTTCTTTTTCGCTTCGATGCTGGCCGCATCCGCGCGGTTCAGCTCCATGCGGGCAATCTCCACCATCAACTCCTCGCGCTTGGGGAGAAACTCGTGCAGCGGGGGGTCCAGCAACCGAATCGTGACCGGGTGGCCCTTCATGGCCCGATACAGCCCGATGAAGTCGCTTTTCTGCAGCGGGAGGAGTTGGGCCAGTTCACGCTCGCGGTCCTCCCGGGTCTTGGCCAGGATCATCTGCTGCATGATCGGGATGCGGTCCTCGGCGAAGAACATGTGCTCGGTCCGGCAAAGCCCGATCCCCGCCGCACCGAAGCCGCGCGCGATGATCGCCTGCTCCGGGATGTCGGCATTGGCTCGCACGCCGAGCGTCCGGAACTCGTCGGCCCACGCGAGCAGGGTGGAGAAATACCGGTACTTCTCAGAGTCCGCCGGATTGAGATGCCCCTGGATGACCTGGATGATCTCGGACTCGACGACCGGGATCTGGCCGGCGTACACGGCGCCCGTGAAGCCGTTGATGGAGAGATAATCGCCTTCCTTGAGCGTGAACGACCCGAAGCGGATAGTCCCATCGTCTCTTACATCCACCGCTTCGCAACCCGCCACGCAGACTTTCCCCATCTGGCGCGCCACCACAGCCGCGTGGGACGTCATCCCGCCTTTGGCTGTCAGGAATCCCTCGGCGGCGCTCATGCCGTGAATGTCGTCCGGGCTGGTCTCGCGCCTGACGAGGATCACACGCTCGCCCCGCTCCTTCATCTCCACCGCCTTATCCGGGGTGAGCGCGACCTTGCCGGCCGCGGCGCCGGGCCCGGCCGGCAGGCCCTTGCCCACCGGCTGATGCGTGCTTTCCTGTTTGGGATCAAAGATGGGATAGAGATACTGCGCGAGCTGCTCCGGCCCGACGCGCATCACCGCCTCGCGCTTGGAGATCACGCCTTCATTGACCAGATCCACCGCAATCCGCACGGCCGCGATGCCCGTGCGCTTGCCGACCCGGGTCTGGAGCATGTAGAGCTTGCCTTCCTGGATCGTGAACTCCAAGTCGAGCATGTCGCGATAATGGCGCTCGAGCTTCTTATAGGTCTTCATGAGGTCCTGATAGGCCTGCGGGAGCGGCTTGGCCAGGGCCTGGATCGGCAGCGGCGTGCGGATCCCGGCGACCACGTCCTCGCCCTGGGCGTTCAGCAGGCACTCGCCGAAAAAGTTCGGGAGCCCCGTGGCGGGATCCCGCGTGAAGGCCACGCCGGTCCCGCTGGTCTCCCCCATGTTGCCGAACACCATCGCCACCACGTTCACTGCCGTGCCCCAGGTGTCCGGGATGTCGTACAACCGCCGGTAGGTGACCGCGCGCGCCCCGTACCAGGAATTGAAGACCGCATTGATTCCCATCTTGAGCTGCTCGTACGGATCGTCCGGAAACTCGCGCCCGGTTTCCTCCTTCACGATCCGTTTGTAGCGTGCGACCAGGTCCTTCAACGCCGCGGCCGTCAGATCGGTGTCGTGGACCGCACCCGTCTCAACCTTCTTCTCCTTCAGGACCTCCTCGAACCGCTCGCGCTTGAGGTCCATCACGACCGTCGAGAACATCGCGATGAACCGCCGGTAGGCGTCATAGGCAAACCGCTCGTTCTTGGTTTTCTTGATGAGACCCTGGACGGTCCGGTCGTTGAGCCCCAGATTGAGCACCGTGTCCATCATGCCGGGCATGGAGGCCCGCGCGCCTGATCGGACCGAGACCAGCAGGGGATTCGACGGATCGCCGAACTTCGACCCCATGGCCGATTCCAGGCGCTTCATGTACCGCAAAACCTCCTCCCAAAGGCCCGGAGGATATTTCCGCTTGTTCTTGAAGTAGGCCACGCAGGCTTCGGTGCTGATCGTGAAACCCGCGGGGACCGGCACGCCCAGATTGGTCATCTCCGCCAGGCCGGCGCCCTTGCCGCCTAGCAGGACCTTCATGTCCCCGTGCCCTTCCGCCTTGCCGTTGCCGAAGAAGTAGACGTATTTCTTAGTGGCCACGATTCCCCCGTATAAAATCTAAATAATCGGTTGAACTATTCAATTATAACCATCCTGAATCCGGCTATTATGTCTGCTCGGCATTGACCTTGGAAAAGTCGGCGTACTGGCGGAAGAGGTTCCGCACGCGGACCAGCAAGGCCAGCCGATTACGCCGGAGCGCCGCCTCCTCGACCATCACCATCACTCCGGTAAAGAAGGCGTCGATAGGGGCCTTGAGTTTGACCAATGCCTCGAGGGCGTCCTTGTATTTCGCATCCTTTATTAGTCCAGGGACTACCTCTTCAGCCGCGCACACGGCTGTGTACAAGCTCTTCTCGACCTCTTCCTTCAGCAACACACCGTCCACTTTGTCCTCGACCTGGGTCTTCGTGATGTTTTCAGCTCGCTTGAAGGCGATCACAAGCGCCTCGAACTCCGGCCGGGCCGCGAAGGCCTGCAGGACCTGACTTCGGACCAAGATATCCCGCGGGTCAAACGCCCCGGCCTGCCACCGAGCCAGCACCGCCTCGACCAGATCCCCACGCAGCTTGGCGACCTCCTGAGCATAATACCGCAGCCGCTCACTGAAAAAGCGTTGCAGCTCGCCGACCGTCTTGTCCTCCACCGGAATCCCCTGCTCCTTTAAAAGCCGGACGGCGTCCTGAATCGCCGCGTTGAGCCCCAAAGAGAGCTCGCCTTCGACCAGAATGCGGATGACGGCATAAGCATGGCGCCGAAGGGCGAACGGATCCTCCGATCCGGACGGTACCAGTCCCACGGAAAAGAACGCCGCAACGGTGTCCAAGCGGTCGGCGAGCGAGAGGATCTTCCCGGCAAGGCTCTCCGGAATGGCATCCTCCGCAAAGCGCGGCCGGTAATACTCCGCGATCGCGTCGGCTACCGCTTTGGGCTCGCCGTCATGCAACGCGTACTCCCGTCCCA
>VBOD01000084.1 GCA_005877615.1 Nitrospirota bacterium | reverse complement strand
GGGGGATTCGTAGACCGCAACGGCAACCAGTTCCCGGACGCTGGCACGAACCCCTGCACCTTTCCGGCCGGTTCCGACCTGGGAACCGGAACCAGCACGAGCAGCCTCGAATGGGATCTGGACGGGGACTGTACCCCTGACACCTATTTCGACGCGTCGCAGAGCGGGGACCTGCAGGACCAGATCAACAAGGCCATCGCCGATATACTGAAGCGGGCAGCCTCCGGGACCTCGGTCTCGGTGCTGGCGACCTCATCCACCGGCGAGGGCGCGATCTACCAGGCGTATTTCTTTCCCTCGCAATTCGAGGGCCTTAACGAAATCAAGTGGACCGGGTTCGCCCAGGGCCTGTTCGTGGACAGCTTCGGGAACATCCGTGAGGACTATTCCCAACCCGGCTGCACGGGCCCGCCGGACGGCAAGCTGGTCCTGGAGCATGACTGCATCATCAAGACCCGGTTCGACACCACGACCAACGAGGTGAAGGTGGACCGCTTCAAAGACGATGGAACCGCTACTGGGAGCGTGGCCGGGGACGGCGTGGCTGATACCAGCACGCCTTTTGAGACGGTCAGCCTGAAGGACATCAAGCCGATCTGGGAAGCAGGGGCGCGGCTGGCCTATCTCACTCCGGGCACGGCGAGCTGCACGCTTCCCAACGCGGGTATCTCCTGCCGACGGGTCCTCACCTGGGCGGACAACAACTTCGACAAGGCGGTGGCATCGTCGGAAGTGATCGAGCTGATTGACGCCAACAAAGCGACGCTGTGCCCCTACTTCGGAGCGCGCAGGGTAGGGGACTGCAACAGTTCTGTCGCAGCCGACAAGACAAACGCCTTGCTCGAGGCATCCAATGTCATCAACTTCCATCGTGGCCTGGACGGCAAGACACTCTGCGTCTCGGGTGTGGAATGCCTGCGGGACCGTTCGATCACGGTCCGGAACCCCGATGACGTGACGTCCAGCGCGGTCCAGGTCTGGAAGCTGGGGGACATCGTGGACTCCACGCCCACCGTGGTGGGATCACCCAAGGAACGGTTCGACGTGATCTACGGGGACACCACCTATACCACCTTCATCACGCAGTACAAGTCCCGCCGCCAGGTGGCCTATGTGGGCGCCAATGACGGCATGCTCCACGCCTTCAATGCCGGGTTCTTCGTGCAAGGTGACGATGGGTCGATGACCCCTAAAGTAGTGCACGGCAAGTTCACCACCGCGCCCCCGAGCGGGATCACGACGACTCGCAGCACCGGGGAATGTGCGCCCGGGAACAGCTCTGGCTGCCTGCCTCGGGGCGCCGAGCTCTGGGCCTTCGTGCCCCAGGAGCTCCTCCCGCATTTGAAGTGGTCTGCGGCGCAGGACTACACGCACGTCGCCTACATGGACTTGAAGCCCAAGGTCACCGATGCGAGGATCTTCTGCGATTCCCTCAATCCCAATACCACGTGCTGGACCGGACAATCGGCGACAGGGACCCATCCAGCGGGATGGGGCACGATCCTGATCGCCGGCATGCGGTTGGGGGGCAGTTGCGGGGTCTGCTCAACGACGACCGTGGATACCGCCGGGAACCTGTCCAACGGCGGCGGGCCGCCGATGACTGTCACGGCGGACTTCACCGGCAGCGGAAAGAGCACGCGGGCCTTCTATTCCTCCTATTATGTGTTCGACATCACGGACCCGGAGCAGGATCCCGTGCTGCTCTGGACTTTGACCGATTCCGGCTTGGGGCTCACGACGAGCTTTCCGGGCGTCGTGCGGGTCAGCCCGACGGCGGACGCGAGGACCGACAACACGAATGCCAAGTGGCTCGCGGTCTTCGGCACCGGCCCCACGAGTTATATCGGCGCGAGCACCCAGACCGCGCAATTCATCGTGGTGAGGCTCGCCACAGGACCCGACTATACCATCACCCATCCGACGTCGGGTTCGTTGCACAGCGTGTCCTGCACGTCGTCCCTACCGTGCGACAAGGCCGACCTGAGCACGTCTACTTCGGGGAACAGTCCGGCGTACTCCACCGGCGACAGTAACTCCTTCATGGGCGATGTCATCTCGGTGGATTCGAACCTCGACTTCCGCGTGGACGCGATTTACGCAGGCAATGTCGTCACGAACAGCACCCCCCCGCCGACCTACAGAGGCAAGATGTACCGGCTGGCCACCACCGCCGTCAGCGGGACCCATCCCGAGACCTTCAGCAATTGGGGCATCTTGAGCGGTTCCAACCGGGTGCCGACCGTGCTGCTGGCAAATTTCGCCTGCTCGCCCACTCCGTGCTCAGGCACGACGAAGGTCGGGCCGATCACCTCAGCCGCCACGGTCAGCGCCGACAACGACAACAATATCTGGGTGTTCTTCGGGACCGGACGGTTCTTTGCCCAGGCCGACAAGGGCAACACCGACGCCCAGTACTTCTTCGGGGTCAAGGACCCGGTGGCCAACACGACCTTGTGCCCCGAGACCAGCACCACCAGTTGTCAGCGTAATGACCTCGTGGACGTGTCCAACGTGACAGTCTGCGTAGTGGGTGTGGGGTCCTGCACTACGTCCAATCAGGTGACGGGCCTTACGGGCGTCACCACGTTCAGCGGCACCTCGAGTACCTCGCTCTCTGGGGTGGTCGCAAACAAACAGGGTTGGTTCGTGACATTCCCGGTCGCAGGAGAGCGCGACCTCAGTAGCCCGACCATCCTGGGCGGGACCGTGTTCTTCACCACCTTCGTCCCGATCAATGACATTTGCACCGCCTCCGGGGACGGCAATCTGTACGCCTTGTTCTACCTCACCGGAAGCGCGTATAAGCAGTCAACCATCGGAACGACGAGCGGGGGCGCCAATGTGGCCAAGTCCATCTCGTTGGGCACCGGTCTGCCGTCCCAGATGGCGGTCCAGATCGGGGCTCAGGGGAGCGGAGGCTCCGGCGCATCCAGCAGCGCGGGGTGTGCCGGCAGGGTCACCGGCTATATCCAGGCCAGCACCGGTGTCTTGGGATCGCTGTGCGGCACGCCGGCGCTCTCAGTCTGGAGCCGGATGGTGTCCTGGCGCGACATGTGATATGTATATGTTAAGAGAGGCATCGGCACGAACCACTCAGTGCTGAAGAGAATCGGGAGGGGCGCCATGTTTGCGGCGCCCCTCTTCGTTATTCTCGCCCTCTGGGGCTGTAAGGGGGAATCGACACCCCAAGCGCCGGTCCCGACAGCAGGCGGGACGCCCGCAGCGGCGAGCGGGGCGTCCACCGGCAACCATCCTCCCGCCGTCCGTTCCGCGCGTATCTTCCCGTCCAAGGCCATGATCGAAATGGAACTTCGCGTCGAAGTCCAGGGCGAGGACATGGACGGCGATCCGATCACATACCGGTACAAGTGGCTTGTCAACAAGGTCCCGGAGCCCGGCGCGACCGCGCCGCAATTCAGGACCGACGGGCTGAAGAACGGCGACCGGATCACGGTGGAAGTGACGCCCAATGACGGAAAAGGGGACGGGGCGGCCTTCACGACCGATCCTGTCACGATAGGCAACACACCCCCCGACATTGCCGAGATTCACCTGGAGCCGGTCCCGCTTTACCGCGGCGATCAGCTCAAGGTCACGGTGATCGCGGGGGATCCCGACGGCGATCCGGTCATCCTTACCTACAAGTGGCTTCGCAATGACAAGGAGATCCCTGGCGCGAAGGGCGATACTCTGGACACCAAGGATTTTCGGAAAAAGGACGTGCTGGCGGTCTTGGTGACGCCCTCGGACGGAAAGTCGGCCAACGCGCCCAAGGCGGGACTGCCCGTGACGATCCAGAACTCGCCGCCCCGCTTCACCTCGTCCCCGCCGACCGAGATCAAGGACGGCCAGTACGTCTATCAAGTGGTCGTGACGGACCCCGACGAGGACCCTGTCACGCTCGAACTCAAGCAGGGCCCCCCGGGCATGACGCTCGATCCCGCCACCAAGCAGCTCGCTTGGAAGCTCACGCCGGAGAACCTGGGCAAGCACCGCGTGGTCCTCGCCGCCAAGGATAACGAGAACGCCGTCACCCAGCAGGAATTCGAGCTCGACGCGCAGCCTCCGGCCCCGGCCACTCAACAATAACCCGCCCTTGTCTCTTTCGCCCCCCGCCTGTTAAAATGCGGAATAGCTATCAGCCAAGAAGCTGAAAGCTGATCGCTGAGTGCTGTTCTATAAGGAGCTATTCGGCGCGCTTGTCCAAGGTGGCTCTCCTCAAAGTTAAACTCCAAGAAGGCATCGATACCTCCAACCTTTTCGGCAGCCGGGACGTTCATCTGAAAATGATCGAGGATGCCTTTGGCATCCGGGTGTCGGCCCGTGGGGAGGAAGTCCTTCTCGAAGGGCCGATGGAGGGCGTGCGAGGGGGGGAGCGCCTCATCGGTGGGCTGACGTCACTGATGAAAGAAGGGATGGTGCTGCGCCCCGACGATGTCGAGTTTGCGATCCGTACCTTCAAGGGAGGGGAAGGCGCCTCCGCCTGGAAGGACAGCATCCGCGGGAACTTCGAAGTCAACACGTCCAAGCGGATCATCGTGCCGAAGTCTCCCACGCAGAAGCGCTATCTCGAGGCCATCCGCGCGCACGACCTGGTCCTGGCCATCGGCCCTGCGGGGACCGGCAAGACGTATCTGGCCATGGCGATGGCGGTGGCCAGCCTGTGCCGGCGTGAGGTGAGCCGGATCATCTTGGCGCGGCCGGCCGTGGAGGCGGGCGAGAAGCTCGGGTACCTCCCCGGCGACATGATCGCGAAAGTCAACCCATATCTACGTCCTCTCTACGACGCGCTCTACGACATGATGGACCTGGAGCGGGCCAATCGCCTGATCGAGCGCGGCGAGATCGAGATCGCCCCGCTGGCGTTCATGCGGGGGCGCACGCTCAACGATTCGTTCGTGATCCTGGACGAAGCCCAGAACGCCACCTCGGAGCAGATGAAGATGTTCCTCACCCGGCTGGGGTTCAACTCGAAGGCCGTGGTGACCGGCGACATCACGCAGGTGGACCTGCCGCGCGACCGGGTCTCGGGCCTGATCGAAGTGCGGGACATCCTCGCGGAGATCCCCGGCATCGTCTTCGTCTATTTCACCGAGAAGGATGTGGTGCGACACCGGCTGGTGCAGGAAATCATCAAGGCCTACCAACGCCATTCTGAGAAGAATCCCCGCCCGAAGACGTCCAGCCGCGCTCACTGATCGCCGTGCCCGTCGTCCTGCAGAATCGTCAACGTGTGGTGGCGATCGATCGGGCGTGGCTGCGCCGGACAGCCGAGGCCGTCCTGTCGGCCGCGCGCGCCGACGGCGCGGAGCTCAGCCTGGTGTTGGTCTCCGATCGGCGCATGCGCGCCCTCAATCGCCGGTATCGGAAAAAAGACCGCCCCACCGACGTCCTGGCCTTCCCCTTGCACGAGAAATGGGGACAGGCTACTTTTCGTACTCTGTCCCCATTTCTGCTTGGCGATGTGGTCATCTCGGTGGCGACGGCCAGGCGTCAGGCGACTGAGCTTGGACACGGGCTTCGCGAGGAACTCCGGCGCCTCCTCGTCCATGGAGTTCTCCACCTGCTGGGCTACGATCACGAACGGGGCCCTCGCGACGCGGCCCTCATGGCGCGCAAAGAGAAGGCAATTCTGGGAGCGATCAGCGTTCAGCAAAGAAGCTGATGGCTGATAGCTGATCGCTGAAAGCTCAAAGGTGCAATGGGAGTCGTGGACCAACTGGGGCTGGGGCTGGCGAAGACCCGCGAAGGGTTACTGGGATCGCTCCGCCGTCTTCTTCCCGGCGGCCGCAAGCTCACGCCGGAGCTGTGCGAGGCGCTGGAAGGCGCGTTGCTGGCCGCCGACGTGGGCGTCGCGGTTGCGACGGCCCTGATGGACGCGGTGCGGGATTTGGTTCGGCAATCGGGCGAAGCGGATGCCGACTCCGTCCGGGCGGTCCTCAAGAAGGTAATGATTGAACGGTTACGGACCAATGGGAAGGTGGAAACGGTCCTGAATGCGCCCCATGTGATCCTGCTGGCGGGTGTCAACGGCGTTGGCAAGACCACCGTGGCCGGCAAGCTGGCGGGCCTGTACGGCCGGCAGGGCAAGCGCGTCGTGCTGGTGGCGGCCGATACCTTCCGGGCGGCCGCGGGCGAGCAACTGGAGCTCTGGGGGCGGCGCGTTGGCGCGGAGGTCGTCAGGCATCAGGCGGGCGGCGATCCGGCGGCCGTCGCTTACGACGGCGTCGCGGCGGCCCAGGCGCGCAAGGCCGCTGTGGCGCTGGTGGACACCGCCGGCCGCCTGCACACGAAGTCCAATCTCATGGACGAGCTGCGCAAGGTCAAGCGCACACTGGGCAAGGCAATGCCGGGCGCGCCGCATGACGTCTGGCTGGTCCTGGACGCGACGGTCGGCCAGAACGGGTTGGCGCAGGCGCGGCAATTCCACGAGGCGCTCGGCGTGACCGGCGTGATCCTGACCAAGCTGGACGGGACGGCCAAGGGCGGCATCGTCCTGGCGGTGGCCGGTGAGCTCGGACTTCCGGTGCGGTACATCGGGGTCGGCGAAGGCATGGAAGACCTCCAGGCCTTCGAGCCCGAAGCCTTCGTCGACGCGCTGCTGGGAGAGTCATGAAAAAAGGGGACAGGCTACTTTTTTCCGAAAGCGGCAGACTATCGGCGGTGGGCAGAAAAGTAGCCTGTCCCCTTTTTTGCTTGTTAGTGGGCCCGAGCTGCTCCGTCTTGTCCTCCCCCGGAGAGCCGTCCGTCGATTCGGGCGCGATCAGCGTGCTGCGGCACGAGATCCAATTGGCGATTGATCCGACGTCCCACCGGATGAGGGGGCTGGATCGCGTGACGATCCAGGTCGGCCGCCGGGAAGTCCGTGAGTTCAGCGTCACGCTCAACAAGGCCCTCGTGGTCGCGTGGGTGTCCAGCGAAGGCAAGCTCTTGCCGTTTTACCCTCGCCCGCTGCCGCCGTCCGCCGAGCTGGATACGAGGCACGCACACCAGGTCGTGGTCCGCCTGGACCGCCCGGCCCGCGCCGGCGAGACCTTGATCGTGGACTTCGACTATGCCGGCGAGATCAACGACCCGCCCAGAGAGCCGCGGCACCTGCGGTTTGTGACTCCCAGCGAAACTTCCGGGCACATCGGACCCGAGGGCGTCTACATCGGACCTGAGACCTACTGGTATCCCGACGTACCGAATTCCCTGGCCTCCTACCGGGTGACGGCCACGACACCGCCCGGCTGGGAGGTGATCGGGCAGGGCGGACTGGTCGCCCACGAGGCCAGAGCCGATGCGACGGTCGCAACCTGGGACGCAAGCGCCTGTGGCTTCCGTAGCCCCGAGGTCTCGGCTGAGGGGCGTTTCGATTGCCCGGCCGAAGGCCTGACGTTGGCGGCCGGGAAGTTCGTCGTGGTGATGCGGATGAGCGGCAACACGGAGATCGCGACCTACTTTTATCCTGAGGACATGGAGTTGGCGGACGAATACCTGGCCGCCGCCGCGGCCTATCTGGACGCATACTCGCGAGTGCTCGGCCCATACCCCTTCCCGCGCTTCTCCATCGGGGAGAATTTCTTCGCCAGCGGGCTCGGCATGCCGTCCTACGCGCTCCTCGGGGCCGGCTCGATCCGTCGCCACTACACGCAGCCCTATGCCCTGGGCCATGAAATCGTGCATTCCTGGATCGGCAACCATGTCTTCAACGACAATGGCGGAAACTGGGCGGAAGGGCTGACGACGTACCTGGCGAACTACTACTGGCACGAGCTGAAAGGCGATCCGCAGAAGGCCCGCGAGGAGCGGCGCATGATGCTGCTGAGCTACGCCGTGTACGTCCCGCCCGATCAGGACTATCCGGTCGTGCAGTTCAAGCGGAAATCCGATCAACGCGACAACGCGATCGGCTACAACAAGGCCGCCATGGTCTTTCACATGCTGCGCCGGGAGATCGGCGACGACCGGTTCTTCGCGGCCCTCCGGACGCTGGTGGCCGAGTACGGGGGCCGGCGGATCGGCTGGCGTGAGTTGGAAGCGCTCTTCACCCGGGTATCGTCGCGCGACCTGCGCGCGTTCTTCGCCCGCTGGATCGAGCGGGCGGGCGCCGCCGACGTCAAGGCCGAGGCCGACCCCGACTATCACGTCTTCCGCCGGATCCCCCGCCGCGACCTGCCACCCATGCTCAACCTGTTCGTCACCGACCCGCGCCGGGTCGTCGTGACCCCTTCCCTAGACTCCGCGGCGGCGCCCTACCGGGAACTCGCGGAGCGGGTCGCCAAACAGGAGGGCGTGGGGCTGCGGTCGGCCAGTGAGGTCGGCGCGGCCGGTCAAGACCTTCGCGATGCGTCGGTCCTGTTGCTGGGAGGACCGAATGCCGGGTCCGCATACGCCTGGGCCAAGCGGGGCCTGCCGCCCGGCGTGGATCTCCGGCCGGACGGGTTTCGAGTCGGAGGCAAAGACTATCAGGGCAGCGGGATGGCGCTGCTGCTGTCCTTCCGGAACCCGGACGATCCCACGCATGTCGTCTCCGTCTTCTACGGTCTCTCGCCGGAGGCGGTGAAGCCGGTCGCGCGCCTCCTGTTCTTCTATGGATGGAACAGCTACCTGGTCTTCGAGAACGGCGCGGTGATCAAGCGCGGCGATGAACCGCCTCTTCCCGCGGAGGGCGCGCCGGCCGGCGCCAGGAGCGAACGGCATCTGCGCAATATCCGCCAGCTCACGCACGGCCGACAGAACGCCGAGGCCTATTTTTCCTTCGACGGGCGATCCCTGATTTTTCAATCCACGCGGGACGGGCGCGGCTGCTACCAGCAGTACGTGATGGGACTGGACGGGCGCGACGCGCGGATGGTCAGCACGGGTCGGGGCACCACCACCTGCGGCTATTTCCTGCCCGGGGACCGGCGGGTGCTCTTCTCGTCCACGCACGCCAAGAGTCCGGAGTGCCCGCCCAAGCCGTCGGCCCAGGGCCGCTACCTCTGGTCCCTGGACGATTACGACATCTACACGGCGAC